>CAZKHA010000018.1:0-36460 GCA_964552325.1 uncultured Bacteroidales bacterium
ATTGTAAAGCTATCCAATTCCTGCTATTCATGTTGATAAGAAGTAGGAATATCAGCAAATAGCTTCACATCTAAGACCCGGTAGGGACGTGGTATTGGTAGAAAACAGGGTTGAAAATCGATTAAGTGCCGTAAGGTACGCTATAATCAATTAAAAATATCGCTGTTATCAAATTCAACCGTAAAACGGATAATATATTTCCAGCTTTAACCCGTATAAACAGCCTGTATATGAATCTGTTTTTATGTATTTGCTATGATTTTTTATATATTTCGTACCTACGGGACTTTTTACAAATATAACCAATAACTTTCTACCAACATATTGTCCTTAACGGGACAAATAATGAAAATGCTAAGCAGTTTCCAATTCTAATCCTTTATCCCCTAATTTTTGGAAGTGACCCATAATTGCCCAATGGCTAGCGCATTACTAAAGCAGACATCTCTTTTGCTGAAAATGTCAGTATGCTTGCAGGGTTCTACCAAATTGGAGTCGGGTATTTTGTATAATCAACCTGCTTATGGCAGCAAGGCACTATAGAAGTCAGCGCAAGTGCTTAGTCCTTAGCTTTGTTGGTTTCTAATATCCATTCAATTGAGAGCCTGACAAAACTAATGTCAACATAATCATCCTTTTCGAACAGCACACCTAGCTCACCCCTTGGCAAAACACATGCATCGTTATAGGCGGCATTTCCGCTATAAATGGTCTTGGGCTGTGTCCAAGTTTTCCCTTCATCGCCACTTACGCTGATTGCAAGGTTTTTGCGGAACGTTTGGTTGTGGATGTTCACAAAAAATAGCTTGTCACTTTTATGTCCGTTTGAAGTCGTATGGCGGACGATACTGGCATTGCAGCCTGGGTCGTGTAGAGCGGTGTCCGCATAGGTTGCCCAGTTAATACCTTTATTGTCAGATATGTGCACATACCTAAAGCCCATGTTGTTTACCCGGCTATTCACCATCCACCGCCCATCGGCCAATTCGATAATTTTTGATTCATCGGCGGGCTGCAATGGCTTGTCGAGTATAAACCAGCTTTTGCCGTGGTCGCTGCTGCCAAATACAAACACACCTAGGTTTAAATGGACCAAGGTATGCAGCAGGCTGCCGTCTTTGGTTTGCCAGCCTTTGCCCGAGGTGATAAATTTAAAATCGTTTATCCACTCGGGCTTGCAAATCTGTGCCGTGATATCCTGCGGGGCATCCCAGCTCTTGCCATTGTCTTGACTGGCCATTACCTTGTGATGATATACTTGGGGCGCTTGAGCGTGATCCATGTAATTAAAAAACAACCAGATTGTTCCTGTAGCCGTGTCAACCACAAAGGATGCATCCGAGGCCGATTGGCCCAAGGGATAATCAACCAAGGTTTCCATGGGCATCCAGGTTTTGCCCCCATCATGGCTGCGACGAAGCACCAGGTTGATGTCAGTATTACGGTTGAGGTCGGCACACGAAGGTATCCGTTGATCGGCAACGGCCAACAAATCGCCATTGGGAGCCATAGCCAGGGCTGGTATTCGGTAACAAGCAACCGAGTTCGAATCCTTATTTGAAAAAAGTGTGATAAATTCCAATGATGTACTACAGTGAGGGCTTATTTGGGAGTTAATAGGCAAGCTTAACAAACCCAAAGTCGTTAGCAAACAACCTTTGTAAACTATTTTTATAAATACTCGAACAGCTTCCATAATAACAGGTTTAATTCAGCTTTTGAATTTTTTTGCGGCAAAAAAAACCATTGAATTAGGCAATATGTTGAATGCCACCGCTCATCATTTTTGGCAAAGATAAACGATGTTAAACCAACAAAACCTGGTTTTGCTTTTTTGTTTCGTGATTTTTTCTGGTGTTGTAGATGCGCGCTATCGTACGTATCTGCAAATTAATCACCCTCACCATCTTATTCACTTCCTTCAATAAAACCATGGTCTTCCTAAACCATTTCGCCTTGATTTACCTGGTTAAGGAGGTGGAGGTAGTAGGGTGCGATGCGTAAAAAGATATTGCCTAATCCAGCTTTGCAAAGGCCCTTTTTAGCATCATGGGTGTGGTAAGGGTAGTGAGAACGCCCATAAGGACCAACACAGAGAAAACTTCAGTACTTATTAAACCAGCCTTATAGGCTATATTGGCTATTACCAATTCCATGATGCCCCTTGCATTTAGGCCTATTCCCAGGGTTATCGAAATCTGATGGTTTAGGCCGGCAAACTTACCGCCCAAGTATCCGCCCAAGATTTTCGAAATGTACGAAACCAACACGATTGAAATCATCAGCCCGATGTTGTTGATGGATTGAACGTTAAATTCAAGGCCAATGCCGGCAAAAAAGATTGGCGCCAAGAAGCCCATAGCAATGTTGCTTGTGGTTTTTTCGATGGTTTTAAGGTTTTCTTTGCCAATGAGGTTTTCGCTAATCAAGAGCGAAGCCACGAATGCCCCGACAATAAAATGTAGGCCAAGTGTTTCGGTGAAGGTAGAAAACAGCAGCACAAAAGCAAAGAATATGGCAAATAGTGGCTCCTTGCCCTTCAAGAACCCTAAGAGCTTGGTAAGCGATTCTTCAAGGTAATTTCCCTTGCGTAATATTCTCTTTACGGCGATATATGCCAGGCTCAGTAAGCTTATAAAAACCAATAGCTTGAGTAAGGATATGCTTCCAGCTAAAGCAACCGATAGCACACTCATATCGGTATCTTTTATTGTTAGTAATACACCCAGAATTGATAATGCCAGCACATCATCAAAAATAGCCACCGAGATAATCCGTTGGCCAACAAAGGAATTTATTTTGCCCAGGTCCATCAGGATGCGGATACTAACAGGCAGTGCTGTTATTGCTACACAAAGCCCGATAAACACCGATGTCATTACATCTTGATGAAAGAGGTGGCCTACCGTAAAACCGCTGACAAAAGGCAAGAAAAAAGCCATGATCGAGATAATGATGTTACGGCCTTTTAACGATTTAAGGATATCGTCGATGTTGATTTCTAGACCTACAATTATCACCAATAAAAAGATGCCAAGTTCCGAAATAATTTTGATGTCCTCGGTGCGATGGATAAGGTTAAGCATGCTAGGCCCCAATATAATTCCTGCAAGTATTTCACCAATCATCGAGGGTTGTTTAAAACGCTCAAACACTTCGCCAAATGTTTTGGCAGCTACCAACAAGATAAGCAGGTTGGTAAAAAAGGGCAGTTCAGAATAGGGTGCTTCCATGAGGTTGGAACATTTGAATAATAACTTTGTTCACAAGCTTTTTACCATGCCTTCTGAACCAAAAAAACGATGGAGTCTAGCTAATGCGGCATGGGTGTTGTAGTTGGCAAAATTATCAATTTTCTTTGATTGGTTTATCCTTTTTAGGCTACTAAGCCCCACCAATTTGCTTCCACTCATAGCCCGCGGATTGGTTGCAATGTGGGTGCGATTTACCGAAAGATACTAATACCGGAACAACTATCTGGTTTACAGGATAATTCGTTATTAATTCGGTTGTTAATTGAACTTTGCCCATTTCCCGGATGGATTGATTATGAAAGAGCGGCTGCCAGGCACTTGCTTAAACCTGTTTATGCGATCAAATGGTTATAGGACAATTAGTTCATCCCGTGATTCGAGAAGGATTTTGATGCAAAGCGATGTATTTATTGGCTCATAACCAACGGGTCTTTTATTTGGACTTGAATCAAATACCCCATCAATAACCGATTTTATATTTGGCGTGTATTCACATGTAGCATGTTTGCAACTGCAATCTCACTACTGCTCATCGCGCAATTCTCCGATCTACTTTCCTTTTACTTCTTATTCTTCAGCCCTTTCGCTTGATTCTCAGCCACTCTGTATTTCACCATTTCGCTTACCAATTCCAGGGGTAATGCTTTGGTATGCGCAAACTGCACGGCTCCCTTGCTCCACTTAAAGCCCGATAGCATTTGCTCGAAGGCCTTAATGCCCGAACCCGTCGGATAAAACCCGATATGGTTTTTGTATCCGGCAAAATAACACAGTATGCCATTGTACCGAAAGGCGGGCATACCATAACTTATTGCCTCTTGGGCTTCGGGTGCAGCAACTTGAATTGTTTCACGAAGCTGTTGCAGCCTCAGCCTGATTTCTTCCGGATGATTTAAGATGTATTCATCAATGCTGGCAGCTTTTCCGGTAAGCATCTCATTATTTGTTGATTCCATATGTTTCATCGTATTAATTTGTAGTTTGCCGAATTCAAAGGGATATCTTTTTAATTAATTTCCTAGTCCTAATCTAGATTCGTTTCAGCCACCATCCATATAGCAGTCTAGCGGTAGCCAAAAACAATGGCAGAATAACAAGATCCGATAACCCATTCACCCCTTAGTAAACAGTGTTTACTTGTCCACCCCACACATCCTGCAATAAATCATTTAATTCTTGAATCTTTGAATCTTTAAATCTTTGAATCCTTAAATCTTTGAATTTCAATCCTTCCCCATCAACACCTTGCCGATTTGCGTTTTTTGCCCAGCCCGCCCTTATCCATCACTTTCTGTATGTACTCGGTAGCCAGGGGCACTTTGCAGGCTGTGCCACCCATATCCACCCGAACGCTGCCCACCTTTGCAGCTATGGCCAAAGCCTTAGCATTCAATTCGGGAACAGCACTGCCAATGGCAATCAAGAACCCATTCATTACATAGCGTACACGGTTGGGGGCGGTGTGTATTTCCTTTTCAATACGGTCCAAGAGCTTGCTATAGGTTTCAACATCCAGCTCCGTTTTCAATGCTGCAATGCTTGCCAAGGTTCCCCATCCCGCCGCCGCGGTGGTCTCCTTTGTTGATTCAATCCACTTCAGCCCCAATGAAAACCCAAAAGGTGTTTCGGCGGCAACCCAGGGCACGGCAAATTCGTTCAGGTAGAACCAATAGGCTTGCTCAACCCATTGCTCAAGTTGTGCTTCCGTTAGTTGGGTTTCGTCGGCCATTAAGGCGGCCAAGTACATGGCGTCGCTGTTGCCAGTATCGTAAAGCTCGAGCGAAAGCGCATGGTTCTTCTTGGTCTTCTTTAAGATTTTCTTCAAATCTTCCACCTTCACTCCAAAGAGGGGCTCGCGTGCGCCGTGGCTCATCAGGGTCTTTTTGGTGCTGGCGTTGCCAAAGGCCTCCAACTGGGTCATTATTTCGTGTGTGGTCATAGTTTGTTTAATTCACATTGTATAATAATTGCAAAAGTGCAGATTATTTTGAAAGCAGAGCCTCCATCCTTGCCGCTTGGGTGCCAATAGGGCTGCTTTTTATCCTTGCCGCTTATTTTGCGGCTTTTGCGCCTAGTAAAACTTGTAAGCCACGCAATGGTTTTTGTAATAGATACTGAATTAACAATTTCATAACATTGGCAAATACAACTAATTGTAGCTATATGTGTTCTTTATGTATATTGAATCTAAATTAGATTGAAAACTTAACGATTTACGTATGAAAAAAACTTTTTTACTCTTAGCTATTGTAGTTATTGCCGTGCTTGGTTTGACCAGTTTCGAAACCCTTTATCCCACAGGAGCTCCCGCAGGATATACCGGCTCACCCGGTGATGGACAAAACTGCACCTCCTGCCATGGTGGCACAGCCACTTCTTCAACGGGTTGGATTACTTCGAACATTCCTGCCAGCGGTTATGTACCCGGAACAACCTATCAAATTACAGCTACCAACTCGCTTACGGGCTCTGGCAAGTTTGGTTTTGAGGTTTCTCCTCAAAATGCATCCGGAACCTTGTTGGGAACCTTGGCCGCTGGCACCAACAGCCAATTGGTTGGAGGCGGAAAATATGTTACACATACCAATGCCTCGCCTAGCATCAGCACATGGACTTTTAACTGGACAGCCCCCGCTGCCGGTACGGGCAACGTTACATTTTACGGTGCTTTTGCACGCAACAAGCCCGGTCCCGTAACCCTCAGCCAATTGGTAGTTAGCGAAGCTGCCAGTGCCCCGGGTGCTGCAGGCCCAATTACCGGACCTACCGAAGTTTGCAAAAACTCAACCCAATCCTATTCCATAGCCGCCGTAGCGGGTGCAACTTCCTATGTTTGGACTGTTCCAACAGGTGCCAGCATTACCTCAGGCCAAGGAACCATCAGCATTTCGGTTAACTTTTCTGCTTCCGCCGCATCAGGCAATATCAGTGTTTATGGCACCAACACAGCAGGCAATGGACCTGCCAGCAATAAAGCCGTAACGGTTAACTCAGCCCCTGCGCAACCCTCATCCATTTCGGGCAATGCCACAGCTTGCCAAGGTAGCAGCCAGGTATATTCGGTTACCTCCGTATCGGGTGTTTCTTACACTTGGACAGTTCCAGCAGGTTCAACCATTACTTCGGGTCAAGGAACAAATTCAATAACTGTTACCCTCGGATCAACCGCTGGTAATGTTAGTGTTAGTTCTTCTAACACTTGTGGCGTGAGCCCTTCCAGCACATTGGCAATTACACCAGCAAACTTGCCTTCGGTGGCATCAACGCCTTCAGGTCCAGCAATTGTTGATTTAGGCTTTGTTTCTTCAAGCAACTATACCACAACAGGAGCTGCAAATGCCACATCGTACGAGTGGGAATTATTACCCGCATCAGCAGGCTCAATTACTGGCAATGGAACAACTGCTGTGGTTAATTGGGATAATTATATTGGTGCTGCCACGGTTAAGGTTAAAGGTATAAACACTTGCGGGCAAGGTGTATGGTCATCAGAATTTACGGTTGACGTACTTAACACCACCGGCATCGCCGATGATTTGAATGCAAAACTCTTGGTTTACCCTTCGCCAAGCAATGGAAACTTTACAGTTGAACTGCCCAGCCTTGGAACCAATACGTTTATTAGCTTGGTCGATTTTTCAGGGCGTGAGGTTTACCGTTCATCGCTTACCGAAGCACGTACCAATTTCGATCTGCAATTAAACAATGGTATGTACATGGTTATCGTTAAGAGCGATACAGCCACCTTTAAAAAGAAACTTGTTATAAAGTAGTGTTTTTGGATTGTTTGTTTAAAGATCCGGTTGCCATTAGGTGCCGGATTTTTTTATGCAGTTCCATTGCATAAGCCTACCTTTGCCACGCATTAATCCAATCCCATTTTATGAACTATTCGTTGGATATTGATGGCGTAATTCAGTATTTGATACATAATTATCGGCGCAGAATTGAGCCTGTGGTACTCGATAGGGTTGTAATTGGGCAGCACCTTACGGCCATACAGTTTAAGGATGGAACAACCGGGGTTTCCGGAACACTGCATGCTGCACAACCAGGGCCCTGTAAAGTTGAGGACAGGTATTTTGGCCCATTTTCACCCGGGAATTTTGTAAACCATAGCCTCCTCGATTTGCTCGATTGCAACCTAAACGGCAACTTAATCCGGTCCGTGAAAATGGCCGCCATCAGTGCTTTTTCATCCACTTTGTTGAATGAATCGGCCTATGAAATCCGCTACGATTATGACCCAATTCAATCCATCGTATCCAATAAATCCTTAAAGGTATGTTTGGTAGGAGCCTTTCAGTCCTACATCAAAAGACTCGAAACCGCTGGGCATACGCTAAAAGTGGTGGAGCTCGAACAAAGTACTTTGTTCCCTCAGCAACAACATCTTTTTGTTCCCTATGCCAATGCTGAAGCTGCCCTAAAAGATTCGGAGGTGATAATAATTACAGGCCTTACCTTGGTAAATGGCACGTTTAGCGAATTGATAAACCATGTAAGCCAGGGCCAACAAGTAATACTGGTTGGGCCTTCGGCAGCGTATCCTCCAAAATTGTTGTTCGATGCTGGTGTTACGCTCATTGGTTCGCTTATGGTTTTAAATCCAAAATTGATGATCGAAATGGTAGAGCAGGGTGGGAGTGGCTATCATTTGTACCGCGGTGCTGCTCAAAAAATCGGTATTCTAAATGGATAAGTTAGCAAGCTCACAGCAAAAGTGGCTCAAAGCCGCCATCTTGGGTAGCCTCTGGGCCTCTTCTGAAATCGTGCTGGGAAGTTTTTTGCATAACCTGCATATTCCGTTTAGCTCCAATCTATTGACCGCTATTGGCATTATTCTTTTAACGTCAACCTCTTACCTATGGGATTCGCGTGGGTTGTTTTGGCGTGCTGGGCTTATCTGCGCCCTCATGAAAACAATTTCACCCTCAGCCGTCATTTTTGGGCCCATGATTGCCATTATAACCGAAGCTTTCCTGCTTGAAGCAGCCACCCGGGTGCTTGGGCGCAACATCGCCGGTTTGTTGCTTGGCAGTGCCTTGGCCATGCTGTGGAACATCTTCCAGCGAATTTTTAACTTTATCATCATGTATGGGTTCGATATTGTGAACCTTTACAAGGGTTTGCTTTCCTGGGCCAGCAAACAACTTCATTTTGGCATCGTAAGCCCATGGTCACCCATAGTTTTGCTGGCAAGTTTGTATCTTTTGTTTGGCCTTATTGCTGGTTTGCTCGGCATACTACTTGGGCGCCGGTTGAAATCACACAACAAACCTGCCCCTGCAATTGCCCTTCAAAAGGCTGAGCTTCCTTTTGCCATTGCCACTGCAGGGCATTTTAAGTACAATGCTTGGTGGATACTGTATATTATTGGTATGCTAGTGTTAGGATTAGCTTCCATAAACTTCTATCAATGGTACATTTGGGCACCACTCATTGCTGTTCAGGTAATCTTTATTATGAACCGCTACAAACGAGCGATGAATTCGCTTAAAAAACCGCGTTTTTGGATTGTTTTTGTGCTGCTTACCATGTTAGCCAGCTTTATGTTGAGTGGTTTATCCAGTTCCCTTCATCCTTGGCAAGAGGGCTTGCTAATGGGCATCGCCATGAATTTTAGGGCGGCGCTTATCATCACCGGTTTTGCAGGCTTAAGCAAGGAATTATATAATCCAAGTGTACGCATGTTCTTTGTTCGCATTGGTTTTACGCAATTGCCCAAGGCGCTCGAAGTTTCGTTCGGGGTATTACCTTACATTCTGGGAAGCCTTCCTCCCGTTTCCACCTTTGTTAAAAAACCCTTGCATGTTTTGGGAACCATGGTTTTGCAATTAGAACAATGGCTAGCCTTTGTACAGACCCAACGTATTGCCCAGCCCTGCTTAGTAATTGTTACGGGCACAAAAGGAAGCGGCAAAACAAGCTTGCTTTCTGCCACAGCCGATCAGTTCCAAAACAAAGGCTTTACCCTGAAAGGAATTTTGCAGCCAGCCACCATAAAAGATGGTCAACGCTCTGGCTATGCCATCATGAATCTGGCAACAGGCCAAACAATGGAACTGGCTAACAAAACTTCGGAGCAAAACGAAGCTACCATTGGAAATTATTCGTTTAACCCAGAAGCTATTGAGTTTGGGGTTCAGGCATTAACCGGAAAAAGCGATGCGGCTGCGGTGATAATTGATGAAATTGGCCCTTTGGAGTTAAAAGGAAAAGCTTGGGATTCATCGTTGCGAACTTTGTTAAAGGAGCCATTGGCTGTTATCATCGTTTCGGTAAGACCAAGCCTGCTCGATCAGGTTTTGCGAACCTATCAACCTGCCAATTTCAAGGTTTTTGCGGTGGGTAATGTCACAGCAACTGAATTAGTAGATTATGTTGTATCAAAAATACAATCAACCTGCTAAAACTCGAAAGCTTCAAATCAATTAGCTACCTACAATTGATGCAAGCATGGCTAGAGCCGAGATGAAACGATAGGTGGGTGAAGTCTTTGGATGAAAAACCGGAATAAGGACAAGGCTTTTTTCTGTTTCGTTTGCCAAGTCATTTCCAATCAATGTTCAGATCACACAAAGCTATTTTTTGCCAAAGTCGTCGTTTATTCGTATCGCGATAACTTCCCCTTTAACGCATAGCTCGCCATTCACGCTTAGGAAAGCCTCTATAATAGCCTTCCTCCCTTTAAGTTCTTTTATAGTCCCTGTTACGGTGATAGTTCCATCAATTGGGGTAGGTTTAAGGTAATCAACCTTTAGCGATGCCGTAACGCAACGGGGCGCATTGTGCTCGCTTACATCAATTCCATCCTTACGGGCAAAAGCGAGTGATGCCGAACCTGTGCCATGGCAATCAATCAATGAGGCAAGCAAGCCTCCATACACAAAGCCTTCTATTGCGGTATGATGTGCTTGAGGGGTGTATAGGCTTAGTGTTTCATCGCCATCCCAGTTGGTTTT
Organism: uncultured Bacteroidales bacterium; assembly: GCA_964552325.1. Lineage (GTDB taxonomy): Bacteria > Bacteroidota > Bacteroidia > Bacteroidales > TTA-H9 > CAZKCK01. Next base: position 10,220 of record CAZKHA010000018.1, read on the forward strand.
AAGCTGTAAGCCCTGTTTGTTTAGCCTTCCGCAACCATAGCAATGGGCAAAATGGTCGGGATAGTAGTCTTGAATGCCTTTCATGAAATAGTTTTAATTTTTTTCGATATTGGGTGCAAACGTTTGTTTACAATCATTTCCAAAAGAATAGCCGTAAGTGTAAACCGTTTTGGTGGCAAAAAGGTTCATAAATTATCGGTTCAGGTAAGCAAAATATGAGTACATTTGCGGGTTTATTGTGAAAAAGATTATTAATAGTTGATTTACAATTTGTTATATTAAACTCGAATAGGAGGATTAAAAACGATGTCGAAGAAAGAAAAGAAAGGCGAAAAGTACGTTTACCTTTTTGGTAACCGTGAAGCCGAAGGCGATTCCAAAATGAAAAACCTGTTGGGTGGCAAAGGCGCTAACCTGGCAGAAATGAATCTGATAGGTGTGCCAGTGCCACCGGGATTTACCATTACCACAGCGGTTTGCGATGCTTATTACAAGATTGGTCATGATGCAGTAGTTGAAATGATCAAACCTGAGGTTGAAAAGGGTATTGCATTTATCGAAAAGATCATGAAAACAGGTTTTGGCGATAAGGACAATCCTTGCTTAGTTTCTGTTCGTTCAGGTGCCCGCGCTTCCATGCCCGGCATGATGGACACCGTATTGAACCTTGGTTTAAACGATGCGGCTGTTGAAGGTCTTGCCAAGAAAACTGGTAACGCGCGATTTGCTTGGGATAGCTACCGCCGTTTTGTGCAAATGTTTGGTGATGTGGTTCTTGGAATGAAACCCGTTTCAAAAGAAGACGCTGATCCGTTCGAAGAAATTATCGAACATCTGAAAGAAGAAAGAAAAGTTCATAATGATACCGACCTTACCACCGACGACCTGAAAGAATTGGTAAAAAGGTTTAAGGCAGCCGTAAAAACACAAACAGGAAAAGACTTCCCCGAAAGCCCATGGGAACAACTTTGGGGTTCGGTTATGGCCGTTTTCAATTCATGGATGAACGACCGTGCCTGTTTCTACCGCCAATTGAACAACATTCCGGATGAATGGGGAACTGCCGTTAACGTTCAGGCAATGGTTTTTGGCAACATGGGCGAAAACTCAGCTACAGGTGTAGCCTTTACTCGCGATGCAGCCACTGGCGAAGATCTTTTCAATGGCGAATACCTTATCAATGCTCAAGGCGAAGACGTAGTAGCTGGTATCCGTACTCCTCAGCAAATTACGTTGATTGGTTCGCAACGTTGGGCCGAACTAGCCAATGTTTCCGAAGCTGACCGCAAAGCCAACTTCCCAAGTTTGGAAGAGGCCATGCCAAAATTGTACAAAGAGCTGCTCGAAACTCAACAGAAGCTCGAGAATCATTATAAAGACATGCAAGACATTGAGTTTACCGTTCAGGATGGTAAGCTATGGATGCTTCAGACCCGTAATGGTAAACGTACATGCGCTGCACAGGTTAAGATAGCCATGGATATGCTTAAAGAAGGCATGATTGATGAGCCTACAGCCTTGTTGCGTGTTGAGCCCAACAAACTTGATGAACTGCTTCACCCTGTTTTTGATGGCGCTGCCATTAAAAAAGCTAAAGTTGTATCAAAAGGTTTGCCAGCTTCGCCTGGCGCTGCCACTGGCCAAATCGTTTTTCAAGCCGATGATGCTGAGAAATGGGTTGCCGAAGGTAAAAAAGTGGTTTTGGTGCGCATCGAAACCTCACCCGAAGATTTGCGCGGAATGAACGTGGCCGAAGGTATCCTTACCGCACGCGGTGGCATGACCTCACACGCTGCCGTTGTAGCTCGTGGTATGGGAAAATGCTGCGTTTCAGGTGCTGGCAGCGTTAAGATCGATTATAAAAAGAAAACCATGGTTGCCAACAAGGTTACTTACAAAGAAGGCGACTATATCTCGTTAAATGGTTCTACTGGCGAAGTTTATGATGGAAAAATCGGAACAAGAGACCCAGAGCTCAGCGGCGATTTTGGCGAATTAATGGAATTAGCCGATAAATATGCCCGTATGCTGGTCCGTACCAATGCTGATACCCCACACGATTCGCAAGTGGCTCGCCAGTTTGGCGCACAAGGTATTGGTTTATGCCGTACCGAGCATATGTTCTTTGGTGGTGACAAAATCAAAGCTATGCGCGAAATGATTTTGGCTGACGACGAAACCGGCCGCCGCAAAGCGCTCGAAAAGCTTCTTCCTATCCAACGCGAAGACTTTGAAGGTATTTTTGAAGCAATGCACGACTTACCCGTAACGGTTCGCTTGCTCGATCCTCCTCTGCACGAGTTTGTTCCTCACGAAGATGCCAACCAAAAAGAAATGGCCGACGAGATGGGAATCAGTGTTGAAGAAGTTAAAGCAAAAGTTGAGTCGTTGCACGAGTTCAATCCTATGTTAGGTCACCGTGGCTGTCGTTTGGGCAATACCTATCCCGAGATTTCAGAAATGCAGGCCAGGGCTATCATCGAAGCTGCACTTAACCTAAAAAACAAAGGTGTTAAAACACTTCCCGAAATCATGATTCCACTTACCGGAACCTTGAAAGAGATGCAAATGCAGGAAGAAATCGTCCGTAGCACTGCCGAAAAAGTATTTGCCGAACGCAACGAACGTATCGATTATATGGTTGGCACAATGATAGAAGTGCCCCGCGCCGCTTTGGTTGCCGATAAAATTGCCGAATCAGCAGAGTTTTTCTCCTTCGGTACCAACGACCTCACCCAAATGACCTTTGGATATTCGCGCGATGACGCAGGAAAATTCTTGCCAGTTTACCTGAAAAAGAACATCCTCAAACACGATCCGTTCCAAATATTGGATCAAGAAGGCGTTGGCCAATTGATGGGCGTAGCCGTTGAAAAAGGACGTTCAACCCGCAAAAAACTTAAAGTTGGTATCTGTGGTGAACATGGTGGCGAACCCTCATCCGTTGAATTCTGTAATACCCTTGGCTTTAACTACGTTAGCTGTTCACCTTTCCGTGTTCCTATCGCACGTTTAGCTGCTGCCCAGGCAGTTATTAAACAAGAAGGCGTAAAACCTGAAAAGAAACACAAGAAAGACAAAGACGGCAAGAAAAGCAAAGATGCCAAGAAAGACAAAAAGGCTAAGTCAACTGAAAAAGCCAAGAAATCTGATAAAAAATCGGACAAGAAGAAAAAGAAATAAGCTTGTTTGATTGCTGCATAAATACGGGCACCTTGTTTTATGGGTTGCCCGTATTTTTTTTGGGTTTGTTTTTGCCAAAGCGCTTGCAAATTGATAAAACTTTGTATCTTTGCACCCACTTTAAAATGGTGGGTGTAGTTCAGCGGTTAGAGCATCGGATTGTGGTTCCGAAAGTCGTGGGTTCAAATCCCATCATCCACCCAACTAGATTGTAAAACAAGAAGCTCCTCAAAAAGGGGCTTTTTTTATGGTCGGAAAAGTTGTTGATGAAGAGACCAGTGTTTTTTTGGTATTTCAGCACATATCTTTTCTTGAGCTTGGATGTTTTAGGATGGTTTTTTATTGTTATTTTATTGGATCATAAGTGCTTGCATTTTTTGGAATGGGTTTTGTTAGTGGTAATGCCGCAATAAGGAATCTAATTTACCTAGTTGCATTCTAAAAACCTAAGATTATGAACAAGAAGTCATTATATACAATCCTAATTTTTCTAGCCCTAATTGTTTTTAGCAAGGGTCAAATGATGGCTCAAAAACAAGATACCCTCACCAAAGGTACATTTTGGAACAATTGGAAGTTAGATGCTCATTTTGGTTCCACATTCTTTTATGGCGATGTGGCCGATAATAACGTAGTCCCCTATCCCCGTGATTGGCGAGTAGGTTATGGACTTACCCTTACAAAGTTTATAAACCCCAACTGGGGCATACGTGGACAGTTTATTAATGCAAAACTGGCAGGCAAACGCAACCAAATCAACAGTTATTTCAGCACCAGCTTCTTTGAGCTAAGTCTTCAAACTACCTATAACCTTGCATCTTTGGTGTGGAACAAAGGCCTTGACCACCGCTACAGCATTTACGGCATCCTTGGTGGTGGCGTCATGAATTACAACGCCTCCCGATACGAAATTGGTACAGGCAACCTGCTCTCGAATGAAACCATTGACCCAACCAATAACGATGCAGCCACCATTCAGGGTAATTTATCAGGCGGTTTGGGTGCTGACTTTAGCCTTACTGATAACCTTCATTTCGTAATGGAAACCTCCTTGTTTGGACTCAACTCTGACAAATTGGATGGATATGTAGGAAGCACGGGCAAAAACGATGTATTTCAATATACCTCTTTAGGCTTGGGATACAGTTTTGACTTTACCGCTTCCAAAACCAAAAAGACAGCTTCAACTGATCGTTCAACATCATGGAATAAATTACAAGCCCATGAAGCCTTAACAACTGCACAAGCAGAGAAAACCGAAATAATTTCGCAGAACCTCGACGAATCAGCTTCAGCACAACAAGTTGACATTGTTTGTTGGGTGCCCGGAGAAATTAGGGAAGGTGAAGCATTTCCAATAAGCTTTGAAATCCTTAAGAAAGATTTGCAGGGAAAAGCGGAAATTAAAATAGTATTGCCTGAAAATTTTTCTGCTATTGAACAGCAAATTCCCGATGCGGTTTTTTTGCCATTAAACCAGAATGTTACTATTAGGATGAACAAGCTTCCTGCCTCTCAGGAGATTCCTGTTCAGTTTAAAATCAAATCAAACAAGGCTCCTGCAGGTAATTACACATTGTACATTATGGGAAAAATTACTGACCAGAATGGCAAACAATATAAATTTAGCACGGTTTCTAGTTTCAAACAACTAGCTACTCGCTAGGTTTCTGGATAAGCCTTGGGAGGCTAACTGTAAATTTTGTCCCGTAACCTGGTTTGCTATCCACATCAATAGTGCCACCTAATAAATGAACTGATTTGCGAAGAATTGACAACCCAATGCCAGTGCCTTCCATGTTAGCCACATTGTTGCCTCTGTAAAAAGGTTCAAAAAGGTGGTGAAGGTTTTCTTCTGGAATACCGATACCTTGGTCTTTAACGGTTATTTTTACAATTGCCTGGTCAATATAAACCAATAGCAAAACCGAGCTTTCCATGCTCGAGTACTTAAATGCATTTGAAAGCATATTGGTTACTATCTGCCTTAATAGTTTTGAGTCAGTCTCTATCTCTAACGGGAAAACATTGCGTTGATAATCGAAATAGTGGTTTCGCCCAATCCCAACTTTAATATCTTCGGTAAGCTCCTGGAAAAACTTGGTGGGGTTTAAGGGTTGGAAATTGATATCGGCATGTTTCGAATCTATCTTTTCAATTAACAGTACATCGTTAAGCAGTTCAAGTACATTGTCGATACTACGGTTTATTAGATCGAGGTGTTTATAAGTTTTCTCAATGGGCTGTTCTTTCTCTAAGTTCCTTCTTATCAATTCAGCCGAACTTCGAATTGTTGTCATTGGGGTACGGAATTCATGCGATATCGTTGTCACTACATTTGACTTAAACTCGTTGATTTTCTTTTCTTTTTGAATGGCGAGCTGTAACTCGGCCTCGTAGGTTTTACGGGTCTTGATTTCGGTTTCGAGCATTGCGTTTTTCTCACGTAACTCCAACGTTCGAGTCTCAACGGTGTTTTCCAATTTTTGGTTTATGACCTGTAATGCCTTTTCCGATTCCTTTCGTTGGGTTATATCCCTAAACGTGATGATTAGTCCCTGAAAGCCCGATTCGGGATCGACAATTTCTGAAATGGATTGGCTTATTGGTATTTTAATGTCTGGTTCGGGTATCAAAACAAAATCAGCATTAAAAAGAGTTTGGTTGCTGCGTATATAGTTAATTGACAATGGTATGGCTTTCTCTGAATTTTCCTCCCTAATTGGATAAATCTGCGAAAGGGGGGTCCCATGGTAGCTTACAGGATCATCAATGCCTAATAAAACAGAGGCAACCTTGTTTATAAGGTTGATATTGCCCTCTTTATCAGTTGATATTACCCCATCTCCTATACTTTGTAAGGTTACCGAAAGCAATTGTTCGTTTTCTCTCAGCTTGTTTTCCATGGTATGCCTGTAAACACCCATTTCAATCATGGTCCTTAAGTACTCTCGGCTAAAAGGTTTCAAGATGTAGCCAATTGGATCCGATTTTATGGCACGTTGCACAATTGATTCTTCATTATTGGCTGTAACATAAAGCACCGGAATCCGTTGTTCCAATTTAATCCTCCTTGCCGCTTCAATACCGTCAATCTCACCAGGCATATTAATATCCATAAGAATGATATCGGGAGGCGATTGCGCAGATAGTTCAATAGCTTGCTTCCCATTTGATGCTAAACCTGTAATTTCATAATTCATCCTTTTTAAGGTAATCTCCATCAGTTTGGCCGATGTGTTGTCATCTTCAACAATAAGGATCTTAATAGCCATAGTTATGAGTTAGTTAAGTTTTAAGCAATCCGTATTTCTTGCCTTAGTTCCTGATTACAAACTTAAGTATAAACTTCATACGATTGAAAAATTTAGTTTTGAATAATTCTTCCAATTTTTGGAACTAAAAATGGTTTTCTAATCGCAATACCTCCAAGTTAAAGAAAGTTTTTTTTTTCGACTAGAAACGTAACCTTTTTATAAAATATTTATAATGAATGGTATAAAACTCTACTAATGAATGGTGTTTCACCGTTTGCATTCTTGTTTGCGGCGGCTGCCACCGATTGTTAAAATTGGAATAGGGTTTGTAGTTTTTCTGAGGTTATCAAAATGTCAATTTGTGATGTATAGAATTGTTCAATCTTTTAAACGAGTTCGGTACCTAATCATTGGCCTTACAAGCGCAATGCTTTTACTGGCTTTTATAGCAGCTGATGCCCAGAAAGCACCAATAAGGCAGCAATTAGCTGTATCCGATACTCTTAGCCTTGATACTATTGCAGTACAAGTTGAAAGATTTTTAAATGAACAATTGGAGTATGCCATCAGCCCCAACAAAGTTGCTGATACTGTTTTACTAAAAATGTTGTTTGCCTCAGGTTACGTTTCTATCAATATGGAACAGGCCTATGAAGAATTGTATGGAAATCAGGCAAAGACCTTGAAACGTGATCTTGGTTTTAGATTAGTTGCCAATTTTCAAGAAAACTTTGAGCCAGGCTTTTCCTCCGAAGAAGATTTGGCTTTCTTGCGCAGGATGTATGCCGGGGTAGAATGGGATCTGTTGAACAGCGGGCTCTTTGCCAACAGAGCTAGAGCTAAGGCCATTCAAAATGAATTAGAGATTAAAAAGATAGAAGCCCAACGTATTGCACGTGAAAATGACTACATGTTCCTTTATAGTTACATCACATACTTGTTCAAGAAACAAAAGGTTGAATTACTTGCTCGCAGGAAAGATGTGCTTGATGAACAGGTTCTTATCGGAAGAAAGCTCTATTACCTTCGGGCTACATCTTGGGAAAGTTTGCTCGAGTTACAAAGCAAAGCGCAAGAAGTAAATGCTTTACGAAACAACAACCAAGTTTATCTTAACAAACGGCTCCAAACTGGGATGTCAGAGTTGTTCATGGATGATAACATGATTTATGATCATTTGCCCATCTTGGAAATTGATCCAGAAAAGATGATAAACCTATTCAATACCAGTGGAATAGATGCAAAGATAAAAGAATTGAGGCTCGAAAAGGTTGGGGCTGAGTATTTCCGTTTCAACGATTATAGTGTAAAGCCTTATGCGAGATATAATTACCAGCAACTTGAAAACACCGATGTTAAGCAATATGCCTCAGTAGGAGTTACCGCTTCTATTCCCCTAAAATTAGGAGGTGCCCGAAGAAATGAACTTGAATCGCAGCGCAAAATTATCGAGAATGAAGAAGAGATTAAACGATTTGGTGCTGGCAACGAATTATTGAACCATTTTTACGAATACCAATTCAAAAAAATGCAATATACTTCGTTCCACTTCAAAAAACTCCTTATCGACGAGAGGCTGCGCAAAGAATTGGTAATGCGCGATTTTAAGGATGAGGCTTTTAGCCCATTACGCGTTCTGCAAATCCTTGACGAACGTTTAAGTGTTGAGGTTGAAATGGTTGATCTTAAGAAAGATATGTACCTTAAAATGCTCAAAATTTTTATGTACCTCGATATAGATGATCCTAATAAGTTTGTGAAAGTCTTGGATCCGCACGATTTTGGCAAAAAGTATTCAGGAAACCGCAATTTGTATGTATGGTCAGAAATGTTCAATCAAATGGCTAACGACCAACTCCTGGCCTTCCTGAAAAATAACGATGTAAAGGAAATTTTGCTTTCGCCTGGCACACAGGTTGATAACGATAAGTTTTCTGATTTTGTGGTAAAGGCATTTACCCAAGGGATGAAAGTGCATTTAATGATTGGCGATAATAATTTGCTCAACATTGATGCAGATGCCCGCTTGAGGGAGAAGTTAGCCATGGTAATGGGATTGCCTGTGGAAGGACTTCATTTGGATGTAGAACCTCAAGTATTGCCCGATTATCATCAAAACAAACAGGTATATAACGATAAACTTATCGAAATTTTGGCTAAAGCAAGAGCAATTTGTAATGAGCAAAACCTCCAACTTTCAGCCTCTGTACCTCTTTCGTTCGATCAAGCCATGCTTTCAAGGGTGTATGACCAATGCGATAAAGTGTACTTGATGGCTTATGAGCATCCTGATATTGATTATGTAAAACGTAAAACTGCCGATGCTTTGGCACTTTCACCTCAAAAATCTATAATTGCCCTAAGCCCTTCCGATTTTACCGATCGGTTATCGATGGAGATGTTCATCGAACGCCTACTACTCGACCTCAAGATGGACGTTGTAGCTATACATGATCTACGCCGTTTAATCGAAATTGATAACCGGTCTATTCAAAAAGTTAAATAAAGAAAAAACAATGAGCTATGAAACAGTTCAAATTTCAAAATAAAGCAAGTGTAATAAAGGGTTTTAAAGAAGAAACCCCCAAAAAACGGACTAACTGGGATAGGGTGGTTTACCTCGTAATACTAATACTTATGCTGGTGAGCCTAATTTTTTATGTTGTTCAACGCAATATTTATGTTTCTTCATTAGGCGAGGTTATTACAGAGCGTTTTAACGTAATGAATGCCGAAAATATTGAAATATTGCAGTATTACGTAAGCCAGTATGATACCGTTCAAAAAGGTGATACCTTATTTAAATATAGAGCCGATTTTAACGATGATGGCGACGGTGGTTCAGGCGTAAATTTATCTCTTTCGGCTGGTACAACCGACAAAACACCTGATTGGGTGCTTCGCGAAAAAGCCATTACACTAAAAAGTATTGAATTGCGCAAAATTGAAATTGCTGATTTAGAAGCACGTGTGGTTAAGACTGAAAATGAAATTGAACGGCTTAAAGTCGAAGTTAACCTTGATGTCTATTCACCTGCTGTTTTAAAACAACAACGCCTTATGTTAGCCGATTATAAGGTTCAGCTTCAGAAAACTAAAAGTGAGTTAGCATCCTTGTATCAGTACCTTCGTCAATTAAATTCCATGGAATTCGAGAGCAAAAAGATTACAGTTACAAGCAATGCCATTGGATCGGGTAATGGGGATGGTGATCCAAGGGATAAATACTACATTTCGCCGGTATCAGGTTTTGTTACAGAGATATTGACCCCCGAACATGGCATTACTTACCAAAAGCAAGTTACCATGTATATATCTAATCTTGATGAGATTATGATTAAAGGTTATATCGAACAAAACAACATCGATTTTTATAAAACCGGAGATGTAGTGGAGCTACGCTTTATGGACGGTACTAAAAGTAAAGGTCTAATCAAGGATTTTTATATTAACACACAAGAGGTTCCCGAAGAGTTTAGGCAAATTAGAGGCCTAAACCAGCGAAACGTTGTTGCCGAAATAGTTCCAGTTAACGAAAACGAAAAGCTTAAATGGAAACAGTACTATCAGTTTACTGTTAAGGTAATTAAGCTGAAGTTCTTTAACTAAAGATTACTTGTCTTAAACTTAAAAAGAATTTGGTATGGCAGACATCATAGGAAGACGAATCCCAAATGATAAGAATCTGGAAATAACCCTTATTTCCGATTTCAAGAATACGGATATCAAGCAATTGGCTCTATTTGATGCTATTGTTCTCGATTATTCGGATACAGAAGGTTGTTCTTCGTTTTTGCGGCAAGTTAGGGCTTCGTTTATAGGCACGCTTTATTTAATGCCTGTTTTTATTTTGTCATTACAGAAAGAAATCGACCCCCTTGTTGAGTCGATGAGTGATGGAGTGGTTTCAACGGTACAGGTTGATGCAATCATTAGCAAAATAGAACGCATTAAAACGAAGCAAAATACCTTGTCGGCAGTTGATTCTGCCACACCAGATATAAGGATTATGACCAAGGTGCTGAGGCAGTTGTACACACGCGATGGCCGTTTGGTACCCGTAATTGACTCCAAAGCGCACACAGGCTACAACTATCCAATGTTATCAGAACATTACCATAATGGGAACACCCCTGAAATGTACAAATTGCTGCAAAGCGCTACCGAAAGAGAGTATTTACGACCTAAGTTTATCGATAAGCTTCATTTATGCAGCAATTGCTATTCGGCCTTTATAAATTTTCGTGAAACTTGCCCAAAATGTGAATCTACCGACTTGGTTACCGAAAACCTAATTCACCATTTTGTATGTGCTTATGTTGGACCCGAACACGATTTTCTATCAGGAGATTATATGGTTTGCCCAAAGTGCAATCGTTTACTTAGGCATATTGGCGTTGATTATGATAAGCCTTCATTGATATACAACTGTCGCAATTGCTCAAATTTGTTCCAAGAACCGGTTATGGAGGCTTTTTGTTTTTCGTGCCATAAACGTAACCCCGTTGAAGCACTTATCGATATGCCTGTTTATAGTTACGAACTTACGGCTATAGGCGAAGAAACTGCCCAAAATGGTTTCTCGCGCGATGTTAAGGAAGAGTTTGAATTGCCTGGATATATTACATTTACTACGTTCAATATTTTCTTGAAATACGAAATAGAACGTTCAAAGACTACCAACAAGGTTAGCGCGGTTGGAAGCTTGATACTCAGGATATCAAACAGTGATAAGGAAAAAATGGGTGCTGGCTATCGAAAGTTGATAACAGAGGTATCCGATTTCATTAAGAATGCAACGCTATCAACTGATATCCTTTCGTTTATTAACAACAACACGTTTTTAGTGATTTCCCCCGATACTGATCCTGCTAAACTTCAAACACTTTTACAGAATATCCAATCTTCTGTTAATAAATTGTTGGCCAATAGTTTGCCCGGTTTGCAAATAGGGTTTGTGCCAAAAGTGTTGTCGATAAATGCCAACCAGAATCATACTGATATGATTAACCAGTTATTAACAGTTTAGTATTATGTTTAATTCATACTGGGACAGTTTTTTTTATTATTTAGAGCATGAAGGGTTTATGAGGATCGTAAACCTTTTTTGGTACTATTTTTATATTGAAGCTCCCCGGTTTTTGGTTTTAGACATAATTGTTTTGATCTGGATTTCGTTCCGTGGAAAGAAAAATAAACTGGCTTTGGAACGTGCTCGTAATGAGCTTTTAGCTGAAAATCCGCTTATTACTGTTATAGTTCCGGGTAAAAACGAAGGAAAGCATATTTACAAGCTCGTTCATGGATTGCACGAACAAACCTATACAAACCTTGAATTTATAGTTGTTGATGATGGATCAACGGATGACACCTATACGATTTGCCGGAATTTGAAGGAGAATGGGCTTATTGATATGTATCTGCGCAATGAGGAACGCGGAGGCAAAGCAAGTGCGGCAAATTTGGCGCTACGTTATGCGCATGGAAAATACATTGTTCACGTTGATGCCGATACATCATTCGACCGTGATGCCATTGAAAAGATTGTTATTCCATTTTATTTAGACGAAAACATTGGTGGGGTTGGCGGCAACGTAAAAGTTCGCAATTACGATGAGTCAATCGCAACAAGCCTGCAAGCCATCGAATACCTACAAACTATTTCGGTTGGTAGGGTAGTAACATCGTTCTTAGGTATCTACAAAATTATATCGGGGGCTTTTGGTGCTTTCCGCAAAGATATTCTCGTTAGACTGGGAGGCTGGGATATTGGCCCTGGCTTAGATGGCGATATAACTGTTAAAATTCGTAAACTTGGCTATACTATTCATTTTGAGCCCCAAGCTGTTGGCTTAACAAATGCACCTACTTCCTTCAATGCCCTATCAAAGCAGCGTTTAAGGTGGTCAAAATCATTGATTAGATTCCGTTTTAGAAAGCACAGCGATGTGTTTAAACCACAGGCCAATTTTAGCTTCTCAAACTTCTTCGCCATGTTCGATAATATTTTCTATAACTTTATTCTCGATATTTTTTGGTGGTATTATATTATCGATATCATCATCAACAACACCCAGTTCCTTCTTTTTATTATTCCATTGAAGTTCGTTATTTACACATTGGCAGGCATAATACAATTCTCGGTGGTTTTGGTATTGTCCGAACGCCGTAAACAGGAATGGAAATTGGCTATGTATTTACCCATGATGCTTATCTACAATGGGTACTATATGAGGGTGATACGCACAATGGCTTATGTTAAGGAATTGTTCTGGCATTCATCGTATAACGATGGTTGGAACCCATCTAAATCTTCACAGAAGGCCCGCGAATTGGGGATTTGATTTAGTCGGTTAGTTTGCTCTTGTAGATGAAATAATTCTCCTCATCAAAACATACAAACAATACCTGTAATTCTGCAGTGTTGCCTTCAAGGAAGTTTAGAGTTGTACCTAAGGCTATTTCTGCTGCCAATTCTTTTGGAAATCCATAAACACCTGTGCTGATGTTTGGAAATGCAATATGCTTTATTTGGTGATTTATAGCTAGTTGAAGCGAGTTTTTATAACAAGACGCCAGTAGTTTAGCTTCTTGATTTTTACCACCCTGCCAAATGGGGCCAACGGTGTGAATGATGTAGTTGCACTTTAGACCAAAAGCCGGAGTCAGCTTTGCCTGACCTGTAGCACATCCATTTAGCTGTTTACAAGCCTCCAAAAGGCGGGGGCCTGCGGCCCTGTGTATTGCCCCATCCACACCACCACCACCTAGCAATGAGTTATTGGCTGCATTTACAATAGCTTCAGTTGCCAATTGTGTAATATCTCCCTTAAATATCTGAATTGCAGGCATAGTCTTATGCTTTTTTTACGAAAAGCTGCGCATTTTCATATTTTACAACTAAAACTGTTTCACCCTTTTCAATAAATCCGGTTATTGCAGTGGCATCAAAAATTTCCCCTTCAATATCAACCTTTCCCACAGGACGTAAAATGGTTCTTGCAGTACCGCTTTTCCCTACTTGGGTGTTGTAATTTGCATCTGCTGAACTATATCCATCATTTTTATTTTGAACATCAACCAAGGCTAATTGACCAAGGAAAGTGCGATGCGTGAAAATGTGCTTGCTTATAAAAAAGCTCCCAATAATGGAAATAAATGTTGAGGTAACAACTGTAAACAAGGCTACTAACAAGCTGTTGAAACCAACTGACGAAAAATCAAAACCTAAGTTTGATACCAAGGCTAATGTTAGTCCCGTAACGATGGCCACAATTCCAGCAAAGCCAATCACCCCAAACCCGGGAATAGCGAATAATTCAATAACGAGCAAGATTACCCCAAGTACAAAAATCAATATTTCCCAATTTTCGGCGAGGCCTTCAAGGTAAAGCGGTGCAAAATACAATAATGCCGCAACCACAGCAGCTATAGATGGGAATCCAACACCTGGTGTTTGAAGTTCGAAGTAAATACCTCCAATGATAAGTAGAACCAATATCCCAGAAATAAACGGATTTATTAGGAATCCGATGATATTATCAAGAGAACTCAGTTTTTGGGTAAGAATGGTTGCTTTTGTAAGATTATGTTTCTCAAGTATTTCTGCGATTGAATTAAACGAACCTTCGCAATATCCGTTTTTAATAGCTTCCTCTGTTGTAAAAGTTAATACCATGGTTGAATCTACAATCCCCGGGATTACGATTCGTGGGTCAACCATTGCCTGGGCAATTTGCGGATCGCGCCTTTTGGCTTCAGCCGTAGAACGCATCATCGAACGCATGTACGATTGATATTTGTCAGGTAATGGTTTGCCGCTTTGGTCAACAACCGTAGCTGCTCCAATGTTGGCTCCGGGTCGCATGAAAATGGAATCGCAAGCAATGCTAATTAACGCTCCTGCCGAAGCTGCATTGTTATCAATAAATACCCAAACCGGTATTTTTGAGGTTAATATAATGGTACGTATCGAATCAGCTGCATCCAACATGCCACCATATGTGTTCATGTGAATAATAATAAGGTCAACTTTGGCTTCTTTCGCCTCTTTAAATGCCTTCTGGATTTTACGGCGAACCGGTGGGGCAATTTCTTCTTTTATGTCGCATACATAAATTTTATTGATTGCTTTAGCCTGTGCTTGTGCACCTTGGCTTGTTGCGCATAGAATCCAAAGTAAGCTTATAATAAGGTATCTGTACATTGAGCCTAAAGTGCGTTTCATAATGGGTGGTATATAAATGGTTGAGGGTAACTTTTTAAAATTCAATCTTTTTCCGATTCAAAAAACTGATTAATTATACAAAGGTAGTCATCGTGGAGCAATCCGTTGCTGCTTAAGATTCTGTTTCCATTTATCCCTGACTTTATTCCTTTAAAATCAGTTGATTTTCCCCCGGCTTGTTCCACAATAAAAGCGCCGGCGGCCACGTCCCAAGGGTTTAGCCCATACTCGTAAAAAGCATCAAACCGGCCACAAGCAACCCAGGCTAAGTCAACAGCGGCTGAACCAAGTCGTCGTAAACCCCTTGTATTTTGTATAAAATGCTTTAAAAGCTTGAGATAGGAATCCATTAAACTGTAATCGTAATAAGGAAACCCGGTTGCTAAAAGGGTGTCGGCAACATTGTTGCGCTCCGAAACACGTATCTTTTCTCCGTTAAGGTAAGCGCCGCCATCTTTCCATGCATAAAAGCATTCGCCACTTGTAACTTCAAGCACAACACCCACCACCACCTCATCATACTCAGTAAGCGCTATGCTAATCGAAAAGATGGGAACTCCATGGATAAAGTTTGTGGTTCCATCCAAGGGGTCAATAACCCAATTGTAAATAGATCCAATTTTGCTGCTGGTCCCTTCTTCGGCAATAAAACCGCTTTCTGGAATCAACAATGAGAGGCCTTCAACTAGTAGTCTTTCAGATCCCTTATCAACATAAGTAACATAATTATGTTGCCCCTTTTCTTCAATATCTACATGTCTGAATTTTGAGCTTTCGGTTTTTATAAACTCAGCCACTGTTTTTGCGAGGCTTATTACTTTGAAAGTTAAATCTTTATACTCCATGCAGCTTGTTCTTTTGTTTGTTCTTATAATATAGCCATGCTATTAAACTTAGGCCAAAAATCATTAAGCCAATTGCTATCATTTCAGCTTGTGTAGCTTTGATGCCTGCAACTAAATCGTACTGAATGTTTACCCTTATTTTTTCGATTATAAACCGTTCTAAACCATTTAATATCAGATAAATGCCAAAAAGAACGCCAGCCAGATTAATGTGCTTTCTGATGAACCATAAAACCAAAAAGAACAACGTAGCTAAACTGGTTTCGTACAAAGGAGTGGGGAAAACGGGTTGTTCGAGCACATGGCAATGCGATCCTGCACAATTGGGGATAGGAACACCTTCGTTTATCACATTGTGTGGGTAATCAAACGCCCACATCCAATCGGGTAAAAAACCAAGCCATTCGGGTTTGGGTTCAAGGTTGGGCACTCCCCAACAGCCATCACCCGAAATCTGACACCCTATGCGGCCTATTGCATAAGCTATCATTAAAGCTGGCGCCACAGTATCAGCAATATGTACAAATGAAATGTTGTTTTTTTTGGCATAAATAACAACCGTTACTGCAGCTACTATTAAGCCCCCATAAAAAGCTAATCCGCTAAAAGAGAATAATGTGCCAATTGGATCTGTGAAAAATTCATCAAGATGTTCAATTACATCAAATAATTTAGCGCCTGCTATTCCTGCAATTGCCGCCACAAAAACTATGTTGCCGGTTAATTGGTATGGATGTACAGTTACTTCTTCAGTTATAGGTTGTGAGAGTCTTTCCTTTTCTTTTGACCTATAGGTGAGATATCCAGAACCTAATGCAAAAGCAATACCTCCCAAATAACTTCCTTCCCACGATAGTAGGTAGTCTTGTGGATTGTTGGCGAAAAAACTGTAATTAAAGAACATACCAACTACCTTTAAACCAATGAAAAAGCTTACAATAGCTGATGAAATGATCTCGCTTTTAGAGGCTGGAAGTCCTTTTACAACTTTTTTCTTTGTTGGGTGTAATAGTCCCTCCCTTTCCTTTCGTTTTAGTTCGAGCATCACAAAAAGCCCTGCTACAATAAAGGACAAGGCCACCATAAATCCATACGATTGTATGGGCAGGTTTATATCCGTTCCCAGTAGGCTGTTAATTAAATCGCTGATTTTGGGATACATATTGATGTGTTTTAATTTGTTGGTTTATGCTAAGTTAAGGTTTAAAAACGTACGCGTCTTCATCAAGTTCATCAAGTTGGACTTCTACTATGGTATTAATCAGGTTATAATTGTAACGCGTTTTAACTTTGATATAGTTTTCGGTAAATCCGTACATATAACCTTTTATCCTGTCCGATTCAAATAAAACCTTGGTTGCCAAGCCTTTGTTTTGTTGATAAAAACGCTGAAGTTTTTGTTCGGATAATTCATGCAATTTCTTGCTCCTGGCTTGTTTTACAATTGGATTTAGGTGGCCTTTAAGCCCTGTAGCAAAGGTGCCAGGTCGTTCGGAGTATGAAAAAACATGCAGGCAGCTAATATCCAGACTATCAATAAAGTGATAGGTGTCTGAAAAATGCTCGTCAGTTTCTCCCGGAAAGCCAACAATTACATCGGCCGCTATGCAGGCATGAGGTAAGAGGTTTTTTATTTTGAGAACCCTGTCCGCGAATACTTTACGCTCGTATTTGCGTTTCATTGCTTGTAGGATTTCATCATTTCCCGATTGCAAGGGTATATGAAAATGGGGCATAATCCGTTTTGATTTTGCAGCCAATTCAATAATCCGATCGTTTAGCAGTTCAGGTTCTATGCTCGAGATTCGTAAACGATTAAGGCCTTGTTCCTGATCCAAAGCATGTAACAGCCCGTAAAAGTCTTCAGCATTCCTTTTCCCAAAATCGCCAATATTAACGCCTGTTAGAATTATTTCGTTAATACCTTCGTTAATTGCCCTTCTAGCACTTTCAAGGGTTTCGATGATTGTTCCACTTCGGCTTCTTCCACGGGCATGGGGGATGGTACAATAGGTGCAAAAATAATCACAACCATCCTGTACTTTTAAGAATGAGCGCGTCCTATCGCCTGATGAATAGGATGGAGAGAAGCTAAAATCGGCTTTTAAATCGGATGTATGTACATGGCAAGCCTCGTAGGCAGGTGTTGCAAATGGGGTTTCGGCAGTATTGCCTTCGCTCTCGATATAGTTTAAAAGATCAAATTTTTCTTTGTTGCCCAAAATAACATTAACGCCCTCCAAGTCTTTTAACATATCTGGCCTAAGCTGGGCGTAACATCCTATTACGGCAACTTTTGCTAGCGGGTTTCTTCTATTGGCTTGACTAATAGCCGTTCGACATTTTTTTTCGGCCACTGAAGTAACTGAACAAGTGTGAATTACATAAATATCAGCTTCGTCTTTGAAGTCTGCAAGTTCATAACCCTTATCCTTAAAGGCCCGGGCAATGGTAGATGTTTCCGAAAAATTGAGCTTGCAGCCTAGGGTATGAAAAGCAACTTTTTTAGGTTTCATGGTGCAAAGTTATTTTATTCATTTAATATAGCATACATGCCGTGATCCTAAATTACAACTGGCCATTGCAGCGTTTTAGAATACTATTTCGTTAAAATCAAGCGGATTTTGTTGAAAAGGTTTGCTGAAGCAATATACCGGCTATTATTAGGGCTAGTCCAAAAATGGTGGAAATCCGGATTTCTTCACCCACCAAAAGCCCTATAAATAGCAAACTGATGAAAGGTGATAAAAACACCAAATTTGAAATTTTAGCTGTTGAAGAAGAGTATTTTAAAGCTTTTAGCCACAATAAGAACGTGATTCCCATTTCAAAAAAGCCTACATAAACAGATCCAATTATTCCGTAGAATGAAGGCATTTTAAGTTCCTCGGTCAAAAGCATAGTTGCTAGAATCAAAAAAAAACCGGTACTAAAATTAATGAACAGTTTAACCACATCATCCATGGGGTTTTTCATGTTCAAAATCCAATACACTGACCATAAAAAAGGGCAACTCAACGCCAACACCACACCTGTTGTATTACTAAACTGTATTGCCAAAGGATTGCCATGCGTGCTGATTATTACAATCCCTAAAAAACTAAGCACAATTGCCGCCAAGCTTTTGATGGGGATTTTTTGCTTTAAAAACGGAATAGATAACAACACAAGAACAACGGGCCAAAAATAGTTGAGAGTTCCCGCCTCTTGTGCAGGTAATAGTTCATAAGCCCTAAGCAAAATAAGATAATAGAGGAACGGATTGATGAAACCTGCCAATGCTGCAAGCAGCACGTTTTTAAGGCTATATATTTTAAGAAGTTTGTTTTTGCCGGTAATAAATACATAGCTTCCCGTTATTATCATGGCTGTAAAGCTTGCTAATAACAGCAAATGAGTCAACGAGATATGCTTTAGACTTAAGTTAAATGCAGTGGCAATGGTGCTCCAAAATCCCACAGCAACTAAGGCCAATATATAGGCTTTGGTTTGGTTTTTCAAAAGTTAAAAGGTTAAAATATAGCTTTTAATAAGTCGTCGAGCGTGAAATTGTTGAAGTAAGCATTTATATCAAACATGCTCAATTTTTCTTTAATGATTGCTTCTTCATGTGCAAGTCCCTTTAAGGCATTTTCAATTTCTTCGATATCCGATTTGTTGAAGAAGTCGCCAAATATTTTCAGCTCTTTTATGATGCCTTTTTCAACAAATAAATCAAACTCTATAAAACCTCCGGCTGCTTTATACCCTTTGCGTAAGTTGTAAACCGGCGATTGGCCAAAGTTCCACTCCCAGGTGTCATATTTTTTTTCAACCAAAGCCTCAACCTCATCAATAGCGGCCTTATCGAGTTTAAATGGTTTGCTATCAGGATACATCTTGATAATGTGTTGCATTACCATATCCTTGAATTCCTCAACAGATAGTGGTTGCTCAAGGTGCTCTGAAATATTGGTAACGCGGCTTCTTACCGATTTTACTGCTTTGTCTTCAAATTTTAGGGGGTCAACCTTCAGGGCAGCCGATAAATCGGGCAGTTTAGCCGAAAACAAAAGTGTGCCATGGTGCAAAACTTTGTGTTTATGAACATGCTCCGCATTACCCGAGAATTTCTTGCCATCGATGGTCAGGTCGTTGCGCCCTTCAAACTTGGCATTAATCCCAAGATTTAATAGTATGTCAAGAATTGGTTTTGTGTGTTTCTGGAAATCAATTATTTGGTCGCCGTTCAGCGGTATGAACTTTATAAACGTGAAATTAAGGTTGCCTAAATCATGAAAAACTGCTCCTCCTCCGGTTAGCCTTCTAACAACTTTAATTCCTTGGTCTTTAACATACTCAGTATTAATTTCGGCTAGTGTGTTTTGGTGTTTCCCAACAATTATCGCAGGTTCATTGCGCCAAAGCATAAATACTTCATCGTCAACATTTTTGAGGAGATATTCTTCGCAAGCCAAATTAAAATAGGGGTTCGTTGAAGGGTTGTCGAAACAAAGCATATATTGAATGATTATAAATAAGGGCAAAAGTACTATAATTTTGCAAGCATGTAGTTTTGTGCGAAGTTACCATTTGGTCATATTTGCTTAATCTTGCACTACCAAACGCTTATCCTATGGATCTTTCAGAAATCCTTTTCCATCACGGCGAAAATCGCCATGAATACTTTAACGCGGTTAGTCCGCCCATTATTCAAACCAGTAACTTTTGTTTTGAGCGCGTTCAAGATATGCAATTGGCCCTTAAAGATGAGTATGCTAATAGCATTTATTCAAGGGGAGCTAACCCAACTGTAAAAATACTGAGGCAAAAACTTGCCGCACTCGAAGGTACTGACGATGCATTGGTGTTTGCAAGTGGATGTGCCGCCATTTCTACAACCTTATTGTCGTTGCTTAATGCTGGCGATCATATGGTTTGCGTTGAAAAGCCCTATAGCTGGCTTACATATATTTGTAAAAACGTTCTACCAAGGTTTTCAATCTCAGTGTCATTTGTAGGCGCTGAGTCTCCAGAGAACTTCCAGGATGCAATACATTCCAATACAAAGTTATTCTATTTAGAATCGCCGAATACGTTCACCTTTGAAGTGCTTGATATTGAACGTATAGCTCAAATTGCAAAGGAACATGGGATACTAACTGTGATTGATAATAGTTATGCAACCCCCCTTTTTCAAAAACCACATTTGCTGGGCATTGACTTGGTTCTTCATTCTGCTTCAAAGTATTTGAGTGGACATAGCGATGTGGTTGCAGGGGTAGTTGCTGGGAGTCAGGCTATTATTCAGCGTATTTACCATTCGGGTTTTCTGGCATTTGGTGGTATTATTGCTCCAAATGATGCCTGGCTTATGATTCGTGGTTTGCGAACCTTGGACTTACGGCTCGAAAAAAGCAGCAGTAGTGGCAGTTTTATTGTTAATTGCCTAAAAGACCATCCAATGATTAGCAAAATCTATTACCCTTTTTGGCCCGGCAATAAAACGTACGTACTTGCAAAAAAACAAATGCTTGCGTGTTCGGGTATGTTTTCAGTAAAGCTAAACGTTCAGGAACCCCATCAAGTTTATGCATTTTGTAATTCGTTGAAGCGATTTTTGTTAGCTGTGTCATGGGGTGGCTTTGAATCCTTGGTTATGCCTGCCATAGCATTTTATAATTTTGATGAGCCTGCGTCCAACCCAATCGATTGGAGAATTGTGCGCTTTTATATTGGACTGGAAGATCCGAAGGTGTTGCTTGATGATTTGAACCAGGCTTTTTTAGCTATTGACTGATTTATTGATATTTAAACTATGATAAATAATAAAGGGTTTTTGAGGTCGCGAATTAAAAGTATTCGTGATGCTTTGAGTGGTGTTAGGTTTGCCCTGCTCACGCAAAAAAATATGTGGATACATCTTGTGGCTACTGGAATTGTTGTGATAATGGGATTTTGGTTCGGCATATCGTTAACCGAATGGACATTGCTAACGTTAACCATAAGCATTGTGTTTGTTGCAGAAACTGTTAATACGGCTATTGAAAAACTATCAGATTGTATAACAACTGATTATGATAAAAATATTGGAGTTGTGAAGGATGTGGCAGCAGGTGCTGTTTTGCTTGCTGCAATTTTTGCAGTGGTAATTGGGCTATTGGTTTTTATACCCTACCTTTGCGAAATATTTTAAGAACTATGATTTTAATTGCTGAAAGCGGAGCCACCAAAACACAATGGGCAGTTGTAAAGGACGATAATACCAATTTTTTGTTTGACACACAGGGTATAAATCCATTCTTTCTGACTGTAAATGAACTGTCGAGCCTATTGTACACGGAGTTTCCAACAGCAGTTAAAGAGATGTTTATTGATAAAGTGTATTATTATGGTGCAGGTTGCCATAGTACTGTAAATAAAAGTTTAATTTGTGAGGGCATTAAAAGCATCTTGCCTTATGCTGAAGTAGAGGTTCAATCGGATCTTTTGGCTGCCTCAAGGGCACTTTATAAGCACAACGCAGGCTTAGCTGCAATTCTTGGAACGGGTTCGAATGTTTGCTTTTACGATGGGTTAAAAATTACGAGTTCAATCAAGTCTCTTGGTTATGTGCTTGGAGATGAAGGAAGTGGAGCTTATATTGGTAAGCAAGTGCTCACAAGTTTTTTGCTAGGAGAACTTCCACCTGAACTTGCTCGTTCATTTCAAGCCCACTATCCATTTACGCTTGATCAGTTTTTGCAAGGGGTTTATAAATCAGAATTCCCAAGCCGGTATTTAGGTCAATTCTGTCAGTTTGCATCAGCTAACCAGGAACATCCGTATATGGCACTCCTTGTAAAAAATGCGTTTATTAAGTTTTATGCTGTTATGGTTTCGCAACTACTTTTTACACCTGGGCACTCAATTGGCTTTGTTGGTGGCGTAGCTTTTGGGTTTCGAGATTTGCTACAAGAATGTTCTCGCGACCAAGGTTTTGAATCACCGCTGATCCTTAAAAATTGTTTACAACAGTTGATGAATTACCATTGCAGTGAATAAAGTTGTTGGGGTGATTAGGATTTGAGCTTGCAACATTCCTAGGTATTTGTTGTCTTTTTAATGTTTTGGTAGATAGGAAGAGGCTGTTTAATCTTGAGTACGCTTTTTTGCACCATGAACATTGCATCTAACTTGCCTTGACTTTTTAGAAAATAAATCCGAAAGATTTGTTTTTTAAAATTAACTAATGTACTTTAGCGGCTTAATAGTCAACCCTATGAAAGTATATTCCCCTTATATCCGTTTGCTTGCAGATGATTCAAGTTACCTTATGAACGTAGTTGTAAAAGGCGCCTCCAATTTTGTGCATCAATCAACCACTCAGCAAGCTGGAACTCATAACGGCGTGGCATGTTGGGAAGTCATTATTGCCTTTAAAGTACCGTCGGGTAGCCCCTCAACTCAACTAAATTTGTTTGATAATGACGATGTTGAACTAACAGACCCATTCACAAGTAGTGGTAGAATAGTTGTTGTAAAAACATTGTTTTATGCAAGCAACAATGCCTTGTTGTTTGAGAACATTAGTAAAATTAGATATAGCGATGCAGAACCAATTAAGTAATTAATTGTAATAATAAGTTTTTAGTATTTCAACATTAGGCACTGCAAATGTCCATCATTATGAATAAATTAAACAGTAAATGCTTGTGTATAGCAATGCTTATATTGTTTAATTTTTTTGGTTTACCAATTAATGTATCTGCACAAAACCTTCATTTTAAGATTCAGAAATTCATCGATAAACCAGAAGTATCTGAATCGGGTTTAAAAGCTTTGAATATTCACCTGAAAGAATATTTGTATCAGAATCCTGATTCAGTTCTTTTTTTTAGTGATCAAATAATCCAAATTGTTGCCCAACAACCAAATAAGGAGCTTATTTGTTATCCATATAAATACTATGGTAAGGCATATCAATTATTGGGAGAACTTGATTCAGCTTTGAAATACTGTAATAAATTTGTGATACTGTGTTCAAAGTATAAACTGAATACAGAATTAGCTGATGGATTGTATAATAGGGCTTTTCTGTATCGCAAAATGGGCGATTACGAAGCTGCTGTTAAGGACTTTTTGCAATGTTCGCGGCTTGCCGTCTTAAATAAGGATGAAGGATTAAAATACTATGCCATTTTTGGATTGGCGGTTGTTAATTCTTCAATAAATAATGATTCTGGAGCAATTGATAATTATAAAAGTATTGTTGAATCAAGCTATGTGAAAACAGATACTTCCTTGTTATCAAGTGCATATATGAATATTGGTAATGTATATGGCAGGCTTAAGAAGTATAATTTAGCAAAAGAGTACTATTTGAAAGCCGTGCCTTTGTTTCAGGTGAAGGGTGATTATTTTAACCTCGGCAAGTTATATCAAAATCTTGCTGCTAATTTATTCGATCAGGGCCTTTATTACAAAGCCATGGAGTATTTGCAACAAAGCACAAAATATCGGGTGGCAATTAAAGATAATGTCAACCTCGCCGAAAACTATTATTTAGAGGCTCGTATTTACCTTAAGCTTAATGTAATAAGTAAAGCCGAAAAAGCAACGGATTTGGCAATAAGCATTGTTGCCTCAAACGATTCAAAAGAGTTTTTGGCTGATTTGTATAATCTAAAATCAGAGCTTTCTGAAGCAAAAGGCCAATGGCAAGATGCTTTAAACTATTATAAATTATCAACAAATATAAGCGATAGTATTTATTCAATAGAGAAAATTGAGGCAATTAATGAACTGCAAGCTAAGTATAATAGCGAAAAATCGGCACATGAAATTGAGAAACTTAGCAACATGAATAGAACAGCTGAGTTAGAACTTCAGTATAACAAGGTGTTGGCAAATCAGCGTTTTTATTTAATTGTTTTTTTGTTTGCAGCATTTTTAGCTGTAGTAACTGTAGCAGCACTTTATTACTATATTTCAGTTAAACGAAAAAAGCTAAACCGTTTGCTTCAGTTAAGAAATTTACGGATTAAACAACAAACGTCGATAATTGCCGCTAATAATCTTGAACTTATTAAAGCTAATGCTACGCGTGATAGGCTCTTTAGCATTATAGCCCATGATCTTCGTGGCCCTATTGGTGCCTTGAAGTATTACCCAATGTTAATTCGAACAAATATCCTAAAGCAAAATCTGGATAAAGCTATTAAGCAAAGCGACGAACTGGAATTGGCAACCGAAAAACTGAATGTATTGACCCTTAATTTACTCAATTGGGCTCAATCACAATCGGGTAATCTTAAACTTAAACCTGACAAGCTCCAAATTCAACGATTGGTTGTTGGTGTTTTTGAAAATTTGGAAGCCCTAGCTAATCAAAAAAGTATTTTGCTTACCAACTCCGTTTCCCCCGATATCGCTGCTTTTGCTGATGAAACTACCATAACCACTGTTTTACGAAATATCGCGAGCAATGCTATTAAATTTACCCAAATCAATGGTAAAATTATTATTGTAGCTGAAGTTATCGAACACAGAGTGTGTTTGAAAATTGTTGATAATGGAATTGGTATGCCTTACGAGATACTCGGTAAAGTGTTCTCGGTCGATAGAAGCAAAGTTGCTCCGGGCACCAGTGGCGAATTGGGTAGCGGCATTGGGTTAAACGTTTGCTACGACTTTGTGCTGTTAAACAAGGGGCAAATTGAAATTGATAGTAAAGTCGATATTGGCACAACTGTTACCATCTGGCTACCGATGGAAGATCCAAGTCTTTAAGAACTATAACGATAAACATGGATTACATTTGCCAAAATGCTGCTTAAGCTTATTCCTCATAAATAAATGGTTTGTCAAAGCCTTGTTCTTGAGGAATTAGTGTGACGTTATCAACAATCATGGCTAAAGGTAAAATCATGGAACATTCACTTTGTCCAAATGAATAGTTGTATTGTCCTGAAATCAGGTTACTTACAAAAGTCTTATTCATACAGCCTTTCAATCTGTTGGCTCCAATCTCTTGTTGGTCGATGTTTAAGGGTTTGATTAAATTTTCAGAGCCATCGACTAACGAAACTTTGTAGTAGGCTAAATTGCCCTGATCGAATGTAGTGTCAATTGATTTGCAGATAATTGCATATTCAAGATTCTGACGTATCGCTTCGTCAATTAATTCTTGTTTTAGCGTTGTATAGTCCTTGGGTTGCGTGCTTGTAATAAATACGTTGCTAGGGGCCAAATCTTTTGATAATTCCCCATTCGAAATTAAGAAGCGGTTATGTCCATTTGAGCTTGAAACGTTTTCGGTAGGCACCCGTGACGATAAAACAGCCTTCAGCACACCTTGTTCTATTAGCACAAGTTCGTGAGGAGGCACAACCCCTTCGGCGTCCACCGGAGTATATCCCACAAGTGGTTTGTTCATGTACGTTTGTAAATGTGGTTTTAAGATAACAGAATACTCGCTTGGAAGGATCTTTTTACCGATCTTGTTGCTAATCAGCTTTTTTCTAATTTGGGAATTCTTTCGATAGCTTGGCGTGTTTTCCGTTGGTTTTCGCTCTGCAATAAGCGCATCTTCGCCGCTAAAAAGTATGTTGTTAACAATGTTGGCAAGTGGTTCTCCATAGAATAAAACCGGACCAGTATATTTTTCTTGAAGATCTTCTGCATCCTTCAAATTGTTGATTTGCTGGTAAGTATATGCAATACTTTTGCTAACTTGTTCTAGTGAGGGCAATGCAGTAGGGTTTTTAAA
>CAZKHA010000019.1:0-36438 GCA_964552325.1 uncultured Bacteroidales bacterium
TGGCGCTGGCGCTCAAGCTCTATGATTTCAAATACTTTGGTATCTCTTGTCATATGGTTGATTTTGATTTAAATTGATCTGTATTGATGGTGCAAAGGTAAAAAGAAAGTTCATACAATGCTGATTAATACATTCGCCATGCTTTGGCGTATGATTTTTGTTTTCACCCCCCTTAATAGTTATTTGTTGCACTATCCTTTTTGGGCAAGCCTGTGATGGTAGGGGATGTGTACGCCTTAGCGTTTGGCATATCATCGTACAGAAACCTATATTGCACGCCTGTTGTAATTGTTCATATAATACTTGTTTGATAATATCCTAAGCAAAACACCCCAGCGTTAAGGGCTGGGGTGTTAGCATATAAAGGGTTTTAAGCATTACACTTCCCATGTTTCGCCGCTAAAGAGCAGGTCGTCCATGTTCTTTATTTTGCTGGCGGCTTTGGTCGAAGCAATTTGTTCTTCCATCAAGTCGTCGTACGTTGGATATTTTGCTGAACGGATAACGCCGAGGGCTACCGGGAAATCAGGACCGGTCATCTTGGCAAGGCTCATATGTATGCCTGGATCGGTGTTATGGGCGTCGTGCAATAGGATGTCTTCTTCGGTAATGCCGTTTTGGCCAATGGTAACCACTTCGAGCTTGCGGCCATTAAAGCGGAGACCTTTGTCGCGGTTTGTACCAAAAATCATGCGTTCGCCATGACGCAACACAATGGTGCGTTCGTCGCGGAACTCTCGTGACGAGAGGTGGTCAAAGGCCCCATCGTTAAAAATTACGCAGTTTTGCAATACTTCAACCACCGAGGTGCCATCGTGTTTGGCTGCCTCGAACATGATTTCGGTCAAGAGCTTAGGCTGTGTGTCGATGCCGCGGGCAAAGAAGGTGCCTTGTGCGCCCAGTACCAATTCGCCCGGTGTAAATGGGTGTTCAATGGTTCCGTATGGCGAGGTCTTGGTAATGGCTCCAAGGTTTGATGTGGGGGAATACTGTCCTTTGGTAAGGCCGTAAATCTGGTTGTTGAACAACAAGAGGTTTACGTCAATATTACGTCGGATAAGGTGGATGAAGTGGTTTCCGCCAATGGCCATCGAGTCTCCATCACCGGTTACTATCCATACCGATAGGCCTGGGTTTGCAATTTTAACACCCGAGGCAATGGCCATGGCACGTCCATGGATACCATGAAAGCCATAGGTGTTTACGTAATACGGAAACCTTGATGAGCAGCCAATGCCTGAAACCAGAACGAAGTTCTCCTTTTTATAGCCTATCTCTGGGAAGATTTTCTCAACGGCGTGAAGGATAGCATGGTCGCCACAACCGGGGCACCATTTTACCATTTGGTCACTTACAAAGTCTTCTTTGGTAAGCTTTACCGGCGATTTTTCAATCGTATTGATAATCTGATTCATTGTTATGCCTCCTTAATGATTTGGTTAAATTTTTCAACAAGTTCCACAACGGTAAATGGCAGCCCTTGTACCTTATTATACTGTAGATATGGTATTTCGGGGAAGTTCATTCGCAGATAGTTTACAAACTGTCCGTTGTTTAGTTCGCACACCACCACTTTTTTATATCGCGCCAGCACCTCTTTGGTGTTTTTTGGCAATGGGTTGATGTACCTAAAATGGGCATGGCTTACATTGAGGCCTTGAGCCCGGGCTTTTTCAACAGCATTGCGCAAGGCTCCCGAAGTGCCACCCCAGCTTACCGCTAAAAGGTCGCCTTCGATATCGCCAAATACTTCTTGTTCGGGGATATAGTTTTCGATACGTTTTACTTTTTCTGCGCGTATTTTCACCATTTTTTCATGGTTCAACGGGTCGGTTGATACCTGTCCGAACACATCGGTTTTTTCCAATCCGCCAATTCGATGGCGAAGGCCTTCGGTGCCAGGCACTGCCCATTTGCGGGCCAATGTTTCGGGGTCGCGGGCATAAGGCTTGTAATCGCTGTTGGCTTCGGCCAGCGGGGGGGTAATGGGAGCCATATCAGCCATCGTTGGGATCCGGAAAAGTTCTGAGCCAAATCCAATGTAGCCATCGGTAAGCAATATAGCCGGGGTCATATGTTCCAAAGCAAGTTTGGCGGTTTCGTAGGCCGCATAGTAGCAGTCAACGGGTGAGGCAGCAGCTATCACAATCATGGGAGCTTCGCCATTGCGACCGAACAGGGCTTGCATCAAATCGCCTTGTTCCGATTTGGTGGGCAAACCCGTTGATGGGCCTGCTCGTTGCACGTCAACAACAACCAAGGGCAGTTCGGTGATAACGGCTAATCCGAGTGCCTCAATCTTTAGGGATAGCCCAGGGCCTGATGTGGTTGTAATGCCCAATGAACCGGCAAAACAAGCGCCAATGGCGGAGGTTACGCCAGCAATTTCGTCTTCGGCCTGAAAAGTTTTTACACCAAGGTTTCGGAATTTGGAGAGTTCGATCAGTATTTCGGTGGCTGGGGTTATGGGGTATGAGCCTAGGAATAGGGGACGCCCTGATTTTTCGGCAGCAGCCATCAAGCCCCAGGCAGTAGCCACGTTTCCGGTGATGTTGCGGTAAGTTCCTTTGGTGATATGGGCAGGTGGTACTATAACTTTGTTAGCCTGTGCTTCAACCGAATCGGCGAAAGTTGCTCCGGCCTGCATAACCCTTTTATTGGTTTCTATTACCAGTGGGTTTTTCTTGAATTTTTTATCGAGAAAAGCATAGGTGTAGTCAAAAGGTTTGTTAAAGATGCTATAGAGAACACCTAAGGCGAACATGTTCTTTGATCGGTCGGCTGATTTTTGATCCACCCCAAGGTCTTTAACTGCCTCACGAGTGAGGCGTTTCATGGGTGCTTTTATAACATTGTAGTCTTTAAGGGACCCATCCGTTAGTGGGTTGGTTTCGTATCCTGCTTTTAGTATAGACTTTTCGTCGAAACTGTCTTCATCAACTAAGATGGTAGCACCCTTCTTAGCCCATTTTAGGTTGGTTTTAAGCGAAGCTGCATTCATAGCTACCAGTACATCGCTTAGGTCGCCCGAATTGTAGATTTTGGTTTTCCCGAAATGCACCTGAAACCCTGAAACTCCGGCAACAGTGTTCTGCGGAGCCCTGATTTCTGCCGGAAAGTCCGGAAAGGTAGATAAGTCGTTGCCGGTAAAAGCAGCAGTATCGGAAAAGAGTGTGCCAATTAGCTGCATGCCATCTCCTGAATCTCCTGAGAACCTGATTACTACATCGTCAAGCTCTGCTACTGTTTTTTGATTTTCAGCCATTATTCTTAGTTTAAAAATAGTGCGTCAAAGTTAGGGGTAATTCCCCATACCAAAGAATACCAAGTCAAGATTTATTTCCATAGATTGCAACAATTTAGAATGAGTAAAAATTTTGAGGAATGGTCAGGGCTTAGAATTTCTTTTTATTTTTGCCGCTTCAATTGATTAACACTAAACGTAAATTTTTACACCATGGCATATGTAATTACTGAAGACTGCGTTGCATGCGGTACTTGCGTTGATGAATGTCCAGTTGAGGCTATCTCAGAGGGCGACATCTACAAAATTGACCCAGATGTTTGCACCGACTGCGGTTCATGCGCTGCTGTTTGTCCCACCGAGGCCATTCACCCTGCATAAGCCCTTCTAGGCTTAGAACAAAAGCCGTCTTCCATTCATTGGGGGGCGGCTTTTGGCGTTAATCACCTCTTTGACTTTGGTGCTTCCTTAATTATGATGCGTTTGTTTTGAAGTAATCGCTGAGGCACTGAATCAGCCAAAAGCACCAGGGTGTGGTTTTTATTCGATAGGCTGTCAATCAACTCATTTGACGGCATATGCCAATAAGCAGTGTAATCGGTGAAGAACATTATTGGTACATGGCCAAACATCCAATCGGTGAAAATTACCGTTTTAGCAGGCAACTGGCCCTTTAGGCTTTGCAGATAGTTTACCTGCTCGAGGCTTAAATGCTTTCTGTTTCGGCCAATAGCTGCTTTTGAAGTGTGGTTGTTGGCAATATCGTTCAGGTTTAAAAATAGCCAACTTGCAATACCTATGATAGGAATGGTAAGCACAGTAAATAGTTTAGTGTTAGTTATATGCCTTTTAAGCTGCGAAATAGCCGATGCAAATAAATAGCCAAAACCCGTAAATACCACACTACTAACAATGCTGCAGAACGAAACCATTTTGGTGGCTGCCAGTGTAAAAAACACATAAACTACTATAAACCAAACTAAAAATGCGATTTTTATTCCTAAAGCTTTCGATTTTAGGCTAGCAACCAAAACCGCCAATACCACTAAGTATTTCATTAAATCACCAGTTCCATAAAGCACATCCATGGCTATAATATGAAACATTGCATCTCCCTCGTGTCCCTCAATGGCTTCATAAAAATGCTTGCTATTAAAAGCATACTCGTGCATGCTTTCAAGCGGAAATGCCCACAGAATATAAGCCTGCCAGGGTGCGAAAACCAAGAAAGTTGCCAACAAAGCCGCCAATAGATGGATGCGGTGTTGTTTGGTGTGCATGCGTTTATCAAATAGAATCCAAGCTACCCAGCCAGCATAAACCAGTAAACCGGTCAGCCATTTTATTAATATGGCTCCACCCGATAATACTCCTGCCAATAAAGCCCAATAGAGTTTTTGTGTTTTAACATACTCGGTGTATGCCCATAAGGAGGCTGTTACATAAAATAAGAAGGCCAAATCGTTGTGCTCGGTAGGTATATACCCCGAAATGAGTTCAAGAGGGAAAAAGGAAATCGAGCTAAACAAGCCAGCATAAAGGCCAGTTCGTGCATTTAAGGCGTTGTGGCCAATCCGGTAAACTAAAAAGGCCAAAAAAGCATGCATAATTACCGAGGGAAGCCTTACTGCAAAAACGTTTGAGCCAAATAGCTTTATACTTAGCGCCATTTGCCACATAAAAAGTGGCTGTTTGTGCAACCAAACATGGTTTTGAACCCAATTCGTGTAGTCATATTTTAACACAGGGTCTTTGTAAAGCATGGGCTTGAAAGGGTTTTCTACCATGTTCTTAGCCACTAAGGCATGGTATTGCTCGTCCCATAGATTAAGGAAAGGATCCAGCAAGAAAGCGAAATACCCGCTACAAAAGGATGCAACGATAAGAAATGCGATTGATTTTGTTTTTGATCCGTTCTCGAAAAACCAAATGGAAGCTATTGCCATGATGGCCCACAGCAAAAGCCAGCATAATTGTTGATCTGAAAAATAGTGCAATATCATGGTGCTACACTTTTATGCAAATATATAACAATGCAGGCCCTGAACAATTCATATGCCTATTTGTTAGTTGC
The DNA here is from genome assembly GCA_964552325.1 of uncultured Bacteroidales bacterium. GTDB lineage: Bacteria > Bacteroidota > Bacteroidia > Bacteroidales > TTA-H9 > CAZKCK01. Next base: position 5,319 of record CAZKHA010000019.1, read on the forward strand.
TTAATAACAAGGGCGTTTGCGTTGTACCGACAGCCTTTAGCTCCTTCCATTTCCATATCACTTTGATTGTTAAAAGAATACCCTAATGGATACGCTTTCTTTTTTAAACTCCTCTGACCCTGAAACCATCGATGCTGAATACCGTGCTTACCTTAACAAGCCCGATAGTGTTGACCCCGAATGGCGCAACTTCTTCAAGGGATTTGAATTTGCCCGCCTGAACTTTAATCAAACCGAATCCAATATATATCCTAGTGAATTTAAGGTGCTTAACCTTATACATGGGTATAGGACCAGGGGCCATTTGTTTACCAAAACCAACCCTGTGCGTACACGCCGGCAGTACCTGCCTAACCTTGATTTACAAAACTTCGGGCTAACCCAAGCCGATCTTCCAAAGGTTTTTCAAGCCGGTAAAGAGCTGGGTATCGGACCCGCCACGCTACAAACTATTGTTGATCATCTTCAACAGACTTATTGCGACTCGGTTGGCGTGGAGTATATGTACATTCGTACACCAGCCATTACCGAATGGCTCATGGCTAAGATGGAACCGGTTAAAAACACACCCAATTTTACCATTCACCAGAAACGACGTATTCTAACCAAACTATCTCATGCTGTACAATTCGAGAAATTTATCCACAAAAAATTCCCTGGACAGAAAAGGTTCTCTCTCGAAGGCGGTGAATCCTTAATTCCCGCACTTGATGCGATTATCGAAAAGGGTGTTGAGTTTGGCAATCAAGAATTTGTGATTGGCATGCCCCATCGGGGGCGCCTAAATGTATTATCAAATATCCTTCAGAAGCCCTATTCTGCAATTTTTACTGAGTTTCAAGGCCTTGAATATGAGGATGAATTAATTTTAGGCGATGTTAAGTATCATCTTGGTTATACTTCAGAACAAACCACTGTTGATGGCAAAGTTGTAAAGCTCACCCTTGCGCCAAATCCAAGCCATCTCGAAACTGTAAACCCTGTAGTAGAAGGTATTGTACGGGCTAGACTTGATAAGCATTACGATGGCGATTTCAATAAGATTACCCCGGTGCTTATTCATGGCGATGCCGCTATTGCCGGACAAGGTATTGTGTATGAGGTTGTTCAAATGTCGGGTTTAAAAGGTTATAACACAGGTGGCACCGTGCATCTGGTAGTAAATAACCAAATTGGTTTTACCACCAACTACCTCGATGCGCGTACAAGTACGTATTGCACCGATGTTGCTAAAACAATTCAATCGCCTGTTTTTCATGTAAATGCCGATGATGCCGAGGCCGTGGCCTATACCATTCAATTGGCTATGGAGTTCCGTGAGAAATTTCACCGCGATGTGTTTGTTGATTTGTTGGGCTATCGTAAGTATGGCCATAACGAAGGCGATGAGCCAAGATTTACACAGCCCGTTCTATATAAAATTATTGAAAAACACCCCGATCCTCGCCAATTATATGTTGAGCGCTTGATTCAAGAAAGCGTACTCTCAAGTGATGCGGCTGCACAAGAAGAGCTAGAATTCAACCAATTGCTTGAAGGCAATCTCATAGCCTCTAAAGGTGCCGAAAAAGCCAATATTACCAATTTCCTGGCAAATGAATGGGAGGGCATAAGTAAGGCAAAACCCGAAGATTTCGAGGCATCCCCAACAACTGCCGTTGATGAGGATACGTTTGTGGACCTTGCCAAACGTATAACCTTTTTGCCCGAAGAAAAGAGCTTCTTTCGTAAAATCAGGAAGCTTTACGAGGATCGTCAAAACATGGTAACCCAAGGTGGGTCGCTCGATTGGGCCATGGGCGAATTAATGGCCTATGCAACCCTGCTTAACGAAGGGTTTGCGGTACGCATTAGTGGGCAAGATGTTGAACGCGGGACGTTTTCGCACCGCCATGCCGCGCTTACCATCGAGGATAGCGAAGAAAAATATATACCTCTAAAACACATCGTTGAATCTTCAAAAGCCTTTGAAATCTATAATTCATCGCTTTCAGAATATGGCGTTTTGGGTTTTGAATATGGCTACGCACTTAACTCACCCAATACCTTAACCATATGGGAAGCACAGTTTGGCGATTTTGGCAATGGCGCTCAGATAATATTTGACCAGTTTATTAGTAGTGCCGAAGACAAATGGAATGTGATGAATGGCTTGGTTGTGCTATTGCCTCATGGGTACGAAGGCCAAGGCCCTGAGCATAGCAGCGCACGCATGGAGCGCTACCTCACCCTATGTGCCGAATACAATATTCAAGTGCTAAACTGCACTACACCAGCAAGTTTCTATCATGCTTTGCGTCGGCAACTTAAACGAGATTTTCGCAAACCCCTAATTGTATTTACCCCAAAAAGCCTGTTGAGGCACCCTGCTTGCGTTTCGGCAGTGCACGAATTTACGTCAGGAGGGTTTGTGGAGGTTGTTGATGATGTACAAGCCAAAGTAGAAGAAGTAAATAGGGTGGTGTTTTGTACCGGTAAGGTTTATTACGATTTGCTGGAAGAGCGCAACAAGTCTGATCATAAGGAAGTTGCACTTATTCGTTTGGAACAATTGTTCCCAATACCTGAAAAACAAATTGAAAAAATACGCCAAAAATACAGCCATGCCCAACAATGGGTTTGGGTTCAAGAAGAACCTGCAAATATGGGAGCCTGGAGTTTTTTACGACTCAATGCCGAATTTGATGATTTTAAGCTAGTAGCCCGGCCTGCCTCTGGAAGTCCTGCCACAGGATCGAGTAAATTTCATCAAATACAACAAAAAAAGATTGTTGACAAAGCCATGCACCAATGCGATTGCCCTCGTTTGGACAAAGAATGCCGAATGAAATGTATAGGAAACCGATGGAAAAGCTTTGCCCGTGAAATACAACTAGATGTTCAAGAATAAGAAAAGTTGAAATAGTAAAAATATGATTACCGATTTAAAAGTACCCAGTCCTGGAGAATCAATTAACCAAGTGCTAATAGCGAGCTGGCTCGCTAAAGATGGGGATATTGTATCGCGAGATCAGGAAATTGTTGAAATAGACAGCGATAAAGCCACCATGGCTATCACAGCTCCCGAAGGCGGAAAGCTAAGCATAGTTGTGGGTGAAGGCGAAACCGTGGATGTTGGAAGCATTATTGCCCGTATCGATGCATCCTTTGCAGCAGAATCTCCTGCAAAACCCTCGTCAACCCCAAAAGAAATCAAACCCAAAGAGGCTGAAAAAGCAGTTGAGAAAAGGGTTGTTGCAAAGGAAGAAAAACCTTCTGATGCCTTAAACATCGATTTTCATGTTTCGCCTTTGGCGCGTAAACTGCTGGCCGAAAACAATGTGTCAGCCGAAGAAGTTGCTGTTTTTTACAAAAACCTTCGCATAGGTCGCGAGGATGTGGAGTTCTTTCTTGAAAAACGCGGTGTTTTAGCTGACCCGCAACCTGAAAAGCTAGCCCACAAGGAAATCAATCGAAATCAAGAACGACAGAAAATGACCCCCTTGCGGCAAAAGCTTTCTGAACGCTTGGTGGCAGTTAAAAACCAAACAGCCATGCTAACCACTTTTAATGAGGTGAACATGACGCCTGTAATGCAAATCCGTAACCAATACAAGGATGTGTTTAAAGAAAAGCATGGGACTTCATTGGGCTTTATGTCATTCTTTACCAAAGCTGTAACAGAGGCACTTAAGCTTTTTCCACAAGTAAATGCCATGATTGATGGCGATGAAATTGTTTTTAACCGTTTTGCCGATGTTGGAATTGCTGTTAGCACTCCCAAAGGACTTATGGTTCCGGTGCTTCGCAATGCAGAAGCGATGAGTTTGGCACAGATTGAGCTTAAAATTAAAGAATTGGCAACAAAGGCACGCGATCGCAAAATATCACCCGATGAACTGTCTGGCGGTACGTTTACCATTACCAATGGTGGGGTTTTTGGCAGTTTGTTATCCACGCCAATCCTAAACCCACCTCAAAGCGCCATTTTGGGCATGCATAATATTGTTGAACGCCCTATTGCCGTAAATGGCAAGGTTGAGATTCATCCAATGATGTATGTTGCACTGTCTTATGATCATCGCATAATAGATGGCCGTGAGTCAGTTGGTTTTTTGGTAAAAGTGAAGGAAATGCTCGAAAATCCAGCTAGAATGTTGCATAGTGGAAATGACCCAGCCATCGATTTGCTCGGTTTACGTTGATTCTTAACAGAAAATTTATCCTTTTTTACAATAAAGTAAACACACCAATCCAAAATCTGATTAACTTCGCACCCCATTTTTATAATCCTTAATTACCTATGAAAAAAAGATTTACCCGTAAAATTCAACCTATGATTCAAAGGTTTGGTATCCTAGTGATTATGGTGATGACATTCGGTATACTGAATGCTCAAACCCTAACCGAATTGGTAGTACCCAAATACATTGGAGCAAAAACAGCTGCTTCAGCCAACACTGCTCGCACCGCTTTTGCAGTTTGCGTACGCTTTGATGGACTTACCCCAAACACCCTTTGTGATGTTAAAGCAGCCCTAGAGCTACCTACAGCTGTTGCCACAAACTGGGGCGCAGGTAACTATTGGAACGGAACCACCTTTCAATCAAACCCTATTGTTGGCGCATTTACATCAGATGCAACTGGAAGTTCAGGACCCTATTGGATCATATTTCAACCCACAGGAAACGGCTCACGCTTCAACCCTGGCCAAGTACATAATATTCGTGTAGCTGCATATCCTAGTGGTACCCCAAACCCCGCCCCACTTATCGGTACCAAAACCATAACCTGTCTCGATCTTGCTACCACAGCCATGACACCAGAGACCACCGATGATGGCGCTTATATCAAAGGTTCAGCAGATCCAACCATTACAGGCAAATATGTGTTGGCTTATGACAATACAGCCGGCACCGGCGACCCCCTGTTTAGCTACCAAGTTCGCCAGGCCAATGCCACGCAAATAGCTAATACACAGCTCAACGCTGAAATAAACGACATTTATATGCAAGCTGGCACAAGCGCAGTAGGCGATTATCCAGTTATAGTGCCTATTGGTGCTAATAATCCTAACGGTGTTCGCCGTGTTGAATCGCGTAATGCTGACAACACTGTGTTTGGTTATAACACCGATGCCGATGGCATTTGGCCAAGCAGCGCAACACTAGGCAACACCACAAATATGGCCCGTTTAGATATTCGTTACATAACGGCTAGCGATGCCCCGCTTACACCAGCTGCTGGTGCCCCTGTTGTAACTACAGCCAGTGTTACCAATATTACTTATAACAGCGCTACAGGCGGGGGAAATGTTACTTCCATTGGTGGAGCTGCTGTTACAGCTCGTGGTATCTGCTGGAGCACCACGGCTAACCCAACCATTGCCGATCCTCATACTACCGAGCCAGGAACCACCGGCTCCTTCACCAGCAACATGACTGGATTAAATTATTATACAGAATACCACGTGAGGGCTTATGCCACTAACAGCATTGGAACTTCATATGGTGCCGATGTGGTTTTTACCACTTTGGCTCCTCCCTTTCCACCAGTGGCTGAATTCGAAGCCTCCGAAACCATGATAGTTACTGGAATGGCTGTTGATTTTACTGATCTGTCAACCAACGTACCTACCCAATGGAACTGGTCATTTGTAGGAGGAGCGCCTGCAACAGCCAATGTTCAAAACCCAACCGGCATAGTTTATAATTTCAGTGGTATGTACAACGTATGCTTAACCGTAACCAACCCCTATGGCAGCGATACCAAATGTAAGGATGCGTATATAACTGTTAACGAGCCCGTTGATGCCGATGTTGTAATAACCGAAATCATGTACAATTCGCCCGAGGCTGGAACTGATTCGTTAGAATTTATCGAACTGTATAACAATGGCACAGAAGCCATTGATATGACAGGCTTTAAATTTAGCAGTGGCGTGGAGTTTACCTTCCCCGCGTTTACATTTAACCCTGGAGAGTATCAGTTGATTGCTGTAAATTCAAACGCAATTCTAGGGACATTTGGCAAGCCTTCGATGCAATGGACTTCAGGCGCTTTGAGCAATAGCGGCGAGGCAATTGTTTTAAAAGACAATTTTGGCTTCCTAATTGATAGCGTTAATTTTGATGACGTCCTGCCTTGGGATACCTTGGCCGATGGTTGGGGACCTTCTTTAACTTTCTGTAATCCTTCGTTGGACAATTCCATTCCCGATTATTGGACACATTCCACCGAATTTGTTGGACTAAACGCTGAGCTCGATTCAATTTTTGCTACACCAGCCGGTGGCTGTCTAATCCCGATTCCTCCTGTAGCTGATTTTGTTGCTAATCCTATTCAAGTTGAATTAGATAGTGCTGTTCAGTTTACCGATTTGTCATCAGGAGGTATCATTACCTCATGGAGTTGGACTTTTGAAGGCGGAACTCCAGCATCTTCTACTGAACAAAACCCAAAGGTTTTCTATAATTCGCTTGGTACTTTTGATGTTACTTTAGTAGTTACCAATGTTGATGGTACCGATACCAAAACTAAGGTAGATTACATAGTTGTTGAAGATAACATTGGTATTTCTACACCAAGTGTATCCAATTTCCACATTTGGCCAAACCCAACAACAGGTCTGGTAAACTTCGATGTACCTATTGGCACACAAGAAATTGCGGTTTATTCCTTGGTTGGAAACAAAGTCTATAGTGCTACCATCAGTACAACTAAATCAAATCTCAATTTGAAAGAACTTCAGAAAGGTGTTTATTTTGTTAAATTTATTGGAGGTGGTCAACCAATGGCTACCCGCAAGCTTGTAATTCGATAAACGCTTACCCTAGAGGGTGAAATGGGTAAAAGGCCTGTTTCACCCTTTTTTGTATCTATTATAATAAAAGTTAAATATATGAAATTCAGGCTATTGGTTTTTAATCGTGTATTTTGGGTTGTTTTACTGTTCTTTATGGGCAGCACAGGTGTTTTTGCAAAAACTATCGAAAAGGGGATTTCAACTTATCAGCTGGTTATTACCGAAATTATGTATAACCCACCTGAGACCGGAACCGATACGCTTGAGTTTGTTGAGTTATATAATGCTGGCAATTACCCGGTTAATCTTGCTGGCTTTCAGTTTACCGAAGGTATTTTGCACGTCTTTGGCGAGCAAATCGTTAACCCAGGCCAATATTTGGTGCTTTCAATTGATGATGCTGCTTTTTTTAACACATTTGGGCTGCAGTCCATACAATGGAATTCGGGAAGGCTTACAAATTCGGGCGAATTGTTGAAATTGGTAGATGCCTCCGGGAATACAATTGATTCAGTTGTGTATGATATCTCGGTGCCTTGGCCTTCAACGGCTAATGGAAATGGCCCTTCGCTTTCGCTTGTTAATCCATTTACTGATAATGCTGATCCAGCCAATTGGATTGCTGCACAAGATTTTGCAACCACAAACACGGCAAACGATACTATTTGGGCAAACCCCTTGGCAGGTAATGCAAGCTGGACAGGAAACCCCGAATCAAATTTTTGGGCTAGCCAAACCGCTATTTTTAGCAATAATTCAGTTGATTTTTTTGATGTATCGTTCGGTAACCCTGTTTCATGGCAATGGTCGTTCGAGGGTGGTACGCCATCGGTTTCTTCACTTCAAAATCCAGTTGATGTTGTGTATCATCAAGCCGGTACTTTTCAGGTGTGCCTAACGGTAACAAACACCAATGGTAGCGATATCAAATGCTTGCAAGGTTTTATTCATGTTACTGACTCCATTAACGCTGCATTAGTCATCTCCGAAATCATGTACAACCCACCCGAATCTACTGATTCTTTGGAGTACATCGAGATTTTTAACAAAGGCTCAGAAAGTATTGATCTTTCAAGTTTTTATTTTTCAAAAGGTATAGAGTTTGTATTTCCGCAGCTCAGCATTCCTGCAGGGGGGTTTGTGGTGATTTGCCAAAATGCAGCAGCCATTTCTAACACATTTGGTATTCAAGCCCACCAATGGACTTCGGGCAGCTTGAACAATTTGGGAGAAACACTTATGCTTAACGACAAATATGGGATTGTTGTTGATTCAATCACCTATGGTGTTTCAGCCCCATGGGATACTTTGGCAGCAGGTTTTGGCTCTTCCTTGGTGCTGTGCGACCCGTTTCTTGATAATCAAAACCCAGCAAATTGGATACATGCTGTTGAGCTTGCGGCCATAAATGCATCAAACGAAAATATTTATGGAAACCCTGGCGCCTCTTGCCAATTCACCCATCCCATAGCCTCGTTTTTGGCGTCACAAACTACTACCATTCCAGGTAACCCCATTTCTTTTGAAGATAATTCGCAGGGCTATGTTGCAAATAGGCAATGGACTTTTGAAGGAGGTTCCCCCGCGGTTTCAAGTTTGCCAAATCCTACAATAATTTATTCGCAACCGGGCGATTATCGCGTATGTTTAAAAGTGTGGAATGTTTATGGAGCCGACTCTACCTGCCTATATGGTTACATCCATGTTATGGGGGCTGTTGATTACGGTATCGTTATTACCGAAATCATGTACAATTCACCGGATAGTAATACCGATAGCCTTGATTTTATTGAAATCCATAACACAAGTAATCAAGTTGTTGATCTTGAGGGTTTTCAACTTACGTCAGGGGTAAACTATATTTTCCCGGATGTGCAAATGCAACCCGACGCATATTTGGTGATAGCAAAATACGATTCGGTGATTGAACGATTTTTCAGCATTCCCGCCCTCAAATGGACATTTGGCGAACTTATTAACAGTGGCGAACTTATTTTGCTAAAAGATAGCTATGGTTTTGTAGTTGATTCCGTTGCCTATGACGATTCTTTGCCCTGGGATACACTTGCGGATGGGTTTGGGCATTCGTTGGTTCTATGCAACCCTTTAAATAACAATAGTATCCCTGAATCATGGCTACATGCATACGACTCAGTGGGTGTGTTGGCAAATGGGGCAACCGTTTATGCCAATCCGGGCCGGGGATGTGATTTGGTTGAGCCAGTAGCAAATTTTGTGGCAGCTTCCACCTATAACTTTATTGACAATCCGGTGGGCTTTACTGACTTATCTCTTGCCAATCCTACCTCTTGGCTCTGGGAGTTTGAAGGTGGCGATCCCTCGATCTCCTATAACCAACAACCACCAGCAGTTCAATACCATCAATCAGGTGTTTACAATGTATGCCTCACAGTTTCTAACACTGAAGGTAGCAACAAGCTTTGTAAAGAAAATTATATATATGTAGTGCCTGAAGGATCTGCAAAGCTTAAAATAACCGAGATAATGTACAATCCGCCCGATATAAATGTTGATACCCTCGAGTTTATAGAGCTTATGAATACTGGCGAGATACCTATAGATTTAAATGGATTTGCATTTACAAAAGGTGTTTTATGCGTTTTGCCACGGTATATTTTACAGCCAGATAGTCTTGTAATAATTTCGAAAGATGCCGAATGGATGCAAACCCTTTTTGGTGTGGAAAGCATTCAATGGGCGTTTGGAAGCAATTTGAACAATGCGGGAGAGTTGATTGAATTGGTTGACAAAGCGGGTATTGTGATTGATTCGGTGTTATATGATCAAAAATCGCCTTGGCCTGAATCTGCTAATGGAACAGGCAGGTCGTTAACGCTTTGCAATCCTTTGCTTAGCGGACAAGTTGCCCAGAATTGGCTTGCATCAGAAGATATAGCGGCTATAAAAGCCAATGGCGATACCATTTGGGCAACACCTGGCTATGGTTGCAGTGCAGGCAAACCGAATTTTAGGATCGATTCCGATTACAAAATCGTGGGACCCGGTGGTACTGTTACCTATGAGTATGTAAACCTTAATTGGCCAGCCAATCAGGTTGAATGGTCTTTTGAGGGAGGTAGCCCGCTCAATAGTACACTATGGAACCCGCAAGTAAGTTATGCTGAATTAGGAGCCTACAGTGTAACCGTTCATGCCGTTAATGCTTTTGGGCAAACCCAACAAACCTTCCCTGAGTTTATTGAGGTTAAGGAAGGGATTGGAATAACTGAAGCTGATGATATGAACTTGATAAGTTGGCCGAATCCTTCAACAGGCATTATAAACCTTCAGCATACATCGGTAATCAAAGCAATTGCGGTTGTTAACATTGCTGGTGTAAGTCTTACATATGTGCAGCCAAATGCAAATTCAGCCCAAATAAACTTAAGTGCTTTGCCCAATGGCATGTATTTTGTTAAAATTCTATTAGAAAATGGCAAAACCGCTTCTAAAAAGCTAATTTTGCAGTCAGAATAATCATTGAAAACCGTTAAAACTAATACCTACCTTATGAAAAAACTCTTTACCCTTTTTGTTGCAGTCCTTTTAGTAGGATTTGCAGGATTTGTGAAGGCCGATGGCCTCGAAAACTTTGCTAACTTCCCCGAAACTTCCTCATCATACGTGACCGGAACTTTTGTTGGGAACGATGGTTCAACCTGGACCTATGTAAATGCCAGTGGAAATCCAACCGTTCAAATTACAGCCCCATCACCTGTTCTTGGCAAAGGCAAAACCCCAGCCGCTGCTGTTGAATCTGGTTTAATTACCGGTGGATTGGGTACCTTATCGTTCAAGTTTATGCAAGCATTTAGCACAGGCGTTAACCTTGATGTAATGGTGAATGGCGTTTTAATTACCACCGTTACAAGCAGTGGTGAAGTTGGCGTGATTAAAGAATCAGGCGATATTTTGGTTAATTCTCCTGGCGACTTTCAAATCAAATTCATCCAACACGATGCAAATGGTGGACAGGTAACCATTGACGATGTGGCTTGGACAAGCTATGGCGGTTCTCTTTTACCAGAACCAACCAATTACCCAACCGATTTTACCGCTACTGCCAATGGTTTTAGCATTGCGTTAGAATGGGCAGATGCCACTGCTGGCGCGCAATTGCCACAGTTCTATTTAATAAAAGCTTCCTCACAAAACAATATTCAGGCTCCAGTTGATGGAACTGCTGTGGCTGATGATATTGACCTTTCGGATGGAACTGGTGCAAAAAATGTAGCTCAAGGTATTCAAACCTATACCTTTGACAATCTGGATGCAAACAAAACGTACTACTTTGCCATTTACCCTTACACCAACACCGGTTCTAATGCCGATTATAAAGCCGATGGAGGTGCACCCACTGCTAATGCTCATACACCAAACTTGGTACTTATCCATTCCATTAATTTCGACGACCAAGCTTTTGGTACTTGGAAGACCATAAGTGTGTCCGGTGAAGAGGTATGGGGATTTGGAGCTACTTTTGGAATTGGTGGCACCCCTTGTGCCATGATGTCAGGCTATGCCTCAGGTGCATCACATGCCAACGAAGATTGGCTTATTTCGCCACAACTTAACATGACAAATTATACCAACGAGATTCTTTTATTCCAATCCGCAACCAAATATACCGGAAACGTTTTAGAAGTAAAAATCTCTACCGATTATAATGGTTCTGGCGACCCAAACTCAGCCACTTGGAATGATTTGCAATGCACCCTTTCTGCCGGTAATTTTGCCTGGACTTCATCTGGAATTATTGATATAGAGGAATATGCCACCACAAATGCTTACATAGCGTATAAATATACCTCTACCGATAGCGAAAGCTCAACATGGGAACTTGACGATATTAAAGTTTATGGTGAAACCAGTACCGGTATCAATAAACCTGTTGCTAAGGGCTTAAGCATTTATCCTAATCCTGCCAATGGTAAACTTTTTGTTAAGAATGCTGTAAAAGGTTCTAAAGCTAGCTTACATTCCTTAACTGGTCAACAAGTATTGACAGCCGAGCTTAGCACGGGCGTAAATACCTTTGATGTTAGCAATGTACAATCGGGTATTTATATGCTTAAAATTGTAAATGGAACATCGATTGAGACTTATAAGATTGTAATTGAGTAAATTATAAATATTTTTTGATCGTTTGGGCATCTTGTTAGATGCCCCTTTTATTTTGAAGTTTTATTAATAGTAATATTTATTCGTAAGAATGTTACGAAAGTGCAAAATCTGTTTACTTTTGCTGGAAGGATTGTTGAACGATGGAACTAATAATTATAGCTGTTGTCTATTTTTTAATAGCATGTGTGTTAAGCTACTTTGCCTGGAAAAAAGGGCTTAGGTGGTTTAGAGTGTTTTTAGCATCAATAATTCTCACACCTTTTATTGGCTTTATTATATACTCGAGTACCGAAAGGGTGAAGATTTTTAAGGAAAAACGCTTTAAATGCCGTAGGTGCAATTACTATTTTACTGAATCACACGAATTCTGCCCTAATTGTGCTTCCGAAGGTGAGAAAATCAGGCTTAAAACTGTAAGCGTTGATATGACCTAAAACCGGTTAATCAAAAAGATTTCTATAGAAAAATTTTATTGCTTCCTTTTGGGACTAACTATTTGCCTCATAATGGGTTTGCAAAATATCTAGTAATGTTGCCATAATGAAACAGATTGCTTTTGATGTATGCGTAGTTGGCGGTGGTGCTGCCGGAATGATGGCCGCCGTTAAAGCTGCCCGCGATGGAGCCAAAGTGGTACTTGTAGAAAAGATGAACCGCCCCGGACGTAAACTTTCAATTACAGGCAAAGGCCGTTGCAACCTTACTAACGTTGCACCTTTAGGCGAATTTTTATCACATACCGGCCCCGATCCCCGTTTTTTGCGCAATGCCTTCTCAGTATTCTTTGTTGATGAGCTGCTTTCTTTTTTCGCCGACCTTGGGGTTAAGACCGTTACCGAACGAGGAGGCAGGGTGTTCCCTGAAAGTGAACAAGCCAAAGAAATAGTGGATGCTTTTACCAAAGAGCTCAAACGTTTAAATGTTGAGGTCCGATGTGAAAGTGCGGTAAGCAGGATTTTAATGAAAGATGCGATAGCCATTGGTGTGGAGCTCAAGAATCAACACCAAATTTTGGCCAGCAAAACAATACTTGCCACAGGTGGAGCTTCGTATGCAGGCACAGGCTCAACAGGTGATGGCTATAAAATTGCAGCTCTGGCAGGCCACACAATTCGACAGGTGGTTCCAGCTTTGGTGCCAATAAATACCGAAGGCGATATAGCTGCCAAGCTACAGGGTTTGGCGCTTAAAAACGTAAAAGCTTCAGTCTATCTGAACAACAAAAAAGCCGGTGAAGCATTTGGCGAGCTGTTATTTGCTCATTTTGGCTTAACCGGGCCCATAATTCTCAGCCTTAGCCGTCAATTTGGGCGAGAAATCCTTCAGGGAGCCAAAGCTGAGATTTCAATCGACCTAAAACCAGCCCTCGATGAGCCAACACTTGATAAGCGCTTGCTTCGTGAACTGGACGAGCATGGCAAGATGCAGTTTAAAGGCATCTTAAAAACCTTGTTGCCAAGCAGTTTGATCGGGGTCTGTTGTGAAATACTGGCTCTTGATCCCGAAAAAATTGGCAACCAAGTAAGTGGTGCCGAACGCAAAAAGCTAAGGGTTTGGCTGAAAGATTTTAGGTTTAAAATTTCAGGTTTGCGAGGTTTTGATGAAGCCATTATTACATCCGGCGGGATATCAACCAAAGAAATCAACCCACAAACAATGGAATCAAAAATTGTAAAGAACCTTTACTTTGCGGGAGAGGTTGTTGATTTAGAGGCTGATACCGGAGGGTATAACCTCCAGATTGCTTTTTCGACAGCATGGGTTGCTGCCAAAGCCTGTGCCTCCAGCAGGAGTTAAAGCCTAGGCTTAAGTCCGTTTGGCCTTCGACCTCTCAATTTCAATAATTTCTGGTTCCTCAACTTTGCCCAGTGTAATTTTAAATCGCAGCATAGTGATTACTGTATGTATCCCATAAATTCCGGCAGCACCTGGGTTCATGTGCAAACAGTTTAAACTGGGGTCGTACATTATTTTAAGAATATGCGAATGCCCCGAAATGAAGAGGCCTGGTTTCTCCTTTATAAGTTGCTGTTTCACCACCGGGACGTATTTTCCGGGATACCCACCTATATGCGTCATAAAAACCTTTAGGCCTTCGCACTCAAAGCTTTGGTTTTCAGGGTATGACATCCTTACAATATGGTCATCAATATTCCCGAATACGGCTCTTACGGGTTTAAACGCTGCAAGAGCATCGATAGCAGAAATGTTTCCTATATCTCCCGCATGCCAAATTTCATCGCAATTGGCAAAAGCCGAATATACTTGCTCAATTATAACACCATGTGTATCCGATAATAGTCCAATTTTTTTCATAGGTTAATCATTTGTAAGCCTTTGCAAGTATTATTTCGTTTTTGCCTTCCATTGAATCAAAGTGTGTTACAATAATCCAAAAACAAACTTTGATTAATGGCTGTGCTTTGCAAACATCCAAGCTTGTAAAAAATGGCATTTTTCGGGGATCAAAAATAACCAAAAGTGCTGATAGATTATTTTTGTTGTTAAAAACTTGCTTTGTTGGTAAGATAATTTAAAAACATGCTTTATTTGGATTTATAAACCTATTGCTTTGTGTTTTTGTTGGCAATCAAACGAACAAAAGGTGTTTTAAACTGTTGCTTTAAATTGGATAAATTACTTACCGCCAAAAGGTTCATCAAAAAAATTCTGTATGCCTACTCATGCACCAGTAACTGTTAAAGTTGAAGTCCCAGTGGCTTTAACTGAAGCTTGGCTATATTTTACCTCTCCAGAGCATATTGTTGAATGGAATTTTGCCTCCACCGATTGGTGGTGTCCTTTTGCCGACAGTTACCTGCGTGTTGATGGCAGGTTCAAGTATCGTATGGAGGCTCGCGAAGGCGGCATGGGTTTTGATTTTGCCGGCACATTTACGCATATTGAACCAGAAAAGCGCCTGGAGTACCTATTGGATGATGGCCGAAAGGTTAAGGTGCAATTTGCCGAAAAAAACGGTTTGGTAACAATTGTTGAAGACTTTGAGCCAGAGAACACTAATTCACTTGAACTTCAGCAATTGGGCTGGCAGGCTATACTCAACAATTTTGCAACCTATGCCATCCAAACTTTTACATCTAAGAATGATTAAAACACGTCTTTCCCCTTGCATTTGGTTCGATAACCAAGCCGAGGATGTTGACTTGTTTTATGTTTCCATATTCATGAACGGCTTACTGAAGGTGGACAAAAAGGCTCGTGTGGCTAGCTAAAAGACAAGTTTGGGGTTTTATGGCAGCTTGTACCTGAGGCTTTAATTGAACTTATGCGGAACCCCGAAAAAGTTGATAAGGTTGTAGCCGCATTTCTACCAGTGAAAAAACTGGATATTAAGGCGCTGATGGAGGCTAGAAACCCTTGATTGCAAAATTTGGTGGCCACCACCTACACTAGGCGCTTTTGGCCTTTTGACATTAAGCTTTGGAGGCCAACGCTAATGCATGGTTTTATTTAGTTGTCAATAACTTAGCTAGTTTGCTCAATGCAAATACCAATACCAGTGAAAAAATGATGGCAGCACCCGAAGGTATATCCACATAATACGAAAAAAGAATGCCAGCCAAACAACCAGTAGCGCCAAATAGTACTGATAGGAACACTATCTGCCGGAAGTTTTTTGAAAAAAGATTGGCCGTAGAAGGTGGAATGGTTAACATTGACATCACCAAAATAATTCCGACCACACGTATGCTCAATACAATGGTAAGCGAAATCAAGGCCATCATGGCATAGTTAATAAAGGTAGCCGGAACTTTATGCGTGGCTGCATATTCTTGGTCGAAAGCTATGGCTAAGATAAGCCTGTAAAACAAAACAAAAAACAGGATGATACAAGCAGCCAAGGCTATCATCAGCCATAATTCGGTTGTGCCAACCGTAAGGATGCTTCCAAAAAGGCTGGTCATTAAATTAGGTGCATAACCTGGTGTTAGAAACACGAAGATAATCCCGATTGCCATGCCGAACGACCATAACATCCCAATGGCTGAGTCTTCGCGAACCTCGGTTTTTTTTGCGAGGAATTCGATGCCTAGTGCTGAAAGAATCCCGAAAACGGCGGCGCCAAATAAAGGGTTTATGCCAAGGTAATAGCCAAGGCCAATGCCTCCAAACGAAGCATGGGTAATGCCCCCACTAATAAAAACAATGCGCCGGGCCACAATGTAAGCACCCATCACTCCGCACAACACGCTTATAAGCATGGCTGCCGAAATAGCATTGGTAAAAAAACGGTAGTGTATTAAATCAATGATGTTCATGGGTGTGGTGATCGGTTGAGGTGTGTTCGTGCAATACCCGGTGTGGTACAGTGCCATGGGCAATCAAGTCGATAGGGCAGTTATAAACCCTCAGTATTTCGGAGGTTATTTCCCTGCCCTGATGATAGTGCAGCTCACGGTTTATGCAGGCGATGGTTTTTACGTAGGATGAAATAATCCCGATATCATGCGAAACCACCATGATGGCCAAGCTTTTGTTAAGCTTTGCTAAAATATCGTAAAGTTCTGATTCAAAACGATTATCAACGTATGTGTCTGGTTCGTCGAGAATAAGGAGTTGGGGTTCGGAAATAAGTGCCCTGCACAAAAACACGCGTTGCATCTGCCCGCCAGAGAGTTCGCCTATTGGTTTTTTGGCTAGGTGTGATATATGCATTTGCTCAAGTAGTTGGCTTGCCTTTTCTTTTTCGTGCGCCGAATACCTGCTAAACAGTTTCTTTTGTGACATAAGCCCTGAAAGGATTACATCCAACACACTTATCGGAAACTTTTTGTCAAATTGGTTTATTTGGGGCAAATAGCCTATAAACCCTTTGTTTTGTTTGGTTTGGTAGTGTGTAACATCACCGCTAAAAGGTTTTAGCAGACCTGTAATGCACTTAAGCAGGGTTGTTTTGCCGCCTCCGTTAGGGCCAATAATGCCAATAAAGTCCTGCTCAAAAACACTGAGGTTTATGTTGCTAAGGATGACCTGATTGGCATATCCTGCCGTTAAGTCTTTTATTTCGAGCAGTTTCTCCATCTTATTGTGAGAGAGCTTTTTTGAGTTTTAGGATAGTCGCCCGCAGTTCGTTGTCCCAGTTTTCTGACATTGGGTCGAATTGAACCAATTCTCCATTAATTTCGCGAGCTATGGCTTGAGCATTTTGCACGTCAAACTGGCTTTGGATAAGTATAAGCTTAATGTTTTCGTTTCGTGCCATATCAATAAACTCACCCATGCCTTTGGCGGTTGGGTTTTTGCCATCCACTTCAATAGCAACTTGTTCAAGGCCATAATCTTTGGCAAAATAAGTTAATGCCGGGTGGAAAATCAAAAACGTATTTGATTTCAATCCGGATAGTTCTTTTTTTGCAAATGCATCCAATGAATCAATTTCTTGAAGGAAGTTGTTGTAATTGGCTGTAAACTGCTCTTGCATCTCGGGATAAACAGCCACGAGTTCTTTGAGGATGTTGGAGGCAATGGTTTTTACGGCACGCGGCGAGAGCCAAAAGTGGGGGTCGCCGAGATGTCCGCAGCTTTCTCCATCAGCATGATGATGGTGGCTGCCATGAATTATTTCCAAGCCCTCTGATACATCGGCAACAATAAGCTTGGGGTTGTTCTGTTTGAAGTTGTCTTTCCAGCTCTCTTCGAAGCTCAAGCGGCCATTCATAAAGTAAATATCCGATTGGGCCATGTCCATCATTTGGCGTGGAGTGGGGTCGTATGTTTCGTGGCTGGCCCCAGGTGTAACCAAAACGTCAACAACAAACTGGCTTCCAGCAATTTTCTCGACAAAGTATTTTTGAGGTAAGATGCTAACCGTTAATCGCTTGGTTTCATTTGCAGAATTTGATGTGCATGCAGCAATAAAAAACAAGGCTAGTACCCATAACACGATTTTTTGCATACCAATAATTTTAACTTGCAAAGGTACAAAAACGCCGCTAAAAACCGGTTTTTTATGGAGTGGTTGAATAGGTGGTTGAGGCATAGCTTACTGCATAGGCGGCAAAATAACCTATAGCCCCATTGCTAATGTTTCCGGGCACATTGGTTGGAG
This sequence comes from uncultured Bacteroidales bacterium, assembly GCA_964552325.1. Classification (GTDB taxonomy): domain Bacteria; phylum Bacteroidota; class Bacteroidia; order Bacteroidales; family TTA-H9; genus CAZKCK01. The sequence continues at coordinate 23,318 of CAZKHA010000019.1, forward strand.
GACCGCTAAACATTGGGTTTTGTTGATTAACTGCTCGTCGTGAAAATTCAACGTAGTTCTGGTATTCTTTGGTTATGCCACAAACTTGAAGCGTGATTTTGTCGCCGGGATTTATGATTTGCTTCCTGATTTTCCAGAAATATTTAACCCCAATGCCATTGGTGTTGTTCCCATCAATAAATCGATCATCAATTGTAATCCAATTCTTGAGGCTGTCAGCAAATGCCGAGTCGTTCTTATAAGCTTTAAATAGGTAGTAGTCATCGCCCGAAGGTTCTTGTGCGTACCATTTTACTTCCCAAATGCCTTTTCCCCAATCACTATGATATTCAACCTCAATGCTGTCTGATTGCACTACGTTTCGCATCAGGCTAGTGGCCGTAAATGTGGTTTGGTCGTTTATTGGCTCAGCCAATTCAATGGTAAGTTGGTAAAGTTTTCCGGGTACTCCGGTGTAATCAGCAGGTGTAACATACATTCCTGGCGTCTTTTCAGTAAGTGTCAGATTTGTTTCGCCATCGTTCAGCCTAATTGTGGCACCCTCAACTACTGGAGCTGTTTGGTTTGAGAAATAGGGCGCTGACTTTGATAAACGCACCATATGTTCTTTGGATTCATTGGTTAAATATCCTTCAACAACCAAACGGGTTTGTGATTCATCAAGTTGAATGTCAATTTTTTCGGTGCAGCTTAGGGTCAATAAGACGAGGCTTAAGCCATAAAGTATTTTTTTAAACATAGTGTTTTGTTTTAGAATTCGAAATTGAAGGTTACCGCCGGAATAATGCTAAATAAATACGTTTTTTCGGCATAGGTAAGCTCTGGGTTTTGCTTATCTTGAACGAAGTTTATGGTCCAAGCATTTTTACGGCCATATGCATTGTATATCGAAAAGTTGAGTTCCCAGTCCCATTTGCGATTAGGTCTTTCTTTGGGTTTAAGTACATACGATACATCTAAGCGATGATAATCGGGCATTCGGTAGGCGTTTCTGTCTGAGTATATCGGAATGATGTTGTTGCCAATTTGGGCTCTTCCGGTGGGGAATGTAACTGGATTGCCAGTGGAATAAACCCAGTTCATCGAAAACATATGCCGTTTATTCAACTCGTAATTGAGTACAATCGAAACATCGTTCGGTTTGTCGTACGGAGAATTGTAAGCATTGCCATTGTTGATGCCATCAACTTGCCTGCGCGCCACTGAGTAGGTGTAGCCTATCCAGCCGGTTAGCTTGCCCTCGGTTTTGCGCAACAAAAATTCTATTCCATAGGCCCATGCCTTGCCACGCCTAATTTCGCCTTCAAGAAACTCATTAAACAACAAATCAGCTTGGTCTTTAAAATCTATGGCGTTTTGCATGTTTTTGTAATAGGCTTCCACAGAAGCTTCTAAGGTGTTGTTCCGTAGGTTGCGTGCATAGCCAATGGCCAGTTGGTCGGCAAGTTGCGGCTTTACATTGGGCGAACACGCAAACCAAATATCGAGCGGTGTTCCTGCTGTTGAGTTTTGCGCCAATTGAATGTATTGTGCAGTCCTTGAATAGCTAGCCTTTAGGGATGATACTTCATTCAACTGATAATTTGCCGCTAAACGTGGTTCAATATTTATGTAGGTGTTATAGAATTCACCATCATCATGTACGGTTGAATCAATGGGTTGATATAAATTGTTGTAGATGAAATTGGTGGCTTCGCCAATATTGTTGAACATGCTTAACCGCAAACCATACTTAAGGCTCAACAATTCGCCAATTTTTTGTTCGTTGCTAACATACACCGCCGACTCAAGGCTGTATTGCAAGGGCATTATAAGTTGATTAAAGGTGGCATCGGCACCAGTGCTTTTAACCGAACCAGGATTAAAGGTGTGGTAAGTGCTTTGTATCCCGAATTTTACGGTATTATTAGGGTTGGCGAATAAGTTGAAATCGGCTTTGAAGTTGAAGTCTTTCATTTTTGATTTCCAAATAAACGCATTGGCTTGTTCTTCGGGGCTTCCTAACGCATAATCGTATTTTGAATAGATAAATGTAAAGTTGGAGAAGAGCTTGCTCGAGAACAAATGATTCCAACGCGCTGTGAGTGTTTGGTTGCCAAAATCCATGTAAGCAAATTTGTTTTCAAACACGTCGCGACCCATATAACCCGAAATAAACAGGCGGTTTTTGTCGTTAAAACGGTGAGAAATTTTAGCATTGAAGTCGTAGAAATAGAGGGTGTTTTCGCGTACATTTTTATCTGATGACAATGGCAGGAACATATCAACATACGTGCGACGCCCAGACACAATAAACGACGTGTTTTCGTTTACAAGGGGGCCTTCCAGGGTTAGACGGCTGCTAATGGTTCCTATTCCACCCTTACCCGAAAATGATTTGTTGTTGCCGTCTTTCATGCGGATATCGAGCAATGACGATAAGCGACCACCATTTGCAGCAGGTATATCTCCTTTATAAATCTTTACATCTTTTAATGCATCATTGTTAAAAATTGAAAAAAAACCAAGTAAGTGTGATGCATTATAAACGGGGGCTTCATCCAATAAAATCAAATTTTGGTCTTGTGCCCCTCCTCGCACGCTAAATCCTGTTGAGCCTTCCGAGGTCGTTTTAACACCTGGCAGCAATTGCAATGCCCTAATTATGTCAACCTCGCCCATCAGTGCAGGTATTCGGCTTATGGTTTTAACGTCCATTTTAACAACGCTCATTTCAGGTTTTCGCACACTTTCACCCTTGCGTTCGCCTGTAATTTCAACGGCATTAAGTTGCTCGGTCTTGGTGGCCAAGCTCATGTTAAAAGTAAGGTTTTTTTTAAGTTCAATAGATTGTTCCTGGGTTTTGTAGCCAATAAACGAATACAGTAAGGTGTATTTTCCGGCTGGCAAGCTTAACGAATAGAAACCATACACATTTGTGGTTGTGCCAGCAGATGTTTCTTTTACAAATACTGTAGCACCAATCAGTTGCTCTCCATTTAGGGCATCGGTTATATTTCCACTTATCGTAAATTTGGGCTCCAATATGCCATTTTCTGCGAAAGTTGACGTGCTTATTAACAACACACATACAGCAATTAAACTATACAAAAGTTTCATTTGATAAAATTTTGAAAAAGGCAGAGGCCTCGATTTTCGTAAAATTTTGGAGGTTTTGCATTAAATAATAAATTTAATGCTAATTTTTTCGATTACTTATTTTAGTTATTTTCGGATGATTATTTAAGAAAATTTCCAAACATTAAGCTTATGCTACCAACTGGGCTGTTAAAGGCGTTTTTGTCAAAGTAAGCCTTTTCTTGTCCATTTTGGTCAATATAGGTTTGGGTCACTCCCGAAACGTAGCGGTATCCTAATCCGAAATTGATTTTAAACCACTTAAGCATATTTATTTCGAATTCGGCTTGTGGTGTTACAACAAAAACCCCATCCCACCCCAATTCATTATCCATGTCGCGGTATTCTTTATCAATCATCGAAACGGCTCCCCAGCCAATTTTTGAGCTAATCGACCAATGGAAAATGCGTTCGGTATTGTTAATGTATCCAAGCCAAAACCCACCATGGCCAAGCATGGGACGGCGGTTTTTATACGTTTTCAATCCGTTATATTCATCTTTAATTACAATGTTATACTGCGGCATGTCAGTGGCCAATCCCATACCATAGCCTCCAAAGAAAAAGGTTTGGTTAATTAATACTGCACCACCGCCACCGCTTGAAACGCCCAACTCGCCATCAACAGATGAAAATTCGACAATGGGAGCTCCAAAGCCTGAAAATGAGACTGGCCCTCCTTTGCTTAGTAAAAACTGAGTTTCAGTGTTTGGTGTTTCTTGCGCAAACAAAGATGTTGTAACCATCATAAGGGTGGTTAATACAATAGGTAAACGAAAAGATTTCATAACAAATACTAGTTTGATTTAATAAGGCGCTGATTTAGAAGCGTAGCCAAAACCTGAAGTCGGGTATCGGCTACCTGCCGCTTGCATAAATTATGCCAAAACAGGCTACCCTCTTTCCGTTTACCTAATTTGTAATACGAAAGTAACATTTGAAATTCAACGTATCGTAAGATTTTTTCGGAGTAAGAACCTCTGTGGATATCTATTAGCTTACCATTACGCAGTACTTGTTCGTAATTGTTGATTAGAACCCCGTGGTAGAATAGCAGTATGTTCGTTAAATTTTTTCGAAAGGGGTGCTTTTTGATTTGATTGTTCAAAAAAACCGCAAGCGTGTCCGATTTTGAACGGTTGGAAAACCTGTTAATACTTATAAAATCTTCGTGAAAGGCATCTACCAACAAATCCATGGGTAGTAAGTTTAGTTCGGCCATTGATGAATCGAGTTCGTTCGCATTTGCCAACTGATAAAGCTGCCCAATGCTTACTTTAAACGAGCGTATGTTCGCAGTAACTTTATTGTAATCTTGGATGGCCTGAAAACGATAGGCAAAAGGGCTTACTTCCGTGCCGTTTAAAATGGCCTTCTCAAAAACAGGTGTTAGGCTTGCATATATTTGGTGAAGTTCTTCTACGTTTTGTTCCAAAAAACGGGCTTTTATGGCTTTTGTTTCTAGAAGGGGTTTGTATTCTGAGTTATAGCTAGCTCCCCAAGTGTCGAGATTCGCAAAGTATGCGTTAAGCCAGTTAGAGGAGCCAAGTTTTCTGAAGGCTAAATCGTTGGCCGATAAAATACCAATCCTGCCTAAGTTCAGTTTTAATTCATTCGATTTAAAGATTTTATCTGATGGAAAGCCATCGATAGCTTGATTGCCAGCTACAATTAAAATATTAGAATCGTCGGCAAAATATATTGAATAATGCGGGAAAACTTGAGCTAATGATTTAATTACCAATGCTACCAAGCGGACATCGGATTCGTAAAGGTGCATCCATTGCGTAAAAACACCTTGGCTAGTTAAGCGCGCTTTTACAGTGCTGTAAAATGCTTTCGTAAATAGGTTTCCCATTCCGTTAACCCATGGGTTTGAGGGTTCTGAGATTATTAAATCGTATTTTTTCCGTTCGTTAGCTAACAGTAAGCGAGCATCACCGGTTTTAATGGTACATCGTGGGTCGTAGTAAGCTTTGGCCACACGATGTCCGAAGTTGCGTGAGGCTTCAATTACAGCGGGTTCTATTTCAGCCACTTCTAGGGTTTTAACCCTGGAGTCGCATAAAGCCGTATGGGCGGTTAAACCTGAGCCTAATCCAATAACAAATACATTATCAGGTGTTTGAGTTAATGAAAGGGGTAAGGCGGCAAGTAGAATTTCAACAGGTTCATCGGGCCCTGGCTTATTGCCCATACCAATGGCTGCATCGGGTTTGCCGTTAATAAGCAAGGTCATGTTTTTATCGTTGCTCAATGTAATAGCCACGCTTGCCGTCTTTCCATCTTGATTGAATAAAATAGCGGAAGAGTTTGTGGACCGGCCTGTTCGGAAAACGCCAGCGTTTAAAACGGAATGATCTGGTGAGATGTATAGCAGAAACACCCCTGCAATTAAAAAGGCTATAACAAGCGGCAAAGGGCTAGGTTTCGTTAGCTTTTTTGAAAGAGTTAAGGATGCAATTACCAGTAAAAATACCATGGCTAACATAAGCGTATGCCATACACCCAGCAATGGAAAGCCTATTTGTTGGGCCAGCAGGGCGCCAATACCGCATCCTAAGGCATTTATGGCATAGGTTTTACCTTGTGTTGCTTTTGGGCTTTCGCTAATAAGCGCAGGTAATAGCATGCCCATAAAAAATGCAGGTAAAAATACCAAGATGGAGGATATAAACATGGTAACGAAATTGTAAACCACCCAACCTTCTTCCGTGCGGGTAATGGCCGTTAAGGCTGAGGCCATTGTTTTAACCAAAAATTCGTAAAGCGATAAAGTCAATACGCCTGCTAATGGAGCCATAATGAGTGCGAAGCGTATGACTTTTTTTGGTGGATGTTTTACCGTTGCAAAGCTTCCGGAAGCCATGCCAGCAATATAGACTGCTAAAAGTATTTCGAACGATCTGAACGAGGAACCAAGGATTAGCGTTAACAATCGAAGCAGCGATACTTGCATAGCAAAAGCAGCAACTCCGGATGCAAATGCCAGTATATAAAGTTTTTTAAGCAGCTGGCCTGATGCTTCATGGTTTTGGACATTTCTGGGTTCCGGTTTCCATTTGTTCGAGATTAGCAATGAACCTATGCCTACACTACAAAATGTAAAGGCTACCAACAACAAGATGCTGTCATGTGGTATGTTTCCAATTAAATAGAAGCCAGCAAGTAAAGCACCCATTACTCCCCCTAAGGCATTTAGTCCATAAATTTTTGGAGCCAAATGTTGGTTGGGTATAGCACCAATGGCTTTTAGCATCACAGGGAAACTATAACCACTTAAAAATGATGGAGGTATAACTAATAATATGCCGATTAAATAGCGATATAGATGAATAAACCATTCGTTATTGCCAAGATGTGCGCTTATGCTGCTTGCAGCCTGTAAGATTGGCACAGCAAGTAGGCCAAAAAGGCCCGAAAAGATTGAAATTAACCCGAATACCTTGAGATGTTTGGCTGGGCTACCTGTGGTTTTGGATGCTTTTGTTGCGCCCCATGCCATGCCTGCCATATAAAATACCAATACAAATACCTGTGCAAATGCAGCATAACCCAGCCAAGTATACAATAGGGATGCGCACACGGTTTGGGTTAGCAAGGCAGCTAGTCCGGTTAAAAAGAAAAATACAAGTATGATGTATCGTGGCGGTTTAAAGATCATTTTTATTTAATGATTTTGTCAAGAATAGGACGCGCTGCCAACTTGTGAACCTGTATGTTCATCATTTTTAAGCGTATGTAATCCTCATGTATAAATCGAAAGCCTTTCACGGGTGCATCAAAGGCGCTTGCATTAGAATCTTTTGTTAGAAACCAATAACTGCCATTGTGCCACGTTACGCCAACAATGTGCATGCAGTGGTCGTCGGTGGTGGTTTTATTGGTAAGCCGATATTGCCGCGCGTTTTCGTCTATCGCTTTGGAGGGGATATCCCAGTTGGGGATCATCCCAATCCCTTGTTCACGGTCGAAGCCGGGTTCTGAAATGTCGCCACAAATACAAGCCGTGTATCCGTTTTGTAATGCGTTGGTTAGCACATTAAAGAATTCGTTTAATGGAACATTATAGTATTCGTCGAAATGCCGCCAATTGTCATCTTCAATTAATTCGGTTCGCTGGTTTTGAGTTTGTTCCATGTTCGACATGAAATTAAAATAATCGTCGGGCTTAAGCTTTACCACTTCTTCGGCAAATGATTTGGCAGTGTACGTTTTCCCCTTAAAATCGAAGGTAGCTGGCATCGCCTGCATATAATGCTCCATAATTGATGTGATGGTCTGCAACACCAGGTTGGGGTTCCAGTTTTGGCTTTCTTTTATGTTGGTTAAAAAGGTCTTCATCTCTGCAATCATCTCACGGTGATGATGGTACTTGTTTTTATTGGGTTTCCCTTGGTAGGCAGATAAAGGCATCGCTCCATACTTTTTTAACAACAAGGGCACCGACGAGGCTTCAGAGCCTTCGTCAAAAGTGATGGCTCCGCGAGATTCTACAAATTGCAGCGCTCGCTCCAAGTATTCGTGATATACGAAAAACATTTCCGAGAGTTTGGTTTTTTGGCCGTTTACCCTATAGCATTCCGATTCAAGGAACGATGTGGCCGCAAAACACCAGCAAGTTCCGCTCTCGCCTTGGCAAACTGGACTGTTGTTCCATGCGCGCTGATAACGTGTGGTATCCATTGGTAGGTCTTTGCCAGTTAAGTCCAAGGCCATGTATTTTTTGGCAGGTACAATGGTCAAAGGCTTTGTTTCGCGCTGAATTTCTTGGTATAAGCCCGATTTGGGGCTTTTATAAATCAAGCTGTCTTTTTTTGACGTTTGAGCCAATAAGCATAGTACGCTCAGGAGCAGGCTCATTAAAAGGGATGCTTTTTTCATGTTGTAGTGTTAATCGTCGTAAAGTGTTATAAATTCATACGAATTACCAGAATTATTCATAAACCGCATAAAATCAGTAAATTTTACTACAATTGATGCTGTGTTAATGAGAGGATGGAAGCTAATGGACGCTGATTTTTGCAGATTGGCGTCAAAGAAAACATGTACATGGTTTGTGGTATCGTTTATCAATCCAAAAGGTGTTACTGAGCCTGGCATTACCCCAAGGTATTTGTTCAGGCGTTCGGGCGAGGCAAAGGTGAGTTTGCCTTGTTTGAGCCGTTTCTCAAGGTCGTGAATGCTGATATTGCGTGTATGTTCAAGCACCACTAAATAATGCCTGTTTCCTTTGTGATTCCTGAAAAACACGTTTTTGCAGTGTGTTGCAGCAATATCAACCCAATATTTCCGGGCGGTTTCAATATCGGGTGCAGCGGGGTGTTCGTAGGCGGTCCAGCTTATTCCCAATTGTGTAAGGTGTTGGTAGAGTTTTTGGTAGGGCATTTTTTAAACCATAAATGAAAGATTCAGTTCGTGGATTTTTTCCAATGATGGCTCAGAAGTTTCTGGATTCCAGCCTCGCTCTTCGTAGTACTTGGTCAGCATTTCGGCAAATTCTTCCCTTCCAACTTTTATTCCCTTTGCTGGGCCTGTGGTGGCTTCATCCACAAAAAAACGTTCAGGTAATATGTCGTCTGTCTTTGTGAATCCTTCGCGCCAATTAAACAGTTTTTCGAGTGTGTAAATTCGCTCCCCTGCCTTCAAAAAACTTTCTTTGGTCCATTCATGGCCTGTAATTGCTTGTAAGAATTGTTGATAAGCGAGTTCGTCCTTATACCAGTCGCTTGCAAAACTGCATGCCCCCAGCGAATCCCTTAAGGCTGATTCGTCCTGTGCCGTTGGGTTTCCACCGTTCATATGGCATGCGCCGCGGTTGGCTGTAGCATACGAAATGCCAAACCAGCCTTTGGCAACAGGAACATTCCATGCTGCCAATTCATGGCCTTTTACATGAATAGCAAACTTGTGGCTTCCCTGGCCTATTTCATCAGCCAATGCTTGCACTCCTTTGCCTGCTAGCTTGCCTATGCCCTCGGCCTTTCCAATTTTGTGGAGCATCTCAAGCGCAGCATCCACATTGCCCCAAGTGAGGTCAATGCCATCGAGGAATGTTTTGTTGATAAGCTGTTTGTCAAACGCTTCCATTAAAAAGCCTATGATATTCCCAACCGAGATAATGTCAAGGCCATAATCATCAGCTACATAAATAAGTTTCTGCAAACCTGCCAAATCACCAATCAATAGGTTGGCGCCCAACATGGTGCCGGTTTCATATTCGGGGCCATCGTGTACTATCCCTCCATAGGCTCCTTTGGCCATGCCGCTTTTTTTGCAGGCTAGCTGGCACGAATAACACGCGAAATCCCTTTTCCAGATTTCTTTTCTCGAAGTGGCTGTGTTGATGTTTTTTATTAAATCAAATGAGCCTTCTGCATAGTTTTTTACAGCCATGGTGCCGCCATTGCTCGATTCTTCAAGTGCGTTGGTTGTGCCGCCTTCTCGCCAAAATTTCCGGTCGGGAGTGTCTTGGCTAAACGAAATTCTTATGGCATCAAGTAGCTTCAGATATTCTTTGTGATGGGCAATGTTTGGCATTTTTGTGCCCCGGACAGCTATGGCTTTTAAGTTTTTCGATCCCATTACGCAGCCTGCACCTCCACGTCCTGCCGCCCGTGCTGCTGTGTTTAACACCGAAGTAATAGGAACAAGTTTCTCTGCCGAAGGGCCGATGTAGCATGACTCGTAATGGAAGTCACCAAGCTGCTTGTGAAAGGCCTTGTCAAAGTCATCGGTGCCCATCCCGGCAAAAGCACTGGCATCTTTTATCTCAACCTTGTCATCATCTATCAGTATGTAAACCAAATTTGTTGATTTCCCTTTTACGATTAAGCCATCATAGCCGGCAAAACGTAACTCAGGCCCAAAAAAGCCACCCATGTTGGTGTAAGTAATGGTTGAAGCATGCTTTGAAGGTTTGTTTATGGGTGCTGTACGTGGCGATTTTGTTACCACACAAGTGCGTGATGAAGAGGGTATAGGCAATCCACAAAAGGGGCCAGGCATAAAGCAAATAACATTCTCGGGCGATAGCGGGTCGATGTGAGGTTTTAACATTCTTTCGACCAAAAGCCTTGTACCCAAACCGCGCCCACCGATGTATTCAGTTAAATATTCATCTGGTATTTGGGTCTTAACAATAGTTCCGGAAGTTAAGTCAACTTCAAGCACAATGCCGTAATAACCTTTAATCATATTGAGTTAGTTTTTATAGTATGTTTCAATAAGTTGACTGGCAATTTTTTCGGGAGACATCCCAGTGTAAGGCATTAAATCTGCTTGGTTGTAAACTGATATGGCTTGGTAGGGACAGAATTTGGCGCATTGTGGGTCGCCTTCGCATAGTGTACACATACGTGCCGGGGCACCATCCTCATCAGGCATTAAAACCCCTCTACTATGAGCTTTGCATGCTTTAATACAGGATTTGCACGAAATGCAAATTTCTTTGTCGTTTCTGATAACCAAGCTATTGGGGTGTCGAAAAAGTGCTTTATGGCCTTTTTGTTCATCAACTTCGGTTGGGCAAGCTTCTATGCAGGGGGCGTCTAAACAAAACGAACATACATTAGGTATGTCCACGTCAGGGTTGAAATGATGTACACGAATGTTTGATAACCAAGGATTTCCTAAGCCATTCATGCTTTCATCTTCAATTACAACTTTATGGTTAAATGCGGCACAAACGCTCTCGCAGGTGCGGCACCCTGTACACTTGCCAAAGTCAATCAAGATTGCTCTATGGTTTATACCAGAGGCAGTTGCGTTAAGGATAAAGCCAAAATTGCCTAGGATAAACATGCCAGAACCCGCAATGGCCATTTTTTGAATAAAGTCCCTTCTATGCATAGCTTGTTGAGTATTGAGTCCCAAATTTAAGGGATTTCTTTTAGCTAGGCTCAATTCAAACAAAACTAGTTTTCACCTGTTATATATCTACTTGTATGCATGTGATGATGGTTTCTTGGTAATTGTTTGAATAGTAAGCGTTTTTAGGTGTTTAGTTCGAATAAGATACTTTCATGCCAAATTCCACCTAGGCCTGCATACGGCTCCAGATCTGTGAACTCATAAACGTAAATCCTTAATAGTAAATCACAATGGAACAAATCACTGACCCTAAGTTTTATTACCCCAGCCAAACGGTAATCGAAAACGCGAATGCAAAAGAGTATGATCAAATGTACCAGTATTCTATCGAAAACCGCGAACAGTTTTGGGCCGATCAAGCCAGTTTATTGCGTTGGTATAAGCCATGGGATAGCGTGCTCGACGCTACAAACCCGCCTTTTTACAAATGGTTTAACGGTGGCAAAACCAACATCATTCTCAACGCTATCGACCGCCATCTCGAAACGGCTACCCGAAACAAGTTGGCCCTAATCTGGGAAGGTGAGCCAGGTGATTACCGCACGTTTTCGTACCATGCATTAAACCGCGAGGTATCTCAGTTTGCCAATGTGCTTAAAAGCATGGGTGTTAAAAAGGGTGATGTGGTTACTATCTATATGCCGCAACTTCCTGAACAATTGTTTGCTATGCTGGCTTGTGCCAAAATTGGTGCCGCCCACAGTGTGGTTTATGGTGGTTTTAGCCACGAAGCCTTGGCCGAACGTATAAACGATGCCAACAGCCGGGTGGTAATTACTGCTGACGGTGGTTATCGGCGGGGCAAGATTGTTGAATTAAAGAGCGTGGTAAACAAGGCTATGGAGCTCTCGCCGACCATGGAGATTTGTATAACCATAAAACGCACCGGCCAGGATGTGTACATGGAAAACGACCGCGATTACTGGTATCATGATCTAAAAGCGCTGCCTATTGCTGGTTATAAGTGCGATACCGAGGAAATGGACTCGAACGATATGCTTTTCTTGCTTTACACTTCGGGGTCAACCGGAAAACCAAAAGCATTGGTGCACACGCATGGTGGCTACAGTGTTTATGCTGCCACAACCCATAAGATGGTGTTTGATGTTAAACCCGAAGACCGTTATTGGTGTGCAGCCGACCCAGGTTGGATAACCGGACATAGTTACATTGTTTATGGCCCGCTTATAAATGGTGCCACCATTATGCTGTATGAAGGTGCGCCTAACCACCCTTATCCTGACCGTTGGTGGAAAATGATTGACAAATACGGTATAAATATTTTATATACTTCGCCAACAGCTATCCGTGGTTTGATGCGTTTTGGTGAATCGTGGCCTAAACGTAATGATTTGAGCTCGTTGCGTTTGTTAGGTTCTGTGGGCGAACCCATCAATCCGGAAGCCTGGAAATGGTATTATAAATACATTGGTCAGGAGCGTTGCCCAATTATGGATACTTGGTGGCAAACTGAAACGGGTGGTTTCGTAATTTGTCCGTTGCCCATTACCAAACTAAAACCGGGTTCTGCCACAAAACCATTTTTTGGCCATGAAGTGGCAGTGGTTGATGAGGCCGGAAACGAAGTTAAGCCTGGCGAAGAAGGCAGCCTGGTGTTGAAATCACCTTGGCCCGGCATGACAGCCGGCGTTTACCGCGACCCTCAACGTTTTAAAGATACCTATTGGAGTAAATACCAAAAGCAAGGATGGTATTTTACAGGCGATTCGGCCAAAAAGGATGAGGATGGGTATTATTGGATTATTGGTCGAGTTGATGATGTTATTAAAGTAAGCGGATATAGGCTTGGGACAGCAGAGATTGAAGGTGTTATGGTTAGTCATCCGGCTGTGGCCGAGGCCGCCGCAATAGCTCTGCCACACAACTTGAAAGGTAACAGCATCCATATTTTTGCCATTTTGCGCAAAGGATATGAAGGTAGTAAGGAACTTGAACATGAGCTTGTAAAGCATATGGTTGAACACCTTGGCCCAATAGCTAAACCCGAAGAAGTTCGTTGTGTTGATTCATTACCCAAAACCCGTAGTGGCAAGATTATGCGCCGAGTGCTTAAAGCCCGTCTGCAAGGCTTGCCCGAGGGTGATTTAAGTACGTTGGAGGAATAGTTTTTA
>CAZKHA010000020.1:0-36268 GCA_964552325.1 uncultured Bacteroidales bacterium
TTGCACATCAGCACATTTTTTCTGCATCCGGTTTTCTGTTTCACCATTTTTAGAAGGCCACCCCACTCCAGAATGATTTTTCTTCAAATAGCGTAAGTTTGGCAAATACCAAGGCGTATAGCTCTGTAATCTTGGAAGAAAGAGCTTTCAGTATTTAAGCCATAACAAGACCATTCAAACCGGTTAAAAGCTTTTTCACCTTATATAAACCTTAACATTGTTTTAGTTGCAGCAGTTGTAACGCCTTTATAAACACCCCGTTTAAATAAATACCCACAAATAATGGCGAAGAACCTTTGATTTTAAAACTGTTCATCGTATTTGGTCCACAAATCATCACCAGTTTTCCAGGCTTGTTCAACCACCCTGGTTCCCCACTCATTGGTGTATTTGGTAAGAAAAACACGCACCTTATCTGATTTGCCATTCTTCATCAAGCCCATTGCTTCATTTTCGATGGTTTGTTGATTGTTAAACAGTTGTTCCTGAAGTGGTCCCCAAACTTTAGAAACATCATGGCGCATATCGCCCCAGCGCTGGCATGCTAAGGTGCCAAGGCGGTTAAATGCCCACCATGCTGATTTTGATGAGAATCCTGTTTTTCGTCCATCAGTTTTATAGGTTTCAGGCAAGTCAGTTACTGAGCAATATACTGGAATGTAGATGGATGTTGCTACATTATCCATGGCCAGCCAAGTTACGCCTCCTACTTCGTCGGGCATCCAGTTTCGGCATTGAATAATAGTGGCATACATGGTGTACCAACGGGCAATTGTACGTTCGCCTCGCCAGCCCCAGCCACCGTTTATTTTAAACAGCTTATTCATATCGTAGGGCATTTGGGGGTTGGCCAAGGGTGATATCACGGTTTTGCCGGAAGCATCGGTCACGGTAAGGTTGCGGGTCATATCAAACTCCGTTCCCTCAAAATAATCGGCAAAAATACTAACGAGCTTTGAGAGGGAAACGGGCTTATCGGGTTTTACAGAAAATGGGTAGTTTTCGGCATTCGGGTCGAGCTTTAGCGATGGAGCCACCAAATCAAACACACGCCATTCTCTTCGGCGGCTTCCTACGGCTGCCCTGCTTTCGGGTGCGTAGGCATAACACCAAAGGAAGGGCTTTTTCTGATCCCACCACATGCTATCACGCGCCATATCATACACATTATCAGAAGCTAAGAAGTTTTTAGTGTCAGAAAGGTCAATCTCTTTTATGGTGCTTGCGTTTGCATTAACAGCAATATGATCGTCGGGCACCCGTTGTGCAACCCACATCGAACCCTTACGACCTTTACCGGGGCCAACAATTTCAAAGTGCCATACCTCATTTTTATCGGCAATGGTTAATGCTTCACCGGCATCAATCCAGCCATACTCCTTGGTTAATTCACCTGCCATCAGTATGGCTTGCCTTGCTGAAGCACATCGTTCAAGCATTAGCTGGCATAGCCGCTGGCAATCAATAAGGCCATTGTCAGAAATCAAGCATTCCCGTCCTCCAAAAGTTGATTCACCAATAGCCAATTGGTGTTCGTTCTGACAAGGGTAAGCAGAATTAATGAAACCATATGTATGGCTCACTTGTGGGATATGCCCAACCAAAACATCCTTGTATTGAGGCATGGGTAAGGTATCCCAGGCAATTCGCTTATACATTGGTACTAACTCACCAGCCATATGGTCTTTGGCCTGGTTGATGAGGATGTTGGATCTGGTTCGATGACTATCATCAGTATGTGAGGTAATTACCGAGCCATCTTGGGTAGCTTTCCGACCACAGGTAATTGAAGTGCAAGCATCCGGAATGCCACCTTCCCAATCAGAACGATCGACTTGAGAGAATGAAAAAATGGAAACCAATATAAAATAGGCAGTAAATGCAAGGTATTTCATGGCAATTTTTTTGGTAAAAGTATAAAACAACCCGATTGCTTGGGCAAAATGAGTATAAAAAGTAGAATATTGTATCTTTGTGTATTGCAATAGGTCAAACTAAGGAATCAAAACTTGCTTTTGACTTATACATTACAGATGCTTTTTGAAGGGAATGCTATCTTCTCTCCGATTTAAAGCGCTGAAATACATACTACTATAAAAACCCAATTGCTATGCAGAAGAAAAGTAGCGCCAAAGTACAACCATCGCAGAAAAAACTGGTTTCACAATCCGAGATTACCACTACATCGAAATTCATCATCGGTATTATGGCTTTGGTATTGATTATGTTAGTTTTTACACCCACATTTAAAACTCTTGATACCAATGCGGTAAGATTTATGATTTTGTCGATTGTTAACTTATTGGCAATTGGATCCATCGCTCTATCAAACAAGTTTTCGCTTCCAAATTCTACTAATTTCTTTAACAGCAAGGTAGGCTTGTTGTTCGCTCTTTTAATGCTCTTAGCATTGGTATCCTTTGCGCAAGCGATTGACGTTACTGAATCTGTAATTACCTGGTTTAAAATGCTTACGGGTTTTACAACGGCCTATTTAATTGGATTAGCAATAAAAAACAACCCCAAAATATTGCATCCATTAGCAGTGTTTCTTACCCTTTTCTTATTGTTCGACAGCCTCACGGTGTTTTATCATATTGCAAAGTACATTTCGGGGCTTGAAGAAAGCATTATAGATATTAAATCGGTATATGGAAATAAAAACATTTTTGGGGCATCGCTTTTCATGAAAATACCTTTTGCGCTATGGCTGTTTACCTACCGCAAAGATTGGCAAAAATACCTTGGGATTATCACAACATTATTTGCGTTTGCAGGTATTTTGTTTTTAAGTATCCGGGCATTTTTTCTTGGATCCATTGGCATTTTGCTCATTTATATGGCGTTAGCTACATTCGATTGGATCAGGAACAAAAATAAGCTTTTGCTACTAAAACTTTTGACCTTTGCTGGAGCCATGGTACTTGCCGTGCTTATTTACACCATCATCCAAAACAAGTATTATCCAAAAACGAATGATACCCAATTTACATCCGATGTAGCATCACGGTTTTCGAGCATAACCCATGGGGGTGGTGATAGTAGGTTTAAGATTTGGGACAATACCTTTTGGTTAATCAAGAAACATCCAATGCTTGGAGTTGGAACCGGTAACTGGAAGATTGCCGTTCTTGAAAAAGAGAACCAAACGAGTCCTGATTATACCTATAAGTATAAAGTGCACAACGACTTTCTGGAAATTACCAGCGAAAGTGGAATACTAGCTGGCCTTGTTTTTGCCTTGATTTTTGTGCTAATACTGGTTTCAAATGCTATACCGCTGTTTAAAAGTTCAACGCCAATTGCCAAAAAAGAACTTGTATTTCTTCCAATGTTTGGGCTGATAGCCTACTTCTTCGATGCATTCTTTAACTTTCCACACGACAGGCCCGAAATATTGGTGTTTTTTGCGCTTGCACTCGGTATTTCGGTTGGCGTAGAAGATGACAGCCAAAAGCTTACGAGTTTCGAAAAAGTAACAAAAATATTTAATGCCAAAGGTTTTGCAGTACTTTTTATTACGCTGCAGATAGCTGGCACCGTAGTTTTGTATATGAATTTTAAATCGGCTCAAGCCCAATCAATTGTTTATAGGCTATACAAAACATCAAAGCCCACACAATCTGCTGATGAGGTTATCAAGCGTTTTCCGGTCATTCCACAAGTAAGTGTGCTTGGCGAGCCAATAATCTCAAATAAAGCCTATGCGTTAATAGCAGAAGAGCGTTACAAAGAAGCAATTAAACTGCTATGGGCTAACAATACGAGTCCATTTGATTCAAGAAGAGAACACTACATAGCCAAATGTTACTACAAAATGGGCAATTCTGATAGCGCCTTGCACTGGGCTTTAAAGGCGTATAAAATAAAACCCTATTTATTGGCCAATACAGGCATTATTACTGTAGAATACCAGAAAAAAGGACAAGACTCACTAGCTTTCAGCTACATCGAAAATCATTTGGCAAAAATAAAGACTGATGAAGCAGCATATGAATTATGTGCAGGGGTATATTATAATGCTAAACGTTTTGATAAGGTACTTGCCATATTAGATACTGGTTTAATGTATTTACCTCAAAGTAAATTGGTTAATGAAACTAAAAAGAAATATTCTGTTAGCATAAATACAACAAAATACAAAGATTTCTTTGAGAGTTCTCTTCAAAACATGAGTAAAGGCAATTATACTTTGGCCCTTGATCAAATTACGGAGTTTATCGCAAAAGTTCCTGACAATGGGCAGGCATATGGGCAAAGAGCCTTCTGCCACTTTTATTTAAAGCAGTTCCAAAAAAGCATCGATGATATAAACACCTCGTTTACATTAAACAACAATGATTATAACTTACTGAACTTACGGGGTGTAAACTACAGGGAACTAGGCGACAATGATAAAGCTTGTACCGATTTTAAGGCTGCGATGGAAAAAGGCCGTGCCGATGCAGCCGATAACTATCGGAAATTTTGCCAGAAAAAGCCGTAATATGCGTACTTTTGCACTCACAAACCACATCCTGAGAGCCCTTAAAAATGAGCGAACCCATAAAACATGAATGCGGAATAGCCGTGTTGCGGTTGCTGAAACCCCTTGAATACTATCTTAATAAATATGGAACTGCGTTTTATGCCCTAAACAAAATGCAGCTTTTAATGGAAAAGCAGCATAATAGGGGTCAAGATGGTGCCGGAATAGCCAATATCAAATTCGATCTGCAACCAGGCAACAAGTATATTAATAGGATTCGCTCAAATACTTCGACCCCAATTAGAGATGTGTTCCAAAAACTTTCAGATCCCCTCAAAGTATTGGCAAAGGATAACCCTCAGCGACTGAATGATGTTAATTGGCTTAAAACCCATGTTGAATTTACAGGTGAGGTTTTTCTTGGGCATTTGCGCTATGGCACTTTTGGAAAAAACACCATTCTCAATATCCATCCTTTTGTTCGCGAAAACAATTGGAAGACACGTAACTTGGTGCTGGCAGGAAATTTCAACCTAACCAATGTTGATGAACTGTTTCAACGCTTGGTGGATATTGGGCAGTTTCCGGTTGAAACTTCCGACACGGTTACGGTTATGGAAAAAATCGGCAACTTTTTAGATGAAGAAAACGAACGTCTATTTAAACACTTCAAGGTGCAAGGCCACTCAAAGAAGGAAATTTCTGAGCTAATTACCAACAACATTAAAATAGAACGGATTCTGGAAAAAGCTGCCAAGCATTGGGACGGCGGCTACGTTATGGCAGGTTTGTTAGGGCATGGAGATGCCTTTGTGATGCGCGATCCTTCGGGAATAAGGCCAGCATATTATTATATTGATGATGAAATTGCAGTGGCTGCATCAGAACGGCCAGTCATTCAGACGACTTTCAACCTTAAAGCATCAGCCGTAAAGGAACTCCAACCAGGCAATGCCCTAATTATTAGAAAAAATGGCGAAGTAGTTGAAACACCGTTTACTGAACAAAAAAAAAAGATGGCTTGTTCATTTGAACGGATATACTTCTCGAGGGGAACCGATCAAGATATCTACAAAGAACGAAAAGCTTTAGGTGCGGCCTTGGCTCCTGAAATTCTTAAGGCCGTTGACTATGACATTGAAAACACTGTGTTTTCGTATATCCCAAATACCGCAGCAGTTGCCTATCATGGAATGTGTGATGAACTTACCCGGTTTTGCAACCGTATAAAGCGCGATAAAATACTTGCGCTTCCGCCTGATCACGATGCCGCAGCTATCGACAGAATACTTTCGATAACCCCTCGTATCGAGAAAGTAGCTATTAAAGACATAAAACTCAGGACATTTATAACTCAAGACAACCAACGCGATGACTTGGTAGCACACGTTTATGATATTACCTATGGAAGTTTAAGGCCTGGGGTTGACAACCTGGTGGTAATTGATGATTCGATTGTGAGGGGAACAACACTTAAACAAAGCATTATCAAAATATTGGATCGCTTAGAACCAAAAAAAATCATCATCGCTTCATCGGCTCCCCAAATACGCTATCCCGATTGTTATGGCATTGATATGGCTAAGCTTGGTGATTTCGTGGCATTTAGAGCTGCCATTGCATTGCTAAAAGAACAAGGCCTATCGAATATCATAAACGAGGTGTATAAGAAGTCGAAAGCTCAGGAGCAGCTTCCAAAAGAAGATGTAATAAACTATGTTAAAGAGATTTATGCTCCGTTTACCGATCAACAACTCTCGCAAAAAATTACCCAACTATTGTTATCTGATGGTATAAAGGCCCATGTAGAAATTGTATATCAATCTGTTGAGAATTTGCATCAATCCATTCCCAATCACAAAGGCGATTGGTATTTTACGGGAAATTACCCCACTCCAGGCGGCAACAAAGTGGTTAACAAGGCTTTTATTAACTACATAGAAGGCCGGAACGAACGCGCCTATTCATAAAAAAAGCCTGGACAACCAGGCCTCAATGCTAGATTTCTCCAGCAATTCTTTGCGCTATTTCGGCAAACTCTTCGGGGCTAAACTTCAATTTAGGCTTCGAAAAGTCGATATCATAAACTGTGTTTAAGGGCACTAAATGTATGTGTGTATGAGGAACTTCCAGACCCAATACGGCAATCCCGATTCGCTTACAATCCAATGTTTTATCCATGGCCAGTGCAACTTTTTTCGCAAAGATTATGAGTCCTGTTAAAGTAGTGTCATCCAGATTAAAAATATAATCATTCTCTACCTTAGGAATAACAAGGGTATGGCCTTTGGCCAAAGGATTAATATCAAGAAACGCAAGATAATCAGCGTTCTCAGCCACTTTGTAAGCAGGTATTTCACCATTAACTATTCGGGTAAATATGGTAGCCATAAAGAAACTTTAGCGTGAAATTTCAATTATCTCGAAAGTTATTTTTCCTGCAGGAACTTCTACTTCGGTTTTATCGCCCACCTTCTTCCCTAGCAAGCCTTTGGCAATAGGAGATGTAACCGAGATTTTGCCCGACTTAAGGTTGGCCTCACTTTCAGGCACAATGGTATAAGTCATTGTGGCTGAAGTTTTTAAATTCTTAATGCTGACAACTGACAATAATGCGACTTTTGATGAATCAATTTTGCTTTCATCAATTATCCTTGCATTCATTATCAGCTCTTGCATCTTAGAAATTTTAAGTTCAAGTAGCCCTTGGTGGTCTTTAGCAGCATCATATTCAGCATTTTCTGATAAATCACCCTTATCTCTTGCCTCAGCAATCATTTGAGAGGCTTTTGGCCTTTCAACGGTGATGAGTTGAGTTAATTGATCTTTTAATGTCTGAAGGCCTTCTTTTGTGTAGTACTTATTTTCTCCCATGGCAGAGACGTGTTTTGGATATTGCAAATAAATAAAAGAAGACCCTTTGTAACAAAGGGCCCTCTTGAAATATAAAAATAGAATTAATACGATGTATTAGAAAGAAACTCTTGCTCCGAATGAATGTGTGCCATTAAAGTGGTCGGTAGCACGATAAGAATAGTCGATAGAAAACATTGAACCTTTCTCTTTGTTCATTGGAACTTGAATTGATAGACCGCCACTAAATCCTTTTGATACAGTAATTTTGTTTCCACTTTCTATATCATCGTTAATGCCGTCTTCATAGGTATAGGCTCCACGCAAGCAAACATAATTCCTAAAAGAGTATTCAGCTCCAAGCATATACAAGTCGTTGGAGAATGCATTTGATTGAAAATTTCCAGCCACTGTAAACTTACTTTTCGCGCCTAAGAAATCGTAAGCGGCACCAATAGATAAGGTGGTAGGTAATTCGAACTCCGACTCGCGTTGCGTAAGGGTAAACTGTGATTCTTGACCGGGTATTGAAACCTTAGTAGCAAAACCGTCGCCAGAGTACCTCATACGAGGTCCAACATTCTTGAGGGTGATACCAAAGTGCATATTCTCTTCCTCACCAGCAATATACTGAATTCCAGCGTCTAAAGCTACTCCACCAGCCGAAAGGTCAGAAATTGATTCGTTAATAATACGAACAACCATTCCGCCATAAATGCTACTTGAAAACGCTTTAGAATACGAGAGGCCCACATTCATATAACTTGGAGAGAACGTACCAATTCCCCCTTCGGGCAAATCAGTACGGGTAATCATAATATCACCTATTGACATAGAGGTTATGCTCATTCCAATTACACTGCTTTCGCTAACGCGGGTAGTAAACCCAAATGCTGAAATTTTAATATCGGTTCCTTTAAGCCATTGAGTTTGTGAGAAAACGAGCTCGGTGTTTTTTGCTAGAGCAACACCAGCCACATTTCCAAACATAGCTTCAAGACCGCGTACTGTGGCGGTATTTACACCACCCCAGCCACTACTTTGTGCCCAAGGGTTTATTAGTAATTCTGATGCACCTGACTGTCCTGAACGGTCGCGGTTACCAGCCTTGAGCTCTGTTACCGGTAGCATAATCAACCCTGTGAAGACTATTGCGATCAAGTATTTATATAAATTTTTCATACCTAACATTTTAAGAAGATTTTTAATGTTTATAGTCACAATATCAAAATGAGTTAGAAGGTATTTAAGTCAACAGGACGCAAAGCTCCAAACCATTTTACGATACGTTCGCCATCATCGCTCTTGATGTGCATGATATATACACCACCTGCGATTGGTATTCCAGCAAAATTCTTCAAATCCCAATCAATAGAAACAGTAGGATCATCTTTGCTGAACTGACGGATCAGGGTTCCACTTATGTTGTAGATGGTAACAACGCACTTACGTGGCAAATTGGTAATTTTCACGCGGTTGTCCAATGTACTAGTTTCGTAAGAGGAGTAAGCATAATAAGGATTTGGTACAATATTTACCTTATCAAGGTCAGTCTGTATTTTTACAGGATCTGACAAACTTGGCTCCATGCCCGATAAATCGAAATTATACAATGGGAAATGGTCATTTTCAGAGGCAACAACGCCTTCTTCAAGTGGCATTGAGTAATAGCGGTTATATGGTTTAGCAACACGCAGGCGGAACCTAACATCATTACTTAACCAATTATCCCTATTAAGACGATCCATAATAGGCATGCCAACCCACATTGAACTTGCAAAAGCAGCCTTACTGGTAACTATTTGAGGTTCACGGTTCATAACATTAAAGAACGAGCGGCAACCGTCATAAGCTTCAAATTTGTAAATTGAGTCGCCAATTTTTACCTCTGTATGTTGTAAAACATAAACGTAATGCTTGCCACCGAAAACAGGCGTGCTGTTTTCGAAAATACTGGCGGTAGGATTCCATTTCATGTCTCGTCCATTATGACCGCTTAACCAGCTATCTTCACCAAAAGCTATATTCAGGCGCTCGCCGGTTTCTAGATTAATTGCATAACCTGGGAACCATCCAAAACCTGTTTCGCTTATGAAATTAGGATCATTAACACTCTCACTGGAACCTGCACCTAAGGTGGCTTTTGTACCATCTTTGTTAACTGACAAGCCTTTACGAATCTCAAAACGTTTTGCGCCGCCTTCTGACAGTTTTGCATCAGGACACATTTCAATAACAATTGCACGCGACCACTTGGTTTGATCGGGCGTAAGAACGATATCAACGCTTGCGGTTTTCTTTATGGGGCAATAGTTTTTGGAAGTATTGTCAATTGCAGGGCCAATTTTATCGCTTTGGTCGCTATAAGCTACCAACGAATAGGGTGACCACATACCATTGATTACCTTTTCATAGTATTCATTTGGATCAACTGGATTTTCAGGAGCTCCCCAGTCGTTCAAACTTGAATTTCCTCCTTCGCCTTCGTAATAGGTACCAGCACGTATCCAGTTTTGTGCGCTTGAAGGTACGTTGTTATCATAAACACCAGAAATCCATGGGCGGGAGCTATCAGCATAAACAATTTCCGATTCAATCAATCCATTACGCACTGACAATGAATCACCTGGTTGGCCCACATTGTAAACTTGAACTGAAATGCCAAGGTCGAGTAATAGTTGCTCATTATCTATACTAATTGTAGTATCTGAGTGGTAAGTGTTTCCATACTGATCCCAAATTTTCCAATTAGCATGTGTTATTATGCCATCAACTTCTTCAGTATCCGTAAGCTTAAGGTAGAACTTACCTGATTTAACAGCTAATGGATCGATAACTTCAATA
This sequence comes from uncultured Bacteroidales bacterium, assembly GCA_964552325.1. Classification (GTDB taxonomy): domain Bacteria; phylum Bacteroidota; class Bacteroidia; order Bacteroidales; family TTA-H9; genus CAZKCK01. The sequence continues at coordinate 10,166 of CAZKHA010000020.1, forward strand.
TCTAATGGGCCATGTCCTTTGGTGTATGTTGGCTTGTAACTGATAGGGTAATCAGCAGATCCGTAAGGATTTGTAACTGGATCAGCCATAGGTTTGCTAAGAATCTCATCGATAGTTGCTTGTGAAAATTCTAAGGAAACCCCGCCATTGCCTTGACCTTCGATACGTGTAATAACTGGGCCATCACCAAAATCAGCTTGTGTAACAAGACCATTTATAGTGATATGTGGAATACCAGTATAAACCTTAATATTTTTACGGCCAGCTAAATAAGGTTTCTTTTGACCATCAAGGCCCGTTGGCTCAACGGTATAGGGCTTGTACTCGTTGTGAGCATAAGCTACAGCCATATAGTAATATTGCTTGTGATTTACCAAGGCGCGTTGCCCTGAGGCGAATTGGTCTTCGCTAATCCTGAAGGTATGTTTGATTCCTTCATCGCCACCTTGAACCATAATCTGAGGAACGCTAAATCCAATTGCTTGGTTTGATACATGATTAACAAGCTTTGTTACACCATTCTTAACGTCACATTGAAAAACGAGACGTGCCTGATCGGGGTCGTATAAACTTTCGGCGGTAACGTCAGCATTTTTTAGCTGGTAAACCTGATAACCTTCAAAACGGTAATAAGGATCACCGGTTTTAATGGTAATATCTTGTTCGTTATACCCTTCTTTAAAGTTATTTGACAATTTCTTGTTGGTAACATATACTACCAATTCATTCTCAAGCTCTTGGATTGTTAAATCTGGGGCATCGGGGCCATCAAGAACTTTAAAACAGTTGTCGAATAAAGCTTGGCATTTATCATCCACTACGCGAAGCAATTCAACTGAAGCCCAAGCACCACCTGAAATTGCCTTAGCCCAAGGCACACCAAAGGTAATATAGTTAACAGCTCCGGGCATCAGGGTAAATGGGCCTGCAGATTGCATAAAACGACGGTCGAAAGGGTTATTGCCAGCAGTTACTTCGTTCCAGTACAAGCCATTTTGATTATAGCCACCATTTGGTGGAGCGCCACCGGTTCCCCAGTTACAGGGATCCGAATCGCCGGGAAACATAAAATCGCATTGTGGGCCAACAGTTCCGGGGTCACCTGGATAAGCTGTTCCGCCATATTGCATGGGGCTACCGTCTTTCCAATAACCGCGTAAGTAGTTGTAATACTGAGGAGCAGTGCTTGGGTCTCCACGCACAGAGCCATCATTGTTGTGATAGAGGAACCTACGCATACCAAAACGTTCGTCGTCTGAAATACCATTTCCAAAGTTAACGCCGTTTATAGCAGCAGCATTCACCAAGAAATTAGCCGTTTTGGTTTCTCCTTCTTTACCGTAAGTCATTTGGATTACGGTTGAGTCGAAGTTTACGATGGAGCAATCACCAGCAAATGATGGGCCTAAAATACCATCGCCTTTAAAGGATGGATTATCGTATCCATCAGGATCAAGATAAGGTCCTTGGAAGAAGTCGATACCAACGGCAGGGGGTTGGTCGCCATAGGCTTCAATTTCACCACTTCCGTCAATAGCCTTACCATTGTAGCAATAACCCATTCCACGTTCAACATCGCAACCTACGTAGTCGTCTTGAGCATAACCTAAGTCAGCGTCTGTCCAAGGGGCGAAATAAGTATCAGCAAGTTCAAAAGTTGAGCGGTTAATAATTTCGTAGCTATAGAAGGTCATGTTGTTAATTTCGTCGTTGGTGGCGAAACCAAAAGCCTGAGCCCTGATTTCAAGACCAATTGATTGACCTTTTGATTCAGAGTGATAGTTACCTTTATCATTGAATACCCACCACAAGGTTTCATCTCCTTTAAGAACTTGGTCGGCCAAGATACCCCCAATAACAATGCCTTCCTCTCCTTCTTTTGTTTGGATATCGCTATGGCAAAGTTCATTTGGAATGTCATAATATGGATAATCACCATCTTCCCATTCGTACACGCCATTACCATTCATATCATAAAATGGAGCAAGGTAATTACTTTGATGTTTGGAAGCATCGCCATGTGCTGGCCAATCTTTGATAGCATCGGGAACGGAATATCCAGGATACTCGTCAGCTTTGTTGGTGCTGGCATTGTATCCAATAAATTGGTCAACCATTGCCCTGGTCATTGGGAAGAACTTATCGTACTCGGCACAAACTTCAGCATCTATACTTGCTGTACCATCAATGGTGAGAGGGCCTGTCCAATAATCGTTACCAACTTGGCGGAAACGCAAAGCTGCAATCTTTAATTGGTCGTTTACGTCAACGCCACCAATCCAGAGCGAACCAGCAAACAACGAAGTTTTGGTGGTGTTGGCAGGGATGTAATATTGTGATCCCACGCCAGCGCCTAAGTCCCACCACATATCACCACCTGTGTTTACACGGCAGCGAACATTGTTTACATCGAGGAATAGGTAGGCTGCAGCAGCAGAACAACCTGCTGTGCTAGCTTTTACAGTTTTTGACTGCTTTTGTTTATCGCCCACAAATTCCCTACCCATTACGGCTGTGGTGAACAGTGGTACAAGAAAAACAACCAGTAGTATGCGCTGATAAATCTTCATAGTATAGTGTGTTTTTTTTATTTCAAAATTGATATGCATACGATGATATAGTGTTATGTTTAGAAGTTAAAGATAACACCTAAGCGTATCATCCTGGGACTGCTATAATTGCCTGGATTGTTGATAGCAATTCGGTACATTTCGCGGAAGGTCTCTGGATTGAGTTGTTCGTTTATCTCCCGTTGCCATTCGGCTGCATTCAGGTATCCATCATCATCGGGGTTTCCGGTAGCTGCATAAACACCCATCACGTTTTCAAAATTGAAGATGTTGAGTACTTGTAGATAAATGCTAAGTTCAGTGATTTTTTCCTTATCGCCATCTTTCGCCCAGTTAATCTTGAGGTCTTTATCAAAACGGGCATCAACCCTAAACTGCCAAGGAAGGCGTGAGCCAAAATAGGAACCTTTAAGCAAACGAGTACCCCCAGAAATGCCTGAAGTAATGTTGGATGCGCGGGTATAAGGTGTGCCTGATCCACCAGTGATGGTAAAGTTAGCACCTGTATTCTTAAGTAGTTCAATAGGTCCTTTATCTTTACGGTTGATACGTGGGCCATCATATTCCTTGCCCTCGCCAAAGCGGTAGTCGATGCTAAGGTTAACAGCATGACGCCTATCCCATGCCAATGGATTGGTAGTACGTAAGTTAGGTAAACCAGCAGCAATTAGGGCCTGAGCGGTGGTGGTGCTTGAACCAGTACCATCGGCAAACTGTAAAGTATAGGAAGCACGTAAAGAAACATTTCCAGTGCGCCTTAAGTCATAAGATAGGGTAAAACCTTTAACTGTACCAAAGTCAATATTGTTAAATGACACATAATCACGGGGATAAGCCCCATTAAAACGATAGATTTGGATTTCGTTACGAACCTCTTTGTAATACGCCGAAAGTGTCATGGCCGATGAATTTGTAAGTTTCTGCTTGAAACCAATTTCATAGTCAATGGTTTGTTTCGGTTTTAGGTTAGGGTTATCGAGCACGCCCGTACGTGTATTAAAATAGTAGTAATCGGTAATATCAAATGTACCACTGCTTGAAGGACGTTGGGTAAGAATATCATAATGTGCGAAGAATGCAGCCTCATCCGAGATAGGGAATGAGAAAGAGATACGTGGCATAACAGCAACCTGAGGGTCGTAGTCTTTAAACGATTTACTATCAACCTTTTTCTGGGTAGGATCAATTAAGTATGGTGATACGCCGGCACCTGCATCTAAAACGCTTGGGTCAGCTATTTCAATACCATCGGCATTATACCATGTGCTACCATTACGGAATCCGGTGATAGCCGTAGGTTTGGTTACATTATCAACATAAACAATATAATCATCACCAATATTACCAGGCAGCGGTGTCTCTGTGTTTTGCATCTGTCTAACTTCTTGTGCTGTGTAAGCATTGAAGAGGGTAAATGGATCTTTTAACACCAATTGGTTGGCGTCGAAACGGTCAACACGCAAACCCACGTTGAAAATCAAATCTTTGAAAGTAAATTTATCTTGAATATAGCCGGCCATGTAAATGGGCTCAAAAGCAGGTAGTTCGCGAAGGAAATTTCCTTCTTCATCTTTCTTGGTTAAAAAATCATCCAGCGTAACCTTGCCTATATTCTTCTCGCCTTTGTAGTTAAAACCGCGGTAATTTACGTAAGAGATACCGTCATTTAATAGCTCATCGGCACTGAAAAGACTGATATCGAACAAATCTTCACCCAATCCTACGGTTTTCAAATTACCATCTTTATCATAATAATTGATGGTTTTTGAGTCAAAATCATAAGAGTCTATATTAATGAAGTCGGTACCATCAAGAGGTAACCCTAATTTCTTACGAAGATTGATGTCGAAAGTACGTTGTGAGGCTGCGTCATATTTGCGGTTGTAATAGATGGTATCTTGAAAAACGCCATCGTTGGTAACCAAGGTTGGGCTGTTTTTGTCGAGTTCAAGTATATGGAAATTGGTTTGACCACGCATTAACTGCCAAAGGGCATTAGGTGCATAGGTAAAGAATCCGGATTTTTGTTGCTCATATTGAATACCGAACTGAAGCTCGTGGTTGCCAACGTCAGCCGAAGCCAAGGCACTGAAACCAATTTGTTCAAATTCTGATTCGCTGTATCCATTAAACTGTGTGCCTGGAGCAGTCCAAAGACCATAAATGCCTCCAACGCCAACGCCATTAATAAGGCCGCCGCCCGAAATAACATCATTAGCATTCCGAATGTCGCCATCTAGAATTTCGTAGTATTGCTCGGTATAGCGACTTAAGTCTTTATTAAACGAGGCTGGTTTAAAGGTAAACAAGGTATCGCGGTAACCGTTGTGTATATATACATTATTATACACTTTACCATCAATGGTATCGGAGCCTAGTTCATACGAACGCTGGGTATAAGTATCAAAACGGCCTATGTAACCAACTTTGAAGATGTTATCTTTAAACTCAGCATTTTGCGTTTTGCTGAACGATTTTGAGTAATCAGCTTGAATATTGTAATAGGCATTCTTGATAAATGCATCATCGGCGCTTTTAAATTTCTGTGTAAAACGTGCAAAACCGCGATAGGTTGTATTAAAATACTCTCCATTGTTTTCCCAGTTCATCATGGAGTTGCCATAACTAAAGCCTTTACCAGTATTGTAATTAAACGAACCACCCAACGTAAAATTGGTACTTTCCGAGATTCGAAGGTCAAGTTTTCCTGAGAAGTTGGCTGAATAATCAGATGAATTTAGTGAACTGTTTATTTGTTCAAAATCATTTTTGGTTAAGTAGGAGGCTGATGTACGTATAACATTCAGTCCATCAACGTACAATGGGCTTTCTTTGAGTTTAGCCAGCACATCGTCTTTAACTTTGTACCTACCAATGGGTGATTCGGCAGCATCTTTTTGATAGACCAGATCACCGGCAATAAAGAATCCTAGAATAGATTTTTTTTCACCAGCTTCATTAATTTTTTTACGGATTATTGGTCCTTGAACATTGAAGCCAGCACGGTTATAACCAAAATCGTCGAGAAACTGTGAGGTTTGAAGCTCGATACCGCCAGCATACACATTTGAAGGGCCTTTGGTTGTTACATTAATAACACCAGAGGTAGCATCACCGTATTGAGCAGGAATACCTGAAATGATAACAGCCACTTGCTCGATAGCACTAGGAGGCAAGCTTGAAGATCCGCCTGACACCTTTACACCATCGATGTACATAACGGTTGCTTCGCCACGTTCACCACGAACGCTCCCGCGTTCACCGTCGGCCGAGAAAACGCCACCTACTGTAGTTGCTACTGCGTTGGCACTGCGGTTAGGCATTTTTTCAATCTGTTTTGAATCAACAGTGGCACCAGTGGAGGTTTGGTCTTTCTCAATCAAAGGCTGCTTGTAGCTTGTGATTTCAACACCCGTAATAGCTGTTGCCGTGGATTCGAGTTCAATATTTAGAAACTCTACCTTCCCGGCTCCAACACGGAAGCCTGTGATTAATCGTGCTTGGTAACCAACGTATGAACACCGAATGGCATAGTTACCGGGGGTAATGGGTTTAATAGTATAATTACCATCAAAATCCGAAGTGGTGCCTCCTTGCTGAACCCCGTTCATTTCAATAACGACATTAGCAAAGGGAATAGGTTCCTTGCTTGCTTTGTCGACTATCTTTCCTTTCAGAGTTCCTGTGGAAGCCTGAGAGAATACCAACATGCAGGAGGTTAGTATAATTCCCAAGGTTAATAGTAGATTTTTTATCATACTGGATTATTTATTAGAGATTTGCGTTGTGCGATAAAAAGGCAGTAAAGTTAAATACAAATATCTCTATTCTCCAAATAAAATCGACCACTCCAACGAAAAAGTTGGCTGGATTATTTGTACGGACGGTCAAGTATGGCAGCATACACAACCGCAGTCCGCAAATCGAAATCGTTGCTCAAACCTGTATCCTGTTCATTTTCAAAACTTAATGATACAACTGGCTTAGTTTGGGCTTGCCCTTCCTCAAAGGCTTTTGATATATTAGGAGTACTAGAATATTTAGGCTTAGTAAATGCTTGTTTAAAAACAACTTGTTCGTCAGCGATTGGTTCAGGTTGATAACTAGGATTTTGGGGAGTTTCTCTGCCTTTTAAAAAATCATCAAGAATATCATCCACATTCTTGTTACCTGTTAGTATTTCCTCAAATACACTAGGCCTGCCCGATTCTTGGATTTCGGGAGTATGCACCGTTTTGGTTGTATTAGCTTTGTTTTTAGCCTTTTGGGAATTCTTATAAATTCCAAAGGCTACCCAAGCTACCAAAAAAGCTATATAAAGCAGATCGTCCATGTACTCAAATATCAGTTAGGAATACTTGCCGTAAAAGTAAGCAATTTTTGCTAGCTTGTTGAAAAAAACTTATAACTTAATTATTTCCCTGGTCCACATCCTCGTTGATCTTTGGTAAACAAGCGTTTAAACCATGATGTGGGCTTTCCTTGATGTTTGTCGAGCTTCTTTCGATGTTCCTTGGCTTCTTCAAGTCTCCGTTTACCGTTATCGCCCTGCAAAGCTTGGTGATGGTCAAGGGTTTTTTCGTAAATGGCTTGCTGCTGTTTATGTTTTTCCGCCTTGCGCTTTTCAATGGCTTTCTGTTGTTGTTTAACACGAGAGCCCCTTGTTTTGCATCCAAGGTTTCCAAAAGATGATAAAAGCACCAGCAGCACACATAACCATAAGGTGAAAGCACTCGAACTAACCCTGTAAAATGGGTTTCTCCGCTTCCGGATAAATTCGGGAAGGGTATTTTCAATAATAAGAGGCGATTCTTTAAGTCCTAACATCATTTCGGGAGGTTTATTGCCAAAAACAGCGTTTTGGTCTGTTCACAAAAATTACAAAAAAAATAGCTAAGTTTACGTCCATTCCATGTTGAAATTGACAAAAAACTACAGCAACTTGCCACGGCATTGTCCAAATCGACAGCGATCCTACGAAGCTGTGAGCAAAATGTAGTAATTTCGTTCACCAATTTCATTTGAATTTACAAAAATATTCATTTGTTCGTAACGTTCCTTAAAATAAACTGTATTATGCCTCGTAAAAACGTGTTTTTGCCATCTGGCTCATTATCCTACATTCTTATTTGTATTCTCTTATTTGTTGGCTGTGGCACCAATGACGAAGATTCGCCTATTCCTTACGTTAGTGTAAATATTACGATAAATCCCTCATCAATTGAGTATGGCAACTTGAATGTACCGGGTAATATGGCGTTATTAAAGGGTGGTTATCGCGGCATAATTGTTTATCATTACATGCAAGATGAGTATTTAGCCTTTGAACGAACCTGTACTTTCGACCCTGATAATTCGTGCGCCAAGCTTAAAGTTGATCTTTCAACACTCTTGGCAAAAGATACCTGCTGCGGTTCGCAGTTTCTACTTATTGATGGCACCCCGTTGGAAGGTAGCAAGGCAACGAGGCCTTTAAAACAGTACCGCACAGCCTTCGATCCAGCTTATGGGCTGCTTCATATATATAATTAATGTATAGCACGAATGGTTTATAAACGACATAAAGTCTTTATAATGAACTACTAACAAATAATATAACAGAATCGGATTTATACTACAGAGCAAAAAAAACCGCCCATTTTCAGGGCGGCTGTATAAAATAGTTGAGTTCTTAGTAGCGATAATGGTCTGGTTTATAGGGGCCATCAACTGGCACTCCAATATAATCAGCCTGTTCGGGGGTCAAAATTGTAAGTTTTACACCTAACTGCTCCAGATGTAAGCGAGCTACTTCTTCATCGAGGTGTTTTGGCAAACGGTAAACATCAATTGGCAGGTCTTCTTTCCAAAGCTCGAGTTGTGCCAAGGTTTGATTTGTGAACGAATTACTCATTACGAATGAAGGATGCCCTGTAGCGCAACCAAGGTTTACTAAACGACCTTCGGCCAACAAGAAAATGGAATGGCCATCGGGAAATACATACTGATCGACTTGCGGTTTGATATTAATCTTTTGAATACCAGGATATCCTTCGAGTGCATCAACCTGAATTTCATTATCGAAGTGGCCAATGTTGCACACAATAGCTTGATCTTTCATTATTGCCATGTGATCAACGGTAATGATATCTTTGTTGCCAGTGGTAGTAACGAATATGTTGCCTTCATGCAGCGCATCTTCGATGGTGGTAATCTGGAAGCCTTCCATGGCAGCTTGTAAGGCGCAAATTGGGTCAATCTCGGTAACAATCACGCGAGCTCCATAAGAACGCATTGAATTTGCGCAACCTTTTCCAACATCGCCATAACCACACACCACCACAACTTTACCTGCAATCATTACATCGGTAGCACGCTTAATGCCATCAGCCAGCGATTCCCTGCAACCATAGAGGTTGTCAAACTTAGATTTGGTTACAGAGTCGTTGACGTTAATGGCAGGAACCAACAAGGTTCCCATTTCTTTCATTTGATAAAGCCGATGCACACCAGTTGTTGTTTCTTCTGAAACGCCCTTCCACTCTTGAACTGTACGGTGCCAACGTTGCGGGTCTTCGGCAAGAATTTCTTTTAATGTACTTAACACGATAGCTTCTTCACGGCTTCCGGGCACAACATCAAGAACGCTTGCGTCTTTTTCGGCTGCAAAGCCTTTGTGTATCATAAGCGTGGCATCGCCACCATCGTCAACAATAAGGTTTGGACCTTTTCCTCCTTGGAATTTAAGTGCTTGTGAAGTAGCCCACCAGTATTCTTCGAGGGTTTCGCCCTTCCAGGCAAAAACAGGAACGTTCGAGTCGCGAACAACAGCCGCCGCTGCATGGTCTTGGGTTGAGAAAATATTGCAACTTGCCCAACGTACATCAGCACCTAAGGCCACCAAGGTTTCGATAAGAACGGCAGTTTGAATGGTCATGTGGAGCGAGCCTGTAATGCGGGCTCCTTTTAGCGGCTGGAGGGGTGCATAACGAGCCCTAATAGCCATTAAACCCGGCATTTCCTTTTCGGCGATGTTTATTTCTTTGCGGCCCCAATCGGCCAATGACATATCTTTAACTTTATAATCGATGCTCATGTAATTAATAATTAAGTATTTCTAACTTATAATTAGGCCTGCAAAAGTACACAATTCTAACTTATGCTTGATGCAGGCAAAAAGTCAAGTTGCAAATTTCTACCTTTGCACCCCATATGACTGAAGCGAATGCCCGTTAAATACCTCGAAGAACTTAGCGATGTTGCAATGTATGGTTTATGGGAGATAACCGAAACCGCAATGGAATTGCTTGCTCAAATCAAGCTATCGGATAGCGAACTCGAACAATACCAAACATTCACCAATCACACACGCCGCACACATTGGTTAAGTTATAGGGCTCTACTCAAGCAAATGATTCCAAATGAAACGTTTACATTATGCTATGATGATCATGGTAAACTATTTGTTGCTGAAAACACCTTCCAATTATCGGTAAGCCATTCGGGCAATTATAGTGCAGCCATTATACATCGCAATAGAAGCGTTGGTATTGATATTGAACGTATTGCACACCGTATAGTTCGCATAAAAGAACGGTTTTTAAGTGAGCAGGAAGTAGGTGAAATGCCGTTTGACACCAGCAACGCCGCACTAACAGGGTATTGGTGTGCCAAAGAAGCTTTATACAAATATTATGGGAAAGAAGGACTTGATTTTAGGAAAAACCTTCGTATCGAGCCATTCCTTCTAGGAAGGGATTCGAAAATAATTGGGCAGATTTGTTCCCGTACTATTAATGAAAGGCTAACGTTAAAGTATCGGTTGATTGATGAATATCTTATGGTTTATATAGTTCACGAATAATGCAATACAGGAACTTTCTTTATTTTATGGCCGCACTGGTGCTCGGGAGCCTCGTGCTAACTTCATGCAATCCTAAAAACGAGCCCAACAACCAACAGGTTGTAATAAAAGGCATTGTGCATAATGCCAAGGGATTAAAACTTGTTTTATCGGAATTGGATGTAAACAAAACCGTACCACTCGATTCAATTGAACTAACAAGCGATGGCAGTTTTATTTTTGTAAGGGAGTTAAATCAAGCCGTGTATCTACAACTTGGCATTGCCAATCAAAATCCTTTGACCTTGGTTACATTGCCAGGTGAAGAGCTGAGCATAGAAGCTGTTTCAGATAGTTTGGTATATGGCACTATAACAGGGTCGGATGACTCGAAACTGCTTCAAGACTATTTTATTGAAACCTTTAAAAACCGGAGGAAAACGGAGGATTTGGCTGAAAAACTGTTTCAGAGCCGTTATAAATCCGGGTTCATTCACATTAGAGATTCCTTAATGCGTGTTTATGACCGAATTGTAAGCCGCCAAAAACATTACGTTGAAAAATTCATACGTACGCATCCAGGATCTTTAGCTTCGCTTATTGTACTTAACCAACGATTTGGCCAATCGGTTATATTAGACGAAAACAAAGATTCGACTTACTTTCTTATTGTTGATACCGCTTTGGCTACCAGATATCCCGATAATAAACACACCTTGAAGCATCACCAACGCTTAGCCGATAAAGAACGAAAACGTGCTGAATATAGGCTTGCTTTAGCCCAACTGCAACCGGGTAAACCTGCTCCCGATTTTTCGATGAACGATAACACTAACAACACCTTAAGCCTGAGCAGCTTTAAGGGTAAAAAAGTGGTATTAGTGTTTTGGGCATCATGGGATAATACGGGAATGTCGCAACTATTGGAAGCAAAAAAGAGCTTGGATAAGCTTAAAAACAATGGTTACGAAATTATTGGGGTTTCGTTTGATTATAAGAAAGAAATGTGGTTAAATGCTATTGCTAATGCAGGTTTAAAATGGACGCACATATGTGATTTCCGATATCCAGATTCAGCTGTTAAGACGGTGTATTGCATTGGCGATAAATTGCCTGTTTACTATTTTATTGATGAAAATGGCGTAATTGAACGGCAGGTAACAACCACAGAAGGCTTACTTGAGACCTATCCGTAAAAAAAAACCACCTTGCTATAAGGTGGCTCCTTTTTATAAAGCATTGATAATTAATATTCTTCGATGGTTAGGCTAGAAACGGCTGCCTCCATATCAATAAAAACTTTTTTGGTGGTAGCATTGTAATTTTTTGAGCGGTAGAACCCTGAGCGTACTTTGTCAAAATTGTCAAGCTTTCTGCTCGAAAGCACCGATTCAGAAGTTACCTCACAACCCAGTGTTTTAGGGATTCGTACCGTAACCGAGGATGCTCCCATCTCAAGAGAAACCCTAACGGTGTCCGTCAATTCGCCGAGTTTTAGGTCGAGGTCAGAAGCCCCTCCATCTAATTCAAGCGACGCAATTTTATAATTACTCAAGTCTAAATCCATTTTAGCAGCTCCAGCATCAATTGATACGTCCCAAACGGGTTTGTTATTCATGCGCAGCGTAACTTGATTGCGGCTATTACGTGTATTTATTTTAACGCCTTCCATCGTAATTTTTATCTTACGCCCGCCATCATTATCATAGGAGGTCATAACATAAGGCCCAATATTTCCTTCGCTTTTAAAGTCAACCATTTGATTTGTAGTATCTTTTAAAATGAATGTGCCAGCAGCGGCATCTAAATCAAGTGTAGCTCGGGTTACCGTTGAATCAAAGGGTTCAAAAAGGTTTTGATCGGCAGGCGTATAATCACGGTCATAATCGTCATTTATGGAGATATCGCCATCCTGCCAATTAAACCAGTTTGGGTTCCAACCATCACCAGGATTTGTATAAACTAAAACGATGGCAGCTACCCCAACAATGGCCGACAATAAAAGCTTTATCAATGGCTTAACCGGGAGAATGGAAATTCCCCAAAGGACAAAGATAAGTGGCCACAGATGGAACACAGCATCCCAATTAAAAAAGATGATATCGAGGTTGCGCAAGGCAAACAAAACACCAATGGTAAGCAAGGCAATGCCCCAAAAAACATTCTTGTATTTCATGTTGCTTGTATTATTGGTTGTTATCGGGTTTGTTGGCCATAAAATAGTTGCGAAGCAGCAATCCGCCCACTACTATCAAAATTACAGGCCATAAATCGCCAAAACTAATGCGTGGCACAAATTGGCTGATTAAAAATAGCATACCAATGGTTATCAAGACTATACCAGCAATAAAGTTTCCATTCTCTTTATTTGCTTTCTTTTTTTCTTGAAAAGTTTGGTAGGGATCGGTTTCCGAAGTTTGGTTTACATTATCGGTATTCATGTTTGAGGAGTTAGGGGGGTTAGAAAAATTGGGTTGATAAAACGTTGTATCAAATGGAAGTACAATCCAAAGCACGATATATACCCAGACACCGGTTCCAAAGAACATGGTGATGAGTATAAAAAGGAAGCGTACGATGGCACTATCCATTTCAAAATATTTGGCCATTCCGCCGGCCACGCCTCCGATCATTTTGTCGGTACGGCTGCGTGATAAAGATTTATAGGTGTTCACAATAATAGGATTGTAAGTTATGAATGGATTGACGCCGCAAATTGCCTGAGGTTACAGTTGAACCATTTTAATATTGGTTTTGTTATTATGTTATTAAGTTATTTAGATATAAAACATACCTTGCAAAAAGGCACTTAGCACCAAAAGCTTAAAAGCATATGAATAAAATTAGCGTTGCAAACCCAGTTGTTGAACTTGATGGGGACGAAATGACCCGCATCATTTGGAAATACATCAAAGAAAAACTCATTCTGCCCTACCTTGATCTCGATATCAAATACTTCGATCTTGGCATGGAAAATCGTGATGCCACCAACGATGAAGTAACCGTTGAATCGGCAAAAGCTATTCTAAAATACAATGTTGGGATTAAATGTGCAACCATAACACCCGACGAGATGCGTGTTAAAGAGTTTGGGCTGAAGCAAATGTGGAAATCACCGAATGGAACCATCCGCAACATACTTGATGGAACTGTTTTTAGAGAGCCTATCATCATTAAGAACGTTCCAAGGCTGGTATCTAATTGGGATCAACCCATTGTAATAGGCCGTCATGCTTTTGGCGATCAATACCGCGCAACTGATTTTTTGGTAAAAGGCAAGGGTAAGCTTACCATAACCTTTACGCCCGAAGATGGCGAAGTGCAAACTTACAGTGTTTATAACTTTGAAGATGATGGGGTTGCGCTTGCCATGTACAATACCGATGCCTCCATTACAGGCTTTGCACATTCGTGTTTCAATATGGCCATAAGCAAAGGCTGGCCCTTGTATTTATCCACCAAAAACACCATCCTAAAAAAATATGATGGACGCTTTAAGGATATCTTTCAAAATATTTTCGAAACGCATTATGAATCAAGGTTTAAAGAATTAGGGATAACCTATGAACACCGCCTAATTGATGACATGGTAGCGGCAGCCTTAAAATGGAATGGCGGATTTGTATGGGCCTGTAAAAACTATGATGGTGATGTTCAAAGCGATACCTTAGCCCAAGGCTTTGGATCGTTAGGTTTAATGACGTCAGTATTAATTACCCCTGATGGCAAAACGGTGGAAGCTGAGGCTGCTCACGGAACCGTAACCAGGCATTACCGCGATTACCAAAAAGGAAAACCAACCTCTACGAATCCAATAGCCAGCATTTTTGCTTGGACGCGGGGACTAGAGCATAGGGGAAAACTGGATGGCAACGCCGAATTGATAAACTTCTGCAAAACACTCGAATCGGTTGTTATAGCTACTGTTGAGCAAGGCAAGATGACAAAAGATTTAGCATTACTAATTCACGGCGATGCCCTAAAGCCTGAAGATTACCTTAATACGGAATCTTTTTTGGATGCAATAGACCAAAACCTCAAGAAAAGCTTAGCATAGCTCCTGGCTTGGCAGGGTGTTATGGCAACCCATATTATACATCACATTTAAAACACGTTATATAAGTTATTATTGATTCCTTTAGTGCACTAAACAATCAATCAATCAAAATTGTTACATTAATATATACCTTCCTCCTATGGCAAAACTAAAAGAAAAACTTTACGAAAAAATTCAGGCACATCGGCCAAGGATACAGCGCTTGCTCCAAGAATATGGCGACGTGGTGGTTGACAAAATTACCATTTCGCAAATTATTGGGGGAATGCGAGGCATCAAGGGCTTAGTAACCGACATCTCTTACCTCGACCCCATGGAAGGAATTAGGTACCGTGGGTTTACCCTACCCGAACTATTTGAGAAACTTCCAAAGCCTAAGGGTGCTGAAATGCCGTATGTTGAAGGATTGTTCTATTTGTTGTTGACGGGCGATATCCCTTCGGAAAGTGAGGTAGCCGACGTGGTTGATGAATTCAACAAACGCCGTATTTTGCCAAGGTATGTGTATGAAGTTATTGATTCATTCCCATGCTGTAGCCATCCCATGCCTATCTTTTCGGCGGCTATCACCACCATGCAACGAGAGTCGTTCTTCTCGAAAAAATATGCTGCGGGGCTTAACAAAAGCGATTATTGGGATCCTACGTACGAAGATTCACTAAACCTTTTGGCTAAACTGCCCGAGGTAGCAACGTACATATATGCAAAACTTTACCGTGATGGTAAACGCATTCAATCGAATCCATTCTTGGATTACGGTGCCAACTTTGCCCATATGATGGGTAAGCCTGCTCCGTACGACGATGTTTCGCGTATGAACTTCATTATTCATGCCGATCATGAAAGCGGAAACGTGAGCGCACACACCGGTCATTTGGTATCAAGCTCATTGGCTGATGTTTACCTATCAATTGCAGCCATGGTTAATGGCCTTGCTGGCCCGCTGCACGGTTTGGCAAATCAAGAAGTGCTGCGCTGGATTTTGGCGTTTATGGAAAAAATGAATGATTCCATTCCCACAGAAGATGAGGTAAAACAATATGTTTGGGATACCCTACATTCAGGTCAAGTAATACCAGGTTATGGCCATGCTGTACTACGTAAAACTGACCCTCGTTATACGGTTCAGCGCGATTTCTGCCTTACCCATATGCCTGAAGATTTGGTGTTTAAATATGTAAACATGCTATATCAGGTTGTTCCAGAAATATTGATAAAACAAGGAAAAGCCAAGAACCCCTGGCCAAACCTTGATGCCCAAACCGGTGTAATCCAATGGCATTATGGTGTTCGTGAATTCGATTTCTATACAGTGTTGTTTGGCATTGGCCGCGCAATAGGCATCACGGCCAACATAATTTGGGATCGTGCTTTGGGATATCCACTTGAACGTCCTAAATCGCTAACTACCGATATGTTAGAGCAAATTGCATTTGGCCTTATTAGCCACGAAGACCTACCTTCGGAATAACCGAAGTAAAATACGTGCGTTGTTTTTTTTGATGATTGATTATGTAGCGGCAATCCGATGAGGGTTGCCGCATTTTTTTCAACCTATTACGAGGTTTTGTTAATTTAGCTTCCTAAATCAATTCCTCTTCAATGGTTCAACAAATTACAATTGATCTACCGCCCTATAAAAGAGGGTTTCACTTGATTACCAAACACATTATGAATGGGTTAGGGCCGCTCCCAAGCCTAGGACTTTTAAATGTTTTTATACAACATACTTCGGCTGGGCTTTCCATCAACGAAAATGCCGACCCAACGGTTAGGCTTGATTTTGAAACTGTATTCAACAGATTAGTTCCCGAAAATCAGCGTTATGCGCACGAAGACGAAGGCATGGACGATTTGCCGGCTCATATTAAAACAAGCTTAACAGGTACTTCTATTGCCATACCAATTACCGATGGTAAGCTTAACTTGGGGATTTGGCAAGGGATATACTTATGCGAATTCCGTAATTATGGTGGTAGCCGCAAGTTAATTGCGACCATACTATACTGATGCTTACTTCTTTTTCAAATGCAGGCCCGTTTCATCAATTTTTATTTGGCCGTTCTTCATTAAAACCCCTGCTGCCCGTTTAAAGGTTTTTTTGCTTACAAAAAACACCCTGCGGATTTCAACTGGGTCGCTATCATCATTATACGGCAAAAATCCACCTGCTTTAACAATTCGCTCCAATAAGGCTTGCGAAGTTTCGTCAATCTCTGAAAAACCAGGCCTGCGCATGCTGAGATCAAGACGTTGGTCGTCGCGGATTTTAAGGATCCAAGCGGGTATTTTTTGCCCAGGTGCTAAGGGTTTCAGTAGGCTATCGCTGTAAATCATTCCCCAAAAGCTGTTGTTTACGATGGCCCTAAAACCAGTTTCAGTCTTTTCAGCAATTAGTGCTTCTACTTCCTTACCAACCGCTAAAGAAGACGGGTCGTTGCGAAGGTATTTATTCACGATGGTTGTACCCACTAAGCGGCCCGAACTTTTATCAAGGTAAATATACACCAAAACACGTTGGCCAGGGCTAAGACGATTTTTGGTTTCTTTGTGGGGGATGAGCAAATCTTTGGGCAATCCCATATTTACAAATGCCCCAAATTTGTTAACCGCAACTATGGGCAATATGGCAAATTCACCCGCTATGGCAGTGGGTTTAATGGTTGTGGCGATGGGTCTATCTTCGCTATCGGTATAAACAAACACCGAAACAAAATCGCCGGGATTTGTGTCGGGAGGGATTTGAGCACCAGGCAACAGTATCGCCTTATTGCCTTCCTCACCTGTTAGGAGCAATGCACCAGAATCATTTATTTCCCTGACCTCAAGACTATAATATTTACCAGCTTCAACCATGATTTGAAATCCTAAAATGAATACTACCAAATTTTGATATCAACAAGTTGATAATCAATAAATTTTGGACAAAAGTACAAAAAAGGAGCCATATAAAGCCAAAAGGCTGCAATCAAAACAACAAAATTGGTGTTTAAAACTAAAAGTTTACATTTGTGCCTCAGATAGTAAACCCTATCTATAGACTTTCTCAACTCAACTTAAACCATTCTTTTATGTACAAAAAAATCAGCATTATGCTATTATCATTCAGCTTATTGGCTGGCATTGCCTTCCTAAGTGGCTGCAAGCAGGGCAAAATTGAACCTGCACCGCTCATCCCCCTGAAAGATTTTTTCAAAAACCCGGAGAAATCATCTTACCAAATCTCGCCCGATGGCAAATATTATTCATATAGAGCACCTTACCAAAGCCGTATGAATATTTTTGTTCAAGAAATTGGCAAGGATAGTGCTTTGCGCCTAACCAGTGAAACCGATCGCGACATAGCTGGATATTTTTGGGCGAATGATACACGCATCCTTTTCCTTAAAGATAATGGAGGTGATGAAAACTTCAAGCTTTATGGCGTGAATGCAGATGGAACTAACTTGATTTGCTTTACCGACTTTGAGGGTGTACGTACCGAAATAATCGATCCTCTTGAAGATCTCCCAGATTATGTTATTATTAGCATGAACAAACGTAATCCACAAGTATTTGACCCTTACCGGTTAAATATTGTTACTGGCCAAATGGAAATGATAGCTGAGAACCCAGGAAACATTTCGGGCTGGATAACTGACCATGAGGGAAAGCTAAGGGCTGCCACTGCAACCGACGGCATAAACACCCAAATGCTCTATCGCGAAACCGAAAAAGACCCCTTTAAAATTGTGTTAACCACTAGCTTTAAAGACGCTGTATCACCCCAATTCTTCACATTCGACAACAAAAACATTTATGCCTCATCAAACTTAGGCCGCGATAAATCAGCTATTGTCGAGTTTGATATTGCTAATGGTAAAGAAATCAAGGTTCTATATGAAAACAAAGACTATGATGTTGATGGCCTTTCCTATTCAAAAAAACGCAAGGTTATAACAAGAGCCATTTATGAATCGTGGAAAAGCGAGAGCTATTTCTTTGACGAAACATCCAAAAAACTCTTTGAACGTTTGACCAAAGAATTGGGCGATTATGAGTTTGGTATTACATCTTTGACCCGTAATGAAGACAAGTTTATAGTTCGGACGTATAGCGACCGTTCGTTAGGTTCTTATTTTATTTACGACCAAAATACTGATAAACTGGATAAAATTTGTGATGTAAGCCCATGGATCAATGAAGCGGATATGGCTACTGTTGAAGCAATTCAATACCAAAGCCGCGATGGGCTTACCATTCATGGTTACCTCACACTACCCAAGGGTTATTCATTAGAAACGGCCAATAATCTTCCAGTGGTAATAAATCCACATGGTGGACCTTGGGCTCGCGATAGCTGGGGCTTTAATCCTGAAATTCAGTTTCTTGCAAATAGAGGGTATGCCGTACTGCAAATGAACTTCAGGGGATCAACAGGTTATGGTAAAGATTTTTGGCAAAAGTCGTTCAAACAATGGGGCTTGACCATGCAAGACGATATTACCGATGGCGTTAAATGGTTGGTTGATAAAAAAATTGCCGATCCAAAACGGATTGCAATCTATGGCGCTAGCTATGGAGGCTATGCCACCTTACAAGGTATTGTAAAAGATCCTGATCAATATGCAGCTGCTGTTGATTATGTAGGTGTTTCGAACCTATTTACCTTTATGAATACCATACCACCTTACTGGAAACCCTACCTGGATATGATGTATGAAATGGTTGGAAATCCGACGGCTGATAGTCTATTGCTTGCCCAAAACTCGCCGGCTTTAAATGCTGAGAAAATAAAGACTCCCCTATTTATTGCCCAAGGTGCCAACGATCCACGTGTTAATAAGGCAGAATCGGATCAAATTGTGGAGGCTCTTAAAAAACAAGGTGTTGAAGTAGAATATATGGTAAAAGACAACGAAGGCCATGGATTCCAAAACGAAGAAAACCAATTTGCGTTTTACGAGGCTATGGAGAAGTTCTTAGCTGCACATCTCAAAAAATAACTTTCGTTTAGCTATTGTTTTAAAGGCCGTCTCATTTTTGGGACGGCTTTTTTTTGGTTTTCACCTGTCCGCAATCGCACAAATCTTGTTTAGTTGCGAACAGTAAACCCGTGTAATTACAATAAAAAAATTATTGACTACCACAATATCACAGCATTAGAAAATTAGCTTGAAATTGGCCTAATATTGGTTTGGGGCAAAGTCTATCTTTCATCGAAATGATCAGACTAACAAACTTACATAAATCCTATGGGATGGGTTCTACCAGCCTGCATGTGCTTAAGGGCATTGATCTAGAAATAGAACAAGGCGAATTCATTTCCATAATGGGTTCATCTGGCTCAGGCAAATCAACCTTGCTCAATATTCTCGGAATACTTGATAACTATGACCAAGGCGAATATACACTCGATGGCATTCTTATCAAAAACATGAACGAAACCAAGGCAGCCACGTACCGTAACCGGTATTTGGGCTTTGTGTTTCAGTCGTTTAACCTTATATCCTTTAAGAACGCCCTCGAAAACGTAGCTTTACCGCTTTATTATCAAAAAGTTAGTCGCCGCAAACGTAATAAAATTGCACTCGAATACCTTGAAAAAATGGGCCTACGTGATTGGGCCGAACATCACCCCAATGAACTATCGGGAGGACAAAAACAACGCATTGCCATTGCCAGGGCACTTATTTCACAACCAAAAGTAATTCTGGCCGATGAACCAACCGGAGCACTCGACACACAGACTTCGTATGAGGTAATGGAAATCCTTAAAGAGATTAACAAACAAGGCATTACCATCATTATTGTAACCCATGAGCATGATATTGCCAGTATGACCGACCGCATCATCCGCCTTAAAGATGGGGTAATTGCCGAGAATATTCGCAATGGGGATGTGAAGAAAATACGTGACCTCTCGTTTGCAACATCCAAATAATCAGCACTATGTTTGATATTGACAAATGGCAGGAGATTTTTAGCACCATCCGAAAGAATAAACTAAGGACCTTTCTAACAGGATTTAGTGTAGCTTGGGGTATTATTATGCTAGTGATTTTGTTGGGTTCGGGCTACGGTTTAGAAAATGGTGTTAGAAAAGAGTTTGAAGGCGATGCCGTTAACTATATCAGCATCAACCCGGGTATGACCAGCAAGCCTTACAAAGGCATTAAACCCGGCACTTTCATAAACTTTACAAATGAAGACCGAGATATTTTGGCCGCAATAAACGGTGTTACGGGCAGTTCGGCCCGCACCCGTATCTTTGGAAACACGGTTTTGTCTTACAAAAACGAATACGGCACGTATGACATTTTCGCTGTGCATCCGGAGTATAGCCAAGTTGAATCGCTGTACTTAATTAATGGCCGGTATTTGAATAAAACGGATGTTGAGCAATGCCGCAAGGTGGTTTCAATGGGCAAAATTGTAGCCGATGCCTTGTTTAAAAACGGTGAAGACCCATTAGGCAAGTACATAAAAGTGAACGATATACCATTTAAAGTTGTGGGTGTTTTTACCGATCCAGGTGGCGACCGCGACATGTCGCGCATTTACATCCCGATTACAGCTGCCCAAAAGGTCTTTAACCGTGGGAACAACATAAATAATGTATGCATCGTATTAGATGGTGCCACCACAGAACTGAGCCGCAAGGTGGAACAGAAAACCCGCGAAGTACTATCGGCCAAACACCAATTCGACCCCGAAGATCAAAGAGCTTTGTTTATTTTCAACACCATAACTGAGTATGAAAAGTTTATGAACCTGTTTGCTAGCATACGGATATTTATCTGGGTCATTGGCATTATGACTATTATTGCTGGTATTGTGGGTGTTAGTAACATCATGATGATTGTTGTTAAGGAACGCACGAAAGAAATTGGGGTTCGCAAAGCTTTGGGAGCCACACCTTGGAGCATAATCAGTTTGATTTTACAAGAATCGGTGCTTATAACCGGCGTGGCGGGATACACAGGCTTGGTAATTGGCGTGGTACTACTTGAGGTTGTGGGCAATGCCATAAAAGGTGTTGATTATTTTGCCAACCCTGAAATAAATATGAATGTAGCTTTGCTGGCAACTTTTATCTTGATAGTTGCTGGTATGTTTGCCGGATTTGTTCCGGCACGCAAAGCTGCTGCCGTAAAACCAGTTGAAGCTTTAAGAGACGAATAACGCAAAAAAACGAACCTATGTTTGACCTTGATCGTTGGAACGAGATAATTCAAACCCTGAAAAAGAACAAGCTCAGGACTTTCTTTACCGCATTCGGGGTGTTTTGGGGCATCTTTATGCTGATGATAATGTTGGGTGCAGGCGAAGGGCTGCGCAAAGGCGTTAGCACGGGCATGGGCGATTTGGCCACCAACAGCATGTTTATGTGGACCCAACAAACCAGCATGCCCTATAAAGGGTTTCCGCGTGGACGAAACTACAACTTTAATAACGACGATACCAAGGCACTTTTAGATAATGTTCAAGAAATTGAATACATAGCCCCAAGGCTTCAAGGTTATGGGGGCGATGGCACCAACAATGTGGTAAGAGGCGAACGTACAGGAGGTTATACCATACAAGGCGATTACCCAGCGTATAACCTGATTGACCCTATGAATGTTCTAAAAGGCCGCTTCCTGAACGAAAACGATATAACCGACTATCGCAAAGTGGCCGTAATTGGCACCAAGGTAGTAAATGACTTGTTTAAACCTGATGAAGAACCCCTTGGGCAGTATTTACGCATACAAGGCGTTTATTTTCAGATAATTGGTGTTACTTCATCTAAAAAGAACGATCGGCAAGGGGAGCAAGATAACCAAACCATAATTATTCCGTTTACCACCTTGCAACGCACTTATAACTATGGGGATGTTGTAGGCTGGTATAGCATTACCGCAAAAAAAGAACACTCCGTGGCGGATATGGAAGAAAAAATCAAGGCATTTATGCGTTCACGGCATGGCATTCACCCCGATGATAAACGTGCCATTGGTTCGTTTAATGTACAAAACGAGTACACCAAAATGACCCGCCTGTTTACGGGGATTTCGGGGCTAATATGGATTGTAGGCATTGGCACCTTGTTGGCGGGTGTTATTGGCATTAGCAATATAATGCTGGTGGTGGTACGCGAACGAACCAAAGAGATTGGCATACAACGAGCTATAGGTGCTTCGCCCTGGAATATCATGAGCCAGATAATTACCGAATCCGTTTTCTTAACCACCTTTGCCGGCTATTTTGGCCTTGCAGCTGGAGTTGGAGTTATTGAGCTGGTAAACAAAGCATTGGCTTCACAAACAGAATCAGGAGCCATGTTCCGCGACCCAAGTGTAAGTTTTAATTTAGCTGTGATGGCTCTTGCAATACTGGTGCTATCGGGCGTATTTGCAGGCATTATACCCGCCCGAAAAGCTGTAAAAGTGAAACCCATTGATGCATTACGATTTGAATAATAACATATAACTGATTAAATATGAAGACCGCGTTAAAAATTTTCA
Organism: uncultured Bacteroidales bacterium; assembly: GCA_964552325.1. Classification (GTDB taxonomy): domain Bacteria; phylum Bacteroidota; class Bacteroidia; order Bacteroidales; family TTA-H9; genus CAZKCK01. The sequence continues at coordinate 33,104 of CAZKHA010000020.1, forward strand.
TTGGAGTGGTAATAGTTGTGATATTTGCTGGAACTATCTACTTCCTTTACAACAAATCGAAACCTAAGGTGGTGGTTTTTACAACCAAAACTCCCGAGGTTACCAATATCATAAAGAAAACCGTTGCCACAGGTTCGGTTGTTCCCCGGCGTGAAATAGAGATAAAGCCAAAGGTTTCTGGCATTATCGAAGAACTTTATATAGAGCCTGGCCAAAAGATACGCAAAGGCGAACGCATAGCCCGCATCCGCATCATCCCCAACATGGTAAGCCTTAATGCTGCTGAGTCGCGCGTTGCACGAGCCAAGATTTCGCTCGATAATGCAAAGACCGAATTCGACCGTTATGCCGACTTGCTGAAAAACAAGGTAATACCCGCCGCCGAATACCAACGTTACGAAGTAGCTTATCGCAATGCCAAAGAAGAATTGAACGATGCTGAAAACAACCTTGATTTAATAAAAGAAGGCCAAACCAAACAAAGCAGCCAATCGGCTAACACCATTGTATCTTCAACACTGGATGGAATGGTGCTGGCTGTGCCCGTTGAACAAGGCAAATCGGTAATCGAAAGCAATACCTTTAACGATGGCACCACCATAGCCACCGTTGCCGATATGGGTGAAATGATTTTTAAAGGTAAGGTTGATGAAACCGAAGTTGGAAAAATAAAAGAAGGCATGAACCTGATTTTGACCATAGGAGCCATTGAAACCGATAAATTTGATGCCACTTTAGAGCATATTTCACCAAAAGGAACCCTCGAAAACGGCGCTATTCAGTTCGAGATCAGGGCTGAAGTCAAGTTAAAAGACAACGTTTTTGTGCGCTCGGGCTATAGCGCCAATGCCGATATTGTGCTCGATCGCCGAGATAGCGTTCTTGCCATTAGCGAAAGCGTTTTACAGTTTGATAAGGAAAAGCCTTTTGTGGAAGTAGAAACCGCCACACCCCAGGTTTTTGAAAAACGAATGATCAAAACCGGCATTTCGGATGGTATCAACATTGAAGTTCTTGAAGGATTAACCAAAACGGACAAAATTAAGGTGCCGGGAAGCGATGGCAGTGTTGCTGCACCACAGCAGCAATAAACTGTTAATCATACTACTACATCCCTTCCCTCAAAGATTGCCTTTGGAGGAAGGGATTTTTTTTTGAAATAATTAAAGTTTTAGTTGCATAACTAAAATTTTAGTTGTATATTTGTATTCTAATTTGACTAAGCTAAAGCCAATGTTACGGAAGCCGCCTTAAGCATGTAGCTGTAGCATTGAAATACGAGTAGAAAACAAACGATATAAACTTCATACCGATGAAAGAGCTAACGAAAGCCGAAGAACAAATAATGCAAGTGTTATGGGCGCTGGAAAAAGGATTTATAAACGACATCATGACCCAATTGCCAGAGCCCAAACCAGCCTATAATACCGTCTCAACCATCGTAAGGATTCTTGAGCAAAAAGGATTTGTTGACCATAAAGCCTATGGTCGCACGCACGAATACTTCCCCATTATAGCCAAAAAAGAATATACACGGGCTTACTTCAAGCACTTTATGGTCAATTACTTTGGAAGTTACAAAAGCCTAGCCTCGTTTTTTACCCGCGAAGAAAACCTAAGCCTTGAGGAGCTAGAAGAAATACGGAAACTTGTGGATAACGAAATTGACAAAAAAAGCAATTCAAATGAATGAAACCCTCTTTTATTTGACCAAAGTACTCACTAGTAGCTGTATAATGTTTCTTGGCTACTGGTTTTTGCTTCGCAAGAATACCCAATTCAAACTTGTGCGTTGGTATTTGCTTGGCAGTTTAATACTTCCTTGGGTTATTCCTTTGCTTGAATTGCCCACCACTTTGCAGCAAAAAGGCCTACCAATAATTACTATACCATTAGCCGTTGAAGCAAGTGTTATTTCTACGCAAACTGATACAGCTCAACAATTAACGGGTTATGAATGGATTAACTGGGCTTATGGGACCATCTCAAGCTTGCTGTTCTTGTTGATCGCGTACCGTATATTGTTAGTGGTTCAGTTAATCAACAATAGCCAATCGTTCAAACTTATCGGCATAAAGTTTCATATCACCAATCTTAAACTAACACCTTTCTCCATTTTTAACAACATCCTGCTTCCAAAGAATTACTTGCACAAAGGATGTTTAAAACCAATAATTTACCACGAGGTTGCCCATATAAAACAAGGGCATACCTACGACAATTTAATTACCGAATTCATCTGTATCCTGGCGTGGTTCAACCCTTTTGTATGGCTAATCCGGAAGGCCATCCACGAAAACCACGAATACCTTGCTGACTCAGAAGCTGTTAAGGACAAGCATAATTTGGCCAATTACAATGCCCTGCTTTTTGAATCGCTAACGGGTATCAGGATGCCTGTTGTGAATAATTTCAATCAATCTTCTATTAAAAACCGACTAATTATGCTTAACAAATTCAAAGACCGGCAAAAGTCTATATTTCAGACACTTGTCCTTATCACAATGCTAATGCTTGGCGTGCTTGGCTCAATGCTTCTTATCCAAAAGGAGAGTTATGCCACTACGGTTAACGCAATGCTGCCAAGCTTTCAAGACAAAAAATCCCAAACACCGCCAGAATATGCCACAGGGCAAAGCGAAATGATTAAGTTTCTATTATCAAACATTAAATACCCAGAGGAGGCACGCAAAGCAGGTATTACGGGCACCACGTATATCAACTTTACGGTTAAAGAGGATGGAAGCTTAACAGGAATTGCTGTAAAAAAAGGCTTTAATACTGCCTGCGATGCTGAAGCCATGCGTGTTGTTAACCTTATGCCCAAATGGAAACCTGGTACCAAAGACGGCAAAGCCGTGGCAGCAGAAACCGTCCTACCTATTAAGTTTGCTTTAGATGGAGATGGTAAAGCCAAGAAATCGCAGCCAGCTGAGTCAAAAACCACCAAAAATGAGGCTAAAAAAGAAGTGTTTACTGTTGTTGAAAATATGCCAGAGTTCCCTGGTGGGCGAGAAGCCATGGCCAAATACTTGGCATCATCTGTTAAATACCCTGAAGAAGCCCGGAAAGCCGGTTTAGAAGGCACTGTTTATGTAACTTTTGTGGTTGAAGAAACTGGAAAAGTTTCAGATGTAAAAGTGCTAAGGGGTTTTGACTTGTCGT
>CAZKHA010000021.1:0-1747 GCA_964552325.1 uncultured Bacteroidales bacterium
AAAAGGTTCAAGGTAAAGCTTGCCCAACCGAAGAATGAGGGTGGGGGTGCAAGGTGAAGGGTAAAAGGTAAAGCTTGCCCAACCGAAGAATGAGGGTGGGGGTGCAAGGTAAAAGGTAAAGGGCAAAAGGCGAAGGGCAAAAGGCTTGAAGGCCATTGTAAATTGGTAATTTCAAATTGTAAATATTTGAAGGTCAAGCATTATAGTTCATCTTTACAATTTGATATTTACAATAACGCTCGGTACAGGATTCTTGCTTACTCACCTCTCGCAACTCTCCGCTTCTCTCATTCTCATCTTCTCGCTCATCTCTCTTCTCTCCTTGCTATATTAATACACAGGCATTTAAAAATATGTTTTTGATTAATCGTTACCAAAACCTTAATAATAATGGCATTTATTCCAATTCTCTAATTAGTCGATAAGAAATTGATAGTGTACATTTTGTAGATAGGTCTCGCCCGGAAGCAAAAGTGTACTCGGGAAATTTGGCTGATTTGGACTATCCGGAAAAGCTTGGGTTTCAAGGCAAATAGCGTGATGCTTTTTGTAAGAAACATTATTATGGCCTTTAAGGCTGGCATCTAAATAATTAGCTGTATAAAGTTGGATCCCGGGTTGGGAAGTAATCACATTAAGCTTTATTCCTGTTTCTGAATGATATAGTTGAGCCGATGGCTTACCTGCGGTGTGTTTAAGTACAAAGCAAAAGTCTAATGGATTCTCTTGCGGTATGCCCTTATCTGCAAGCTTAACGCTTGTGCTGAAGTCAAAAGGGCTATCGGCACATTCTAACATTTTTCCCGTTGGGATTTGGTTTTCGTTCAGTTCCAAATAATAATCTGCATCCACAGCAAGGTAATGATCTTCAATAGTATGCTTGTATCCACCAAGGTTGAAATAGGCATGGTTGGTCAAGTTTAAATGGGTTGGTTTATCGGTGTTTGCAGTATAGGTTATCTCAAAACTGTTGTTTTCAGAAATGGTAAAGGCAACTTCAACCTTTAAATTTCCCGGATAACCTTCCTCCTTATCTGGACTATAGTAAGCTAACCTTAAAATGGCTTTATCCGTAAACTCTTCCAATTCATAATTCCATAATTTCGTATGGAATCCATTTTCGCCTCCATGTAATTGAAAATGAGTGAAGTTTTTGGCGAGCTGTATTAAATCACCGTTCAAGTTGAAACTTCCATTGGCTATACGGTTAGCATACCGGCCTATCGTTGCACCAAAATAGGGATGAGGCTTCAAGTAATCAGCTAAGTTGTTAAAGCCTATACAAATTTCAACAAGATCACCCTGTTTATTAGGAAGTTGTAATGAGGTAATAGTGCCACCATAATTTGAAATGCTAAGGTGCATCCCCTCTGAACTTTTAAAACAAAAAAGCCGTGCTTCACGGCCATCGGGCAATTTGCCAAAATAGTGGTTATTGATTTCCATTAATAATGTTGGCTAAAGGATTAATGCAGGCTATACCTACTGTCCCAAGGTTATTATTTTACGCAACAAAGGTAAAAAAAGCAACTGGGTTATTTCCTATTTGCCTTGGCAATATGAGATGTTTTTTTTAACGATTTTAACCATCTATTTTGTTCTAATAAAATGCGGTATGCACGAATTTTAATTGGGTTTTTAACGCTATTGCCTTGTATAGCCATCAAACCGCCGGTTTCACGAAGTTTATTTTTATAAAGCCTTTAGTATGCAGATTTTATGTTAATCTTGAGTGCCATGCACGATG
>CAZKHA010000021.1:1847-12517 GCA_964552325.1 uncultured Bacteroidales bacterium
ATAAGTGTTACTTAGGGTGTTGAATACAATCATGGATAGGTTGTAAGAAGTGCCTAATCCCAAAAGCAAAAGGCTGCTTGAGTATTGATCGAATGATGAAGAACTTGCCACAAAACCAATAATCCCTGATAGGGGCGAACGAGTGATAATGCTGCCCAATACGTAATCGATCTCTACCACTTCATTTCCCAAGAAATTCCCTTTGGCATCCCAAAGAGCATTCATAGCAAAGATTTTTTCTTTCACATTATCATAATTTAGGCTGGTCAAGCTGTTGTAAGGCGAGTTTCCAGTAAGCGGAGTGCGTGTGTAGCTAAACACCTCCTCGCGCACCGGGATAGCATATAGATGCAAGGCAGGTTCGTTGGTAAACCCTACATAGTAAAGAATGCCGTTATTGCATCAAATCCAATGACATCCGCCACAAGACCGTCAGCGCCGGGTTCATGAATAATACCTAGCAGGCTATCCGTGCCAGATGCAATCGTAAATTCATTTACAGAGAATTAATCGGTTAGTTAAAAAAAATGAAACATCACATCACGACTTACAGATTTGAAGGATACAACACTTGCAAAAACCCAGGTGATTTTTATACTATCTGAAAGATTATTCACAGTACTATCAGCTTGAAATCCTTTTATCACTCCGTTTTACTGTATTTAAAACACTAATTATCAAAAATAAAGCTATCACATCCGAGTATCTTTTCGGCTTATTGCATCCAATTTTGTGTACCAAATTTAAGAGCCGTTTTAGCCGAGCAGGGCCAATTGATGATAAGCTGAATCTTTTCCAAAAAAAACATCTCGAATTTTTGATTCAAATGTTCGAAAATCGTAATTTTGTTGCCTAGAATCAAGTCACTTTCCTTGCCTAAAAAACGAGGAACGAAAATCGTCCTAGATGGACTTTCACAATCAACACCCTATTACAAATGAATCTTTTAGACAAAATTCGTGCTTCGGCCAAGGCTAACAATAAATGCATTGTACTTCCTGAAGGCACCGAAGATCGCACCCTTAAAGCGGCAGATGAGATCCTAGCAGAAGGTTTGGCTCGCTTAATCTTACTCGGAAATCCACAAATCATTCAGCAAAAAGCCAACGATTTTGGTTTAACACACATCCATAAAGCACGTGTAATCGACCCCGCCGATTATCCCGAAAAAGAGGCGTATGCCCACATGCTTTTCGAGATGCGCAAATCAAAAGGCCTCACCCTTGAGCAAGCCTTTAAACTCATGGGCGATCCATTGTACCTGGGCACCATGCTTATCAAGAACAAAGTGGCCGATGGAGAAGTTGCCGGAGCTATTAATGCCACTGGCGATGTGTTGAGGCCTGCTTTCCAAATTGTAAAGACCTTGCCGGGCATCTCGGTTGTGTCGGGAGCCTTTATCATGATTATGAAAGAAAGCAAATGGGGCGATAATGGTATTATGGTTTTTGCCGATTGTGCCGTACACCCCAACCCTAGCGAACGCGAGCTAGCCGAAATTGCCGTGGTTACTGCCAAAACTGCCAAAGCCATTGCTGGAATCGAACCACGGGTTGCTATGTTAAGCTTTAGCACCAAAGGAAGCGCCAAGCACGAAATGGTTGACAAGGTGGTGAATGCCACGCGCATAGCCCATGAAATGGATCCAAGCCTACTTATTGATGGCGAACTGCAAGCCGATGCGGCCATCATTGAGTCAGTTGGTCAACTCAAATCGCCCGGGAGCCCAGTTGCCGGTAAAGCCAACGTACTGGTATTCCCGACACTTGAGGTGGGTAATATTGCCTATAAACTGGTACAACGCCTGGCCGGTGCCGAGGCTGTGGGACCTGTTTTACAAGGCATGGCAGCACCCATCAACGATTTGTCACGTGGGTGCAGCGTTAGCGACATTGTGAACTTAGTGGCCATTACGGCTAATCAGGCTAGTTAATGTGGAGATGTGGAGATGTGAAGATGTGAAGATGTGAGGATGTGAAGATGTGGAAATAGCCTGCCCTGCGGTGGTTGAGCCCGTCGAAGCCCCGAAGGGTGGGGATTTGGAAATTTATTTGCCCCCTTCGGCAGGCTCAGGGCAAGTTATTTTCACATCTGCATATTTTCAAATCAATACCTTTCACCCTTCATACAATCATAATCAATCAACCAAAATAGTTTTATGAAAATTCTAGTGTTAAATTGTGGTAGTTCTTCCATAAAATACCAGCTTTTCGACATGGCTGATGGAAGTACTGTTTTGGCCAAAGGCCTTATCGAAAAAATTGGGATGCCCGACAGCCAGCTAACCCATAAACCTATGGGCAAAGCCGACTACAGGGTTACCTCCCCCATCCCCGATCACCAAACCGGTATAAATCTTGCTTTGGAGGCCTTAATTGACACCAATCATGGTGTTATAGAATCGGTTACCGAAATACAAGCCATTGGGCATCGGGTGGCACACGGAGGTGAAAAGTTCAACAAAAGTGTGCTTATTACACCCGAAATACAGGCCGACATTGAGGCTTGCATTGAATTGGCGCCATTGCACAACCCTGCCAACCTTAAAGGTATTACCTCAGTTCAGGCCATCTTGCCTGACACACCACAAGTAGCTGTTTTTGACACCTCCTTCCATCAAACCTTGCCAGAACATGCATATATCTACGGCATACCTTATTATTACTACGAAAAATACCGTATCCGCAAATATGGTTTTCACGGCACCAGCCATAAGTTTGTAATGAAAAAAGCTTGCGAAGAACTGGGATGGGATTACCGTGAGAAGAAAATCATCTCATGCCATTTGGGCAACGGGGCTTCTGTAACCGCTATCAAAAAAGGCATTTCGGTTGAAACAAGCATGGGCTTTACTCCTGTTGAGGGTTTAATTATGGGCACACGCTGCGGCGATCTTGACCTCGGCGTTTTGCTGTTTTTGATGGAAAAAGAAAAAATGTGCTGCACCGAACTCAACGACCTAATTAACAAACGCAGTGGTATGTTAGGCATTACGGGTGTTTCATCCGATATGCGTAACATTAACCAAGCAGCCAACGATGGCAACAGCCGTGCCGAGCTCGGCCTCCAACTGTATGCATATACGGTACGCAAATACATAGGTGCTTATGCAGCAGTACTCAATGGCGTTGATTTAGTGCTATTTACAGGAGGAATAGGTGAAAATGATTACCAATCACGCGAACGGATTTTAAAAGATATGGACTATTTGGGGTTAGACTTTGATGCCAATGCCAATGCAAAGCTAATTGGTGTAGATGGCGAAATTACCAAGCCTGGTTCTAAAGTTGTGGCCTTGGTAGTTGGCACCAATGAAGAGTTGGTGATAGCCTCCGACACATTTGATATTTTATCAAAACCCTAACAATTACTTGATACATTGTTTATTATTGGCGAAGCTAGCATAGCTTCGCCTTTATTATTTGCACAAAACGGGCTTATTGTTTTTTGTAACAGGCCTAAATTGCTACCTTTGCAGCCTATTTACTAGTTCATAATTCAATTAGAATCAATCGTTTTAAACAATGGCAATCAAACTCGAAGATTTCAATCTTAGCAAAAAGGCTCCCCAAAAAGGAACCCTTCAGAAAGTGGGCATTGTTGGCTGTGGCATTATGGGGCAACAGATAGCCCTTCAAACCAGTCAATATGGAATTGATGTTATGTTTCTTGACATTTCAGAGGAACGCATTAAAGAAGTAATGTTGCGTCTTGGTGAGAACCTTGATGGCGTAATAGCCAAATGGGGCATGACCGCCAATGAAAAGAAACTCATCTTGTCACGTATTGTGGGCACATCGAATTACGAAGACCTAAAAGACTGCGATATCGTAATTGAAACCATCAACTCCAAAAAAACGGGCACCAGCCTCGAATTCCGTAAAGATATTTTCCGCAAGCTCGAAGCCGTTGTACGCCCCGATGCAGTATTGGCCAGCAACACAGCCACTTTAATGATATCGGAGCTGGCAGGTGTGCTTAAAGACTCGAGCCGTACCATTGGCTTACACTTTATTTCGCCCGTTCGCGACGTAAAAATCGTGGAAGTAGTTAAATCCTACAACACCTCCACCGAAGCGTATGAGTTTGCTTGCAAGTTCGTAAAAATGATAGGCAAGACCGTAATCAATGTAAATGAATCGCCGGGCAACATCAGCACCCGCATGATCATACCATTTGTAAACGAAGCTTGCGAAATTTTGATGGAAGGCGTTGCTACCGTTGACGCGATAGACACCACCATGCGTGAAGCCTCTGGCCATTTGATGGGTCCATTTGAATTGGCCGACCGCATTGGGCTTGACAAAATACTGCGATGGATGGAGAACATGTACACCGAATTTGGCCAATTAAAGTATAAACCCTCGCCAATCATCAAACGTATGGTAAGGGCTGGAATGGTTGGCAAACGAGCTGGCGAAGGCTTCTACCTCTGGAAAGACGACCGCAAACAACTGAAAAAAGGCCCTATCACAAGCCTGGGCAGGGAATAAATTGAATTGTAGAACAACGTAAAAATTTTAACATGAAAATTATCGTTTTGAACTGTGGCAGTTCATCCATAAAATACCAGCTATTTGATATGCCCAGCGCCGAGGTTATTGCCAAAGGATTGGTTGATAAAATTGGCCTGAAAGGTGCTTCTATTAAACACAAACGCAACGATGGCTACGAGTTTAAGGTAGAAGGCGAAATACTGGACCACCAAAGTGGCATCGAGTACGTACTCGGAATCCTGATTCACCCTGAACACGGAAGCCTAAAAAGCCTGAAAGAAGTAGACGCCGTTGGACACCGCGTGGTACATGCCGGCGAAATGTACGGTGGCTCAGTACGTATCAACAAAGAAGTAGTTAAAGCTCTTGAAGAATGCATTGACCTTGCTCCCCTGCACAATCCACCAAACCTCGAAGGCATTTATGCCATCACCAACTTACTGCCCGAGGCTCCTCAGGCTGGGGTTTTTGATACTGCCTTCCATCATACCATGCCCGATTATGCTTACCTATATGGCATACCCTATTCCTTATACGAAAAACACAAGATCCGTAGGTATGGCTTCCACGGAAGTAGCCATAAATACGTGTCGAAACGTGCTGGCGAAATCCTTGACAAAGATGTTAAAGACCTAAAAATCATTACCTGCCATTTGGGTAATGGAGGGAGTGTTGCTGCCATAAAACATGGTAAATCGATGGATACTTCGATGGGAATGACCCCAATTGAGGGCTTGATAATGGGCACACGCTGTGGCGATATTGATGCAGGAGCACTACTCCGTATTGCCGATAAAGAGAAAATCACCATCCCAACTATTAACACGCTTATCAATAAATTTAGTGGCGTATTGGGCGTATCAGGGCTGTCATCGGATATGCGCGACCTCGAAAACGCGGCAGCCGAAGGTAATAGCCGCGCACAAGTGGCCCTTAAAATGTACCAATACAAGGTTAAAAAATATATCGGTTCGTATGCTGCTGCCATGGGAGGCGTTGACCTTGTTATTTTTACTGGCGGGATAGGCGAGAACGACTACAACACCCGTAAAGAAGTAATGACCGACATGGAATGGATGGGCATAGACTTCGATTTTGAACTGAATGATGGCCTTAAAGGCAAAGAAGTTACGCTTACCAAACCCGGATCTAAAGTTATGGTAATGGTGGTTCCTACCAACGAAGAATTGGTTATTGCAAACGACACGTTTGATATTGTTACCAAAAACCTAGATAGCTTATAATCCCTCTAACGGATTTTACAACGCCGGATTCCGAAAGGAATTCCGGCGTTTTTGTTTACTTTAGCCGCCCAAACTTTTGCCCATGAACCGTACCCTTGCCATACTCCTACTTGTATTCGTTTATATTAACACAAGTTGCCAAACCCCAAATGAAGCCTTGACGCTCCAGCGCAAATTGCTTACCGTTGATTCACACACCGATACCCCCCTTTGGCTAACCCGCGACGGATTTAATTTTATGGCCAACAACCAAGGGCAACTCGGTAGCAGGGTCGATTATGAACGAATGAAAGCCGGAAGTTTGGATGCCGTTTTCTTTGCAGTATTTGTAGGGCAAGGTAAATGCGATTCGGCTCATTATGTTACGGCCAATCAACGTGCCATGCAGGTTTTTGACTCCATCCACTCCTTGCTAAACCATCAGAACCACTTATTGGCTTTAGCTACAACACATAAACAGGCCATTGACAATAAAAGATTGAACAAGAAAAGCATATTCATCGGTGTTGAAAACGGCTACCCCATAGGCAAAGACCTAAAACAGGTACATCGGTATTATGACTTAGGCGCGAGGTATATTACATTGTGCCATACCAAAAATAATGATATTTGCGATTCATCAACCGATACTTTGCTACATGGAGGCCTTTCTGAATTTGGAATTCAGGTGGTAAAGGAAATGAACAATCTGGGAATGATGATAGACCTTTCACATGCCAGTGACCAAACTTTTTATGATGTGTTAAAACACTCCTCCAAACCCATTATTGCTTCGCACTCCTGTGCAAAGGCTTTATGTGATAACCCCCGGAATCTTTCGGATAGCATGTTGGTGGCCTTAGCCATAAACAAAGGGGTGATACAGCTATGCATCTTAAGCGATTACGTAAAAAAAATGCCCCCTAACCCAAGCCGCGATTCAGCCATGAAAGCCTTACGGAAAAAGTACAACAATTTTGAAGACCTCAGCGAAGAACGCATGAAGCTAGCACGTGCCGAATGGCAGGATACCGATGCAAAATACCCACGCGAACTAGCCTCTGTGGCCGATGCTTGCAACCATATTGACCATATCGTAAAAATAGCAGGTATTGATTATGTGGGCATTGGTACTGATTTTGACGGAGGCGGAGGATTATCCGATTGCAAGGACGCTGCACAATTGCCTGCCATAACCCTTGAATTGATGAAACGAGGGTACAGCAAAAGGGATTTGGCAAAAATATGGGGAGGAAATCTATTTAGGGTGATGAATGCCCAGCAAACAAATTAACGAAGTTCACAACTGAAGATAGCTAATTGGTAAGCGAAAGCTTCCTTGGTTCATTCCCACGATGCAATGGCCCTTACCGGGCTGCCATCGGCCTGGATGTAGTTGAGCGGGAGTGCAGCAAACCAAAACACCTTGTCTTTTGGCAATAAGGCTGTGTTGCGAAGGTTTTCAATCAGCACTAAGTTGGCGTTTAACAAAATGTGATGTACGGAGTAGCTAACCGAATCGTGCTTATCAAATGAAATACTGTCGGCAGCAATACCTTTCAAACCGCAGCCTACCAAGTAATGAGCTGCCTCTTGGGTAAGCACCGGAAAATCGACAAAATACAGTGGATGGCCCCAAAACCTTGACCAATCGGTGTGAAGAACAATAAAATCAACATGCGTAAAATCGATTCCTGTTTGGAGCAGGTCACCCAGTTCAATCTGGTCATAAACCCCTGAAACATCTATGCAAACCGCATTTCCACAAAAAGTTGAAACTGGCATCCTATCGAGGGTAAGGCCCTGAGCAAGCATGTGCGCGGGTGCATCCATATGCGTGCCGGTATGCGACAATAAATCTAATCGGGTTTCCATAAACCCATTGATGGCCACCGTGTATTCGGTAATCAACCTTGGCTGTGGTGTTCCCGGAAAAACGGGCATTGACTCATTAATTACATGCGTAAGATCAATAATGTTACTCATTGGGCAGTAGTTTTAGCAGCTTTCCTCAAAACCAAATACAAGCCAAGCATTACAAAAGGAATACTGAGCCATTGCCCCATGTTAAGCCACATGCTTTCTTCAAATCCTACTTGGGGTTCTTTTAAAAATTCGATGAAAAACCTAGCCATGAATACCAAAATCAGGAATAGTCCAAGCAAGAAGCCCGGTTTAAGCACCTTATACTTTGTGAAATAAAGCCCCAACAAAGCGAAGAATATCACGAAATAACTCAAGGCCTCATACAGTTGAGTTGGATGCCGAGGAACATCGTCAACAAGTCTAAACACAAAGGCCCAGGGTACATCGGTTTGATAACCAAATATCTCGGAATTCATTAAGTTTCCAAGCCGAATAAAGGCGCCAGCCAAACCCGCTAGAATAGCCACTCGATCAATAGTCCATAAAAAAGCTTGCTTGGTTTTACGGCTATAGAGCCACAAAGCCACCAGCACGCCAATAGCCGCACCATGGCTTGCCAAGCCTCCTTCCCAAACCTTTAATATTTCGATGGGATTGCTTAAATACTTTTCGGGTTCATAAAACAAACAATGCCCCAACCTAGCCCCCACCACTGTGGCGACAATCAAATAGGTTGTAAGTGTATCAAGGCTTTTTAAATCAGCACCTTCGTTCTTGAATATACGTTCCATTATCAGGTAACCAATAAAAAAGGACGAGGCAAACAGCACACCATACCAGCGCACGGCAATGCCCATGATTTCGAAGATTTCGGGTTTAACGGTCCAGTTAATGTAAGCAAGCATCATTTGTAAATAATTTGTGCAAAGCTATTAAATGTTGGCTAATGTTGCCTTGGCAATTAGTGAGTGTTGCTGGTAATGGTAAAAAGCAAGCCGGCAAGCCTCGTTTTGTTGGCTAAATACAAAGTTAGCTAATCTGTTATAAACACCTGATTAGCAGCAATAACCATGAGATTGTTAAAATGGTCGCCAGCAACCAAGTAATTGCTCAGTGCCTTTTGGATAAAAGGCCTCGTGTAAATAAAAAATGCACAGAATCTTTTGGGCAATAGGCTTCCTGTAAATCCGCAAGCATATAGTGCATTTAGAAGGGCCTACTTTAACTAGGTTAAAAACCATCGTTTGGATGGCAGACGAAGGGCAAATTTGTTGGCAGTACAGGTATAATGTGATTAAGCTTGTTGGGCAGGCGTGAGGGATAGTAACGGAAAGCCCGGAGCGCAGCGAGGACTTGCAGTGGATAGCCCGACCCGCAGGGGCACGCCCAAAAAACAGCTATTTGGATAGGCCAGCCATACATGCTTTTAAAGGGATTGCAAAAATTGCGCAATCGTAAGCGAAAGCGTATTGCCTTGAAAGGATTTGGGTTTTTGCTGTGGTTTATAATTCGCGACAAGATTAAGGTTTAAGGCGCCTTGGCTTATTGGTGTATAACCGCCAGAATCTGCATGCAACTTAGCCAAATACTCCTGCTCGGGTTGCCCGGGTGTTGGCACCAAAAAGGCATGCCTGCCCAGTACTTCCAAATCCATGATGCTCGAATAACCCGAACGACAAATAATAGTGCGCGACTTTGCAAGCATTTCGAGCAATTGAGCATCGGCAAGGTGGTTAAATATTGTAACATTGCCCGGCCCAGAAAGTATTTGGTTGGTGCCAGGCAGACCTCTCAGCAACAAAACCTTTCCATTGAAATTGGTAGATTTGTTCAGGATTTCTTGCTCGAGCAAACTCCGTTGAGGCTCGGGCCCTGAAAGGATGGCCATGATATCAAAATCGGGATCATGTGCAATATGTCCTACATGGCTAAACCTTGATAAAGGCCCCACATATTGATGCTGAAGGCTTATTGAATCGGGATGCGATAATTTGCCAGCCAAACCCGGAGCTTGTTCGTAATCGGGAATCCAACAATTGGTAAATGATTTTAAATACTTGCGGATGAAGTAATGCATGAAAGGTACGCCTAAGCGTTGCAAGCCGATAGCTTGAATGGCCAATTGATGTGTAACAATTACCGATGGCATATCAGGGTGGTAAACCCCGTAACGATTATCGGAAATAATTCCCTTGATGCCCAATTGCTTGGCAACTTTGCGAATGAGCTTTTGGTCGTGCTGTATGGACTGAGCTAAATTGGGCAGTTGCATAAGCATGTTCAGGCTAAAGCTACCACTGTGTTGATAGGTGATCTCGTAGCTTGGTAAGTGAAGAAACCCTAAGGTTGGATAATAGTCTTGTAAGAACTTGGCGGCTAACCCATTAGCGCCCAAAACCACGGTTGCTCCTTGTTTTTGGAGTTCGTTGATTATTGGTACACAACGTGTGGCGTGGCCCAATCCCCAGTTTAAAGGTGCTACCAAAATCATTTTACCCATGGTAAGGAGTTTGGAGCAAAAGTACTTGAAATGCCGCGATAAATTGCTTTGTAATGTTTAGTTACTTGCTGTAGAGATGTGTAGGCTATGACAGTGGTTGCTACATATTCATCTAATAGGAAGTTGGGTTGAAAGCCACATGGTATGCTATTTCAAATAATCCATGCCCAGCACTCCGCAGCACAAACAAACCTTGGCGATAGGCAAACTTATCGGCCCCGCCATCAAACTGCAGAGCAGCAATGGCACCGTAAACATTGTAGGTACCAAACTGCTTAAAAAATCGTTTGAAATTGGTAGTTTTTGGGCAAACTCTTTAACATCTTCAACGTAGCAAGCTGTTTTAACTTCTATCACAACAAGTTCAGTATCATTCGCCAATACCACATCGCACTCCATGCCTTTGTTGCCATAACCAACGCTAATACTGCGCATGGTTTGCTCAACTTTTATTCTATGTTCCAAAAACAACCGCAGGGAGGCAGGCCTTACCAAAGTTTCAACCAACTTGACCCATTGGGTAGTAAACAGCTTGGATAATTCTTTGATTCGCTTACCATTTTCCTTAACAAGTTTTTCTGTTTC
>CAZKHA010000021.1:12617-34799 GCA_964552325.1 uncultured Bacteroidales bacterium
GTTGGTTGTATTCGTGTAGTGGTTCGTTAACCTGAGATTCTTTTGAGGTTGCCATGCCACGATTTTCTATTTGCAAAGTCAATCAATAAACACTGACAAAATCAAGTATATTCGTTTTAGTTATCCCTACTTGTCCACCTACACTACTTGGCAGTTAAGGAGTTATTGAAAAAACGGAGAAAAAAAGCTTTTTGGTATCTTCGGTAAAAGGTAAGTTTTATATCTTTGGCAAAACTGCAGCATTTATGTCGTTAGTATATCAGATAGCACTTACTTTGTTACCGGGTGTTGGCGATATTACGGCCAAAAAACTCGTATCGTATTGTGGCAGCGTTGAGGCCGTTTTTACGGAAAAGTACCATCGTTTGCTAAAAATTCCGGGCATTGGTGAGCTTACTGCCAAATCGATTGCCTCACAAAACGTGTTTACACGTGCCGAGGAAGAGATTGCTTTTATTGAGAAGTACAAAATACAGCCCCTGTTTTACTTGGAACCCGAATATCCACGGCGGCTTAAAAACTGTACAGATAGCCCAATAATGCTTTATTATAAAGGAAATACAAACCTAAACACCGCACACATTTTGAGTATCGTAGGTACCCGCCGCGCCACCAATTACGGAAAGGACTTTACCGAACAACTTATCAAAGCATTGGCATCCTATAATGTATTAATATTAAGTGGACTGGCTTTTGGTGTGGATACATGTGCGCATCGGGCAGCCCTTGATAACGGCTTGCCAACGGTAGGGGTGTTAGGGCATGGGCTTGACAGAATTTATCCGGTTCAGAACCGAAACCTTGCGGGCAGAATGGTAGAGAATGGCGGACTTTTAACGGATTTCCCCTCACAAACCAATCCTGATCGAGAAAACTTCCCCAAACGCAACAGGATTATTGCTGGTGGTGCAGATGCCACCTTGGTAATAGAAACCGGATTGCGTGGAGGATCGCTTATTACGGCCGATATAGCCAATTCGTATAACAAAGATGTGTTTGCCTTGCCGGGCCGGGCTGATGATGAACACTCGAAAGGATGCAACTGGCTAATAAAGACCAATCGGGCGGCGCTTTGCGATTCAGCCGAAGAACTCATTAACTTAATGGGCTGGAATATCGAACCAAAAGGGTCCAAAGGTAAAAAGCAGCGCGAACTCTTCATTCAATTGACACCAGAGGAAGAACTAATTGTTGAAACCTTAAAAGCCACGGGCGACATGCCGGTTGATTTGCTATCCGAAGCTACTTCGTTGCCTGCATCAAAACTGGCTGTGGCAGTATTAAACCTCGAGTTTGAAGGCATATTGAAATGTATGCCCGGCAAGGTTTATAAGTTGCTCTAAGGCATAAAAAAAGCCACCCGAATGAGTGGCTTGCATTTTATAGAGGGTCGGATTAATCTTTGATTCCTAATTTCTTTTTAACCAAGGGCATTACATCCTCACTAGCAGGTGAGTAGAGCAAAAGGCCTTCAGCACTGTTAAAAATGTACTGGTAGTTATTCTCTTTGGCTACATCTTGTATGGCTTTTTTGGCGCGTTCAATCAAAGGTTGTGTAAGTTCACTTTCCTTCATTTGCAGATCTTGTTGAGCTGATTGCTGGAAGGCTTCGATACGGCCTTGAAGATCTTGGAGTTCTTTTTCTTTAGTTTGTTTGATGATAGCTGACATACCTGCTGCATTTGCCTGATAATCAGAAATCTTTGTTTCCCATTCAGTTTGCATTACCTCAAGCTGTTTCTTAAGACCATCAGCATACTGTTTGTATTTGGTTTGGATAGTGTCTTGTCCGGGCATTTGTTGGAAAAGCTTTGCAAAATCGACGTGACCTAACTTTTGAGCCGAAAGACCAGATACCATAAGAACAAAAGCAGCAGCGAAAAGGATGCGGATGTAATTTTTCATTTTATTAAGTTTGATTAATGTTTCAATTGTGGGCAAAAGTAGCAAAAATACCCAAACTAAAAAGTGAAGAAAGGTTAAAGTTAATTATTTGTTCTTTCGGGTATTAAAACTATAGCCCATTTCTTCGAGGATATCGTCGCTTATATCGTATTTAGGGTCGGCATACATCATGGAAACGCCACCTGCCTTGTCGAATACCAAAGCGTAATTCTTAGCCTGCGATACTTGCTCGATGGCGTTAAAGATCTTATCTTGAATGGGTTTTACCAATTCTTGTCGTTTCTTAAACAAGTCACCATCTTTGCCAAAACGTTTCTTTTGCAGTTCTTTTGCATCTTTTTCGGCTTTAACAATGGCTTCTTCGCGTTTCTTTTTCATTTCTTCGGGCAGCAATACCGATTCGGCTTGGTAGTCTTTATACAGTTTGTCGATAGCAGAAAACTTTGCTTCCACTTCTTGTTGAAACTGGGCTGAAAGCTCATCAAGTTGCGCTTGGGCGTCGTTATATTCGGGAATGTTTTGCAGTATATAATCAGAATCAACATAGGCAAACTTTTGTGCCTGAGTTGTAAAAGTAATGGCCATTAAGGCTATTAAGGCAAAGATTAATCGTTTCATAGGTTCTAGTAGATTATAAATTAGGTCGTTTTGCAATCAAATATTATGCCGTCAAAACTTAGTCAATTGATTGGTTAATGGAGAAGTGGAACTGACCGCCATTGGCATCGGGGCTGCCTGGTACTTCGTCTAAACCATAGCCCCAGTCGAGGCCTAGGATACCAAACATGGGCAAGAAGATGCGGATGCCGAGCCCTGCTGAACGGTAAACCTTAAATGGGTTAAACTTCTTGAAGCTATTCCAGTTGTTGCCACCCTCAAAATAGCCAAGTGCATAAATGGTAGCACTTGGATTGAGTGATAGCGGAAACCTAAGCTCCATGGTATATTTGCTAAAAATAGTACCTCCTACCCCACTTTCGTTGTAAACATCGGGCAAAATAGATTCGTTTGAATACCCACGCAGGGCTATAATTTCGCGGCCATCAAGGCTTCCGTATCCCGAAAGTCCATCGCCACCCATATAAAAGCGCTCAAAAGGTGTAACCCCAAGATCTTTGTTATAATATCCCAAGAAGGCCATTTTGTATTTGGTTGCAAGCACAAGGTCGCCTATCAAAGCGGTGTACCAATTGCCATAGAATTTCCATTTGTGGTATTCAATCCATTTGTATTTTTCTTCAGCATCCAAATTGGCATAGTCTTTTTTAGCACCAAACCATGAGTAGGGTGGCGTTAATTCCAATTGCAGGCTAACATCTGAGCCACGGCGTGGGAATATGGGTGAGTCATCCGAACGGCGTGAAAGTGCAATGCTGTAGCTTAAATTGTTATACTGCCCATTGCCGTTTCCAAAAGTAAAGATGCTTGCATAATTATTTAAATCGTACTGCTGCAGATTGATGGCTTGCGAAAGTTGGAAGAAATCATCAGGCCATTTTAAACGTTTGCCAAGGCTAAAACTTAATCCATTAATAACAAAGGAGGCATAATTGGTATCGGTTGATGAGTAACTATTGGAATATTTGGAATGATAATACGATACGCCAAATGCATTTGGTTTTTTGCCACCAAGCCAAGGTTCGGTAAACGAAGCAGAGTAGCTCATATAACCCACACCATAGGTTTGAAGGCGGAGTGAAAGCTTTTGTCCATCACCAGAAGGAATAGGCTTCCAGGCATCTTTTTTAAAGAAACGACGTGCAGAAAAGTTATTGAAGGATAAACCTAAGGTACCTATAATCCTTCCATAACCCCATCCACCTGATAGCTCAATTTGATCGGCCGATGTTTCCTCAACGGTATATTCCAAATCAACAGTTCCATCTTGAGGGTTGGGTTGGTAATCAACCCCAAGCTTCTCGGCATTAAAGTAGCGCAACTGCGATAATTCGCGTTGGGTACGTATAATATCGGCACGACTAAACAATTGGCCCGGACGGGTATATAACTCACGAAGGATCACATGGTCGTTGGTTCTATCGTTCCCTTTAACGGTAACCTTGTTAAGCGTGGCTTGTTTTCCTTCAAATACACGGATTTCCAGATCGATGCTATCGTTTTCAACACGAACCTCAACAGGATTTACATTAAAGAACAAGTAACCATCGTCTAAATAAAGAGAGCTAACGTCGCCCCCATTCGGATTATATGATAAGTTGGTTTGCAACAACTCTTGGTTGTACACATCGCCTTTGCGAATCTTTAAGAACGAGTTAAGAATATCAGCTGAATACTTGGTGTTTCCAACCCATTTTATGTCCCTAAAAAAATACTTGGCACCTTCTTCAACCCAAAGTTCAATATTTACACTGTTATCATCGTAA
The DNA here is from genome assembly GCA_964552325.1 of uncultured Bacteroidales bacterium. Taxonomy (GTDB): domain Bacteria; phylum Bacteroidota; class Bacteroidia; order Bacteroidales; family TTA-H9; genus CAZKCK01. The sequence continues at coordinate 16,907 of CAZKHA010000021.1, forward strand.
CGATAAACACTGTCTCTAACAACCACAGCATCGCGATAACCAAGTTCATTGTAGCGTTTTACGATGTTTGCTTTGTCGTCTTCGTAGGTAGTTTTTATAAATTTTGATGATTTAAAAATCCGGAGGTTCAAGTCTTCGGTAGCCCAATCAGCCACAGCGTCGTTTAAACCATTAAAATTGAGGGTTATCGCATTCTTCAAGGTTTTGAACAACAAGGTATCGAGCCTGTAGAAAGGTTGGAAATTGCTTCTTTCTTTTGTATCTTTCATCCTGCCTTTAAGTCGTCCATCCGAAATACTGGCATTGCCGTGCAAAACAATCTCATTGATACGAACCTTGCTTTTCTTATCAACGTTTATAATCAAGGAAACATTATTTAAGCGGACGGTGTCGCGTACTTCGGTAATCTTAACTTCGGTATTTAAAAAGCCTTTTTCGGTAAAATGCTTCCGAATGGTTTCGGTTGTGCGGATAAGCGTATTATTTGTAACTATTTCGCCAGCAGTTAGTTTTATTTGTTCTCGCAGGTCATCGGCTTCTGATTTTTTAACACCTTTAAATGAAAACTTTGATAGGCGCGGCCTTTCTGATAGTTCAAAATTCAGGAAAACATCTAAGCCTTCTACCTTGGTAAGAGTAACTTTAACGTTATCAAATAGCCCTTGCTTCCAAAGCTTCTCAATTGCCTGGCTAATTTGTTCGCCTGGTATCTTGACTCTATCGCCCACTTTAAGGCCTGTAACCATAACCAAGACGTTGGGATCGAGGTATTGAACGCCCGAAACGGTTATGCCACCAATTTGATAATCCTTAGGCGATGCATAATCAATTTCCACATCAGCGCCAATATTTACCTGAGCATGAGCAAAGTATGTTGACAATAAGAGTGTTGAGGCAATGAGTAAGAGGAGTTGTTTGAACTTCATCCGTTTCTTTCTGTATGGTTAATTAATTAAGAAGGGTCTGACCTTAGTTGTTCCCCAGTTTTCCCGAAGCGTCTTTCGCGCGATTGGAAATCGATGATAGCGGCATATAAGTCATCTTTTCTAAAATCGGGCCAAAGTTTTGGGGTAAAATAAAACTCAGCATAGGCTAACTGCCAAAGCAGGAAATTGCTAATCCTGAACTCGCCACTTGTGCGGATAAGCAACTCTGGATCAGGCATAAAGGAAGTATAAAGGCGATTTGAGATGGATTCGCAGCCAATGCAATCGGCATTTAACTTACCGGTTTGCACATCATTAACAATGGCTTTAACAGCTTGGGTAATCTCCCATCGCGAACCATAGCTAAGGGCCAATACCAAGGTCATACGCGAATTGTTCTCGGTTTCTTTAATGGCACGCATCAATTCCTGAGCTGTCTCGGGTTGGAGGCTAGAAATATCACCAATAGCTTGTAGCCTGATATTGTTATCGTTAAGGGTTGATATTTCATTATGGATGGTTGATACCAACAACTGCATCAGGGCATCCACTTCCATGCGAGGCCGTTTCCAATTTTCGGTTGAAAAAGCATACAAGGTAACATATTGCACGCCTAATTCGGCTGCAGCTTCGGCGGTTTCCCTAACAGCAGTAACCCCATTTTGGTGGCCAAATATGCGTTCCATTCCATGCTTTTGTGCCCAACGTCCGTTGCCATCCATAATGATGGCTATGTGCTTTGGAAGCTTATTAATGTCAATTTTATCTTTTAAATTCATGAAAATTAAGAGAATAGCAACTGCTTAGTTATTATTTGGCTTTGCCGCCCTGCAAAAGATGCCCGTAAAATTTGCGCAAATTTACCATATTATAAAAAACCTTTAAAGTATTGTGGATTAATTTGTACAAGTTTTAACTATATTTAAGCAACTCATGGCTTTTGAAAAATCCTTCATTCGTTAATATTCTTTACTTACATTATTGAACTGGTTACATTTAGGTGCTTTATAAAGGCTAAAGCGGTAGGTTAGGAAAACTCCAGCAATGGAATACCAATCATTGCTGCGCGAATTGCCCCTTTGCATACCGGGCTGGTGGTTCATTCCAGGGTCAGAAAGGATTTCGGAAAGTTTCCCTGGATCTATCGTCGATCCATCAAGGTAATACGTTGTACTAACATCGTCAATGTAGTCAGTAAGTGTTTTGCGCATGCCCCATTCGGCTCCCACACATACTTTTTTGCCCAAACTATATTTAAAACCTAGGCCAAAAGGAAATGATACGCTTACAGTGGAATAAGGCTGGCGGTCGGGGTAGGCTTTTGTATCTTGCCCTTCGGTTTTAAGTGGCTGCAATTCAGTGAGCTGACCATTATAATCGGCTTGCGGGTTAAACAAAAACATGGCAACGCCCCCAAAAAGGTAAGGCGAAAAACCATCGCGCGAACTACCAGTAAAATAATCGAGGAAGCTTAGCTCTATTTGGGTGCTGATTTCGGTAAGAGGGCTTTGAAAATTCAATTGGCGGCCTTCGTAGGCATTGCTAAGGCTATCTGCACCCTGCAATTTCCCTGATAAAAAACTTGCCTTAAGCGCCCAACGTGGGTTAAAATTATAACGGAACACTGCCCCAAAAGCAGGTTGTATTAACGAGAACCTAGGCGCTGGGTTTAGATCACCGATATAAAACGAACCACCTGCCATTCCCCCAATTTCAATAATTTGCGGGAATGCCAAGCCGTTTAGGCATAAGAACAAAAGCAATACTACAACTTTCTTCATGCTATAATAACTTTAAACTTGCTTTCTTAGTATTTAAGTGCATCGTGAGCTTTTAACTGAAAAACAGATGGCATATTAAAAGATGAACCTAAAGCTGGGTCAATTCCGAATATCCATGCCCCATGACAACTTTGCCCTTAACGTAGAAAAAAAGTTCTTCTCGGGCATTCGAACCAAATTTAAGGTGAAACCTGCTTTGCTTATCACCAATTCGTCTGATGAGTGGATAGACTGTATCCTGCTATCGAGCCCAAGTAAATAAGAGTGCTCACGCCCTTCTACCTTAATCTTTATAATGCTACTATCGGGCAAAACGATTGGCCTCATGGTAAGATTATGAGTGGCCACCGGCGTTATCACAAAATTATTGGAATCGGGCGTAAGTATTGGCCCTCCACAACTTAATGAGTAGGCCGTGGAACCCGTAGGGGTGGCAACAATCAGTCCATCGGCCCAATAACTATTTAAGAAAGCATCATTTACGTATGTACTTATCGTAAGCATACTAGAAGGATATTCCTTCAGGATGCTCAATTCATTTAAGGCGTAATCAAAGCCTGATGAGCCTTTAAGATCAAGTTTTAACAAACTCCGTTGGTCCACATGAACCTTACTGTGCAGCAAGTATTGAATGGCTTTGTCAGTTTCGTCGCGGGCAATGGATGACAAAAAACCTAAACGTCCGAGGTTTATTCCCAAAACAGGGATGCCCGAATCGCGTATCAATGAAACCGTATCGAGCAGCGTACCATCGCCTCCAATTGAAAACAGGTAATCGGCTTGCCCTACCAATTCATGATGAGTCGAAAAAAACTTTGCAGCTTCCAAACTTTCGCGTGCAGTTGAGGCAGCTTGCGAAAATGGCTCATACGTAAGCACTTCACATCCTTGTGCTGCTAAACTTTTATAAAGATGTTCTAAGAAATCCCGGAAATCGTGGTGGTTAGGCTTCCCGAAAATAGCTATCCGCATTGATGGTAATTTTTCAACAATTAGGGCACAAATGTAGGGTTTTAAACCCAACTAACAGCTAAACAACTATATTGAAGCAATAAAATGCACAAAGATTCCAGATTCACCCAAGCGATTGACACTATACTCTATCCGCAGTACTTTGTCGTAATAGGTTACAAAATCTAGACCCAAGCCCACACTGTACAAGAGTTTTCCTGAAAGGGCGGTTTCATCGGGTTTATATTTGCCTTCGGCATAACCCGCATCAGCGAACAAGTTTAAGTAAAAAGCATAATGCAACTTGTTGAATTTCTCGGTTTTAACTTGGTTTATGTGCAAAATTCGGGTTGGAACTATTGCATACTTAAGATTGGCTTTTAACAACGCTATCTTTTGACCATCAACCACATAGTACTCATAGCCACGTACAAAATACCTTCCATAACCCAAGCCACTCTGAATAAAATAAGGTAAAACATCCGAGCCAACTACCCTTCCATAGGTTCCCAAGGCAGTGTACCATTTTGTGCCCAAAGCCCAGTATTTACGATAGGTTCCCTCTATTGACCAAAAATCAATTTCACCATCATCTACCAGTGGAATCCCAATTTTACTGGCGGCTATATCAAAGTAATACCCTTTAAGTGGATAATGCTTATAATCACGGTGATCGTCTTTTATCAGGTAATTAAGGCTCAAAAACTTAGCACTCAATGGGCCGTAATTCGGGTTTCGATCCACCACTTCTTGTTCCAAGTTCAATAAGCCAAATTCGAGCTCAGCTGTGTGTGTTTGATAAAAATTTGGCCTGTAAACAATGCCAATAGCCAACTGATGTTCGGTTTTAAGGAACAGTTCATCATTCCGTATAAAACGAATCTGGTTAGAACTATCGGTGGCATAGGCAACTTCATGATTAGCCGAAATGCTATATGAAGCGCTAAGCCCAAGCGTTTGCGAACGGTTTATTGAGGGTACTGTATATTGGAAACCAAATCGCCTGTCGAAACCCAGCTTAGCCAAAATTGCAAGGGTCTCTTTGTGGCCTCTAAAATTCTCTATTTGAAGGTTAACGCCATAGTTTACCCTCGAAAAATTCTTAGCTCGCCACCATGCATTAAAGTTCCGATCGGCTATCTCAAAAACGGGATAAGGCCATATATACCAACGCTCTACAACAATAAACTTAAGTGTTACCTTCCCTTGCGGTTTGCATTTATAAACGGGTGTTACAAAATTAAACAGGGAAAGATTCCGTAAATTATCGGAAGTTTTCCTTACCAAATCAACCAATTGTGTTGATGACAAAGTATCGTGTGGTTTAATAAGGAGTTCCCGTGACAACACTTTTGTATGGGTAAGTTTATTCCCTTCAAACACAATAGAATCAATTATCCAACTACTATTTTTGGGCAGGCTATCCGTGTAAAAAAACGGCAAACTTGTCTGAGCTTTCCCAATTAGCCCACTAATTAAGAATATATGTAAGAAGAGAAACCTTTTTAACCTATTCGCCATCAATATTTACACATTTAGGTAACTCATTAAAGCATCGTATCGGTCGCGCAAGAGATTATCTAAATCAGTTTGGCCAAAACTTGCCTTAATCAAATAATTATAGCGGTTAAAGGTCATGAGTACAGTCGAAATATCAAGAATATTCAGCTTTAGGGTAACCTCAAGCTTCATCGAGTCTTCTGAGGAATAGGTATAAAGTCCCATGATTTTGGCATCGTTTGATTCAATTATGCCTGCAATTTCCACTAGGTCAAAATCGCGCAAATTTATCTGCAATACTATTATACCACCGGCATTCTTTATTGGGTCGATGGTAGCAAAACTTTGCATTAGTTGAGGCAAGGTAATACATCCAAGATATTGATTTTTAACATTTACCACTGGTATCAAACTTAGATTATGCGCCGCCACCAACCTAAATACATCAAGAATATGCTGTTCTTCACCAACAAAAACCTGGCTAAACACAATTTGAAGACTTTCAAAAGCAGCTTCAGTATTTTGCAGTAGCATAACATCACTTTCTGAAAGCAAGCCAATAAAACCAACATCCGACACAATAGGCAGGTGGCTAACTTTGTATTCATCCATTTGGCTAAGCGCGGTTAATCCGGTATCGCTCATCCGAAGTGGTGTTAATTCGTTGGTAAGTATCGTTTTTGCAAGCATAAAAAATTACTCCCAGTCGTTTATTTCCAAGTTTTTATCGCTAATAATATTCAAATAGTTGGCATACCTTGATGTAGCAATTGAGCCATAAGTTACGGCTTTTTTTACCTCACAGCCAGGTTCATGAGAATGTGTGCAGTTGTAGAACTGACATTTGTGAAGAAGTTGCTTCATTTCAGGAAAATAGAGGGCTACTTCCTCCTTTTTAAAATCTATGAGACCAAATTCTTTGATTCCAGGGGTATCAACAATATATGTATCCTTTTCTGTTTCATGTATTTGTGCAAATGTGGTTGTGTGCTTGCCCTTTTGATGGTACTCCGAAATACTCCCGGTTACCAATTCTAGGCCAGGAAAAAGGCTATTAATTAAGGCTGATTTCCCAACACCAGAGTGGCCAGCGAGCAGTGTTGTTTTTAGTGAGCAATAATCTTGCAATGCTTTTAATCCTGAACCTGTTAGAGCCGAAACAAGCATCACTTCGTATCCACAGGCTTTGTAAAGAGCTGTGTACTTGCTTAATAGTGTCAAATCGTCCTTATCATACAAATCGGATTTGTTGAAAACGATACGAGCAGGGATACCATAAGCTTCTGCCGTAATCAAAAACCTATCAATAAACCCCAACGAAGTACGGGGTTGGTGCAAGGTGGCCACCAACATGGCCTGCTGAATATTAGAGGCTAAAATATGAACTACTTTAGAAGCGTTTGTTGCTTTGCGGATGATATAATTTGACCTTGGCTCTATTGCAGAAATAACAGCATTAGTCTCACCATCAGCTAAATCTACAGTTACATAATCACCAACAACTACTGGGTTCGTATTTTTTAATCCATGTGTTCTAAAAATGCCCTTTAGCCTACATTCAAGCTGTTTACCATCAAGTATTTTTACTTGATACCAGCTACCAGTTGATTTAAGAACCCGTCCTCGAACTTGCATCAGGATTCAGGGAAAAAGTAGTGTTTACGCACGGCTTCCTTAATATCCCAAGTGCATTTTAAGCCTTTAGGAAAAGTTGCAAAATCATTTGGGCCAAGTTCGATGGTTTGATCGGATGACCTAATCTCTACTCTTCCTTCAAGAAAATAGCATTGCTCTTCTTCTTCATATTCATATTCAAAGCAAGAAATTTCCTTCTCCCAAATAGGCCATGAGCTAATGCCTAACTTCGTCTTTTGGTGGCTTGAAAGCGTATCGACACAAACTTTTAACATATTTTTTTATAACAGGTACTTGTTTTGTGAGCAAAAATATATAATTTTGGCTTAATAATCACTACGAAATTATTTAAAGCTAACATCATGGTAGTATTTATCCTCCTTCCCTTGCTTATAGCAGCCCTTTTATTTGCTTTCATACGTTACAAATATCCCAATGGAACCACCCAACTATTAGTTGTGGCGTTTGCTTTGGGTGCCGTTTTTGCCTTAGTATCAGTTCTTGCTGAATATTTAGCAAGCTTAACCCGTTTTGACGATTTGAAGAATTTACGGCGTATGGCGTTTTATGCCTTTATTATCGTGTCCGGATCACAAGAGTTTTTAAGGTTCCTCATACTCAGGTATTATATCTTACCCAAGCCAATCTTTAGAACCCCTGCCGATGGAATTGCGTATTCGATTATGATAAGCATGGGTATGACTACTGTAATGTTGTTGATGAACAATAAGGCATTAGTAGGGTCGTCGTTCTTCCACTACTACATTTACAGCGCAGCATTTGCCAACCTCATATTTGCAGTGTTTATGGGCTTTTTTGTTGGTTTGGGCAAAAGCCGCGAAAACAGGTTTATTGATTCGATGACAGGCTTGTTTGCAGCGGTGTTTTTCCATGGGCTCTATAGATTTTGCTTTTACTCGCAGGAATACCGCCTAGCCATAGTTGTTGGCATAGCCGCAACACTTATTGCGTTGGTGTTTATCTACCGATCAATTACAGCAAATAGCAAAGAAAACCAGTAAACATCTTATCCAATTTCGGATGACTCAGGGTTATACCAGCTTGCATACATATTGTAGCTGTTTGCTATTCGCATAACCTCGCCTTCTAGCAGCGCTGTATCGGCTTGCTTAATCTTTCGTGCCGGAACACCAGCATATACACTCCCCGATTCAACCAAGGTACCTTTTGATACAACAGCTCCTGCTGCAATAATTGAATTACTCTCAATTACAACATCATCCATTACAATTGCACCCATTCCTATAAGCACATTGCTGTGAATGGTACAGCCATGTATGATGGCTCGATGGGCAATAGAAACATTATCTCCAATAGATACAGGCGATTTTTTATAGGTGCAATGTATTATTACCCCATCTTGCATGTTCACATTATTACCTATGCGAATGCTGTGCACATCGCCTCGAATGACGGCATTAAACCAAATAGAGCAATCGTTCCCAATAATTACATCACCTGTTATGGTGGCATTATCGGCTATAAACACGTTTTCACCAAATTGGGGCAAAACCCCTTTTACTGCTTTTATGAGTGCCATATGTTTTAATCAAGATAAAATTTTTCATCGGCTGGGCTGTTTGGCCGTGGATAATCAAGTGAATAATGCAATCCCCGGCTTTCCTTACGCTCCATAGCCATTTTAATAATAAGGTAAGCCACGTTAACCAAGTTACGCAACTCACAGATTTTTATGTTGAGAATTGACCGATTATACAATTCCTCGGTTTCTCGGTATATGATGTTGAGCCTATCAAAGGCACGTTTCAATCGTAAGTCGGATCGAACAATGCCAACATAGCTGCTCATGATGCTTTGAAGTTCTTTAACGGTGTGGGTAATAAGCACCATTTCTTCGTTTAAAACCATTCCTTCGGCATCCCAATCCGGAATTTCTTCGCAGATTGTTAATTGGTGGATAACCTCGGAGGCATGAAGTGCTGCGCGATGCGAAAAAACCAAGGATTCCAATAATGAATTTGAAGCCAAGCGGTTAGCCCCGTGCAAGCCAGTAGAAGCACATTCGCCAGATGCATAAAGGTTTAAAATGCTAGAGCAAGCATTCTTATCAACTTTTATCCCACCACAGAGGTAGTGAGCAGCAGGAACCACGGGTATCATCTCCTTGGTTATATCAATACCTATCGACAGACAATTTGCATAAATAGTAGGAAAATGCTCAAGCAAACCATTCTTATTCAAGTGCCTGCAATCGAGATACACATGTTCGTCGCCTCTTATCTTCATTTCGGTATCAATAGCCCTTGCCACAATATCGCGTGGAGCCAATGATTCGCGGGCATCGTATTTTTTCATAAACTGTTGGCCATCTTCCGTTTTCAGAATAGCGCCATAGCCTCGCAATGCTTCGGTGATTAAGAAAGAGGGCTTTTCTTTGGGATTGTATAATGCAGTTGGGTGAAACTGGATAAACTCCATGTTCTCGGTTTTACCTTTTGCCCTGTGCACCAATGCAATACCATCTCCGGTGGCAATGGCTGGGTTGGTGGTTGTACTGTACACATTGCCAGCACCTCCCGTGGCAAGCATAGTAACCTTGGCCAGGATGGTTTTAATATCATTGGTTTTGATATCTAACAGATAAGCACCATAACACGCAATATCCACTGTTTTTTTATCTACTTCAAACCCCAAATGATGTTGCGTTATAATATCAATAGCAAAGTGATCTTCCAACACTTCGATATTTGGATGCTCTTTGATGCGAGCTATCAGCGAGTTTTCAATTTCGAGGCCGGTTTGGTCTTTATGGTGCAGCACGCGGTATTCAGAATGTCCGCCTTCTTTGCCCAAATGAAATTTGCCAGCTTCGGTTCGATCAAAATCTACGCCCCACTTTATCAGCTCTTTTATACGTTCGGTTGACTCGGTGATAGTTATCTTAACTATCTCTGGATCATTAAGTTCATCGCCAGCCACCATGGTATCCCTGATGTGCTTCTCGTAGGTGTCGGGAGTGTACATTACAGCTGCAATGCCACCTTGGGCATACTTTGTGGCCGTTTCTTCCATCCGAGTTTTGGTAACTATAAGCACCTTGCCTTTATCGGCAACCTTTAGGGCAAAGCTTAGGCCCGCTATTCCAGACCCAATTACCAAAAAATCAACAGTTTGACGCATCATATACGAATTATAGGTTTTCTAACCTTTTTTTTCATTGCAATCTATTAACCCGATAATTTCCGGTTACATAAACTAGGCACTACTACCAAGTTTGCAATCCTGTGGTGCAATGAATCAAATTTGGGTGCAAAGGTATGATAAGTTTAAAAGCTCGGCCGGCGGCGAAACCGAGGTTATAAAAAAACGAAGGCTACTTAGCACTTCAGCGCAAGTAGCCCCTTGATGAGCAATGTATTACTTCATTAGATTTCTTTCACTGCTTTTGTAAGAATCCAGCCAACATTTCCATTGGCCAACCTTACTTTCACCCAATCATTTACCTTATCGGTTACATTAACCTTGGTACCCTCGTGCAGTACAAATAAATCGGTGCTCGAGTCGTCGGGCGAGCTTTTTACCGTAACCGCAGGGTCAAATATGATTGCGTAGGAGTGGCTCAGTTGCCTGTTGTTTGAAGTCCATGCAAAACCCGTGGAAAACAACATAAAAACTGCCATGGTGATACTGAGGATAAATGAAACTTTGCGCAATGTATAACTTCCCGATAAAACAAATACACCAAAAAAAGCCAGCCCTACTGCCAAGAATACGATACCCGCCCAAGCCCAGGCATTCCCAGAGAAAAGGTTTAGCAATGTTTTCCACCAAATCTCATAAAACAAGTCAGGAACAACATCAATTTTATCCGTAATCCGACTATTGGCTACTTTTAAGTTAAAGCGGATATCTTCATCACCAGGTGCCAGTTTAATAGCTTTCTCGTAATAAAGTATAGCCGAGGCAAGGTCGTTGGTTTTAAAGCTCGCATTGCCAATATTGTAATATAAATCGGCTGATTCAACTCCTTTAGCCAAGACTTGTTTATAAAAATCGGCAGCCTGTTCATATCGCCCTTTATTATAACAATTTGTTGCTGAATCAATTAAAATCTTCGGGGTTTGCGCCTGTAGGCCTATTATGCTACAAACGAGTACTATACTAACAACTATCTTTTTCATATGCTTGTTATTTAAGTTCGCGCTCGATACGGCTAATAATCTCAAGTGCTTGATTATAAATCTGATCCATATTCTTTACTTTATCACCAGGGGCAAATCGTGCAAACTCGCAATTGTTGAGCGTTTCGGTAAAATTCTTGATGGTTTCTTCATTCACCTGTTTTCGTCCAAGTGCTTCATTTACCGAATCAATAGAAAGCTCTGAAAGCGGAATGGAGAATTTATCGGACAGGTATCCCCACATGGCAGCACTGATTTCATTATAAAATGCAGCTTCTTCGCCTTTGTCGAGAAATGCCTTGGCTTTTTGAAGACGTTTGCGGGATACCTTGGTGGCATACTTTAAACGCATCATGCTTAAATTTCCTTGCTGTTTTTGCCGATGCCTCAAGTATAGTATAGCAGCAATCCCGAAGGCCAAAACAATCAAAAACACCATAAAATAGAACCCACTAGCAAAAAACGCTGAACCAATAGGTCGCAAAGCATAAGGAGGGAGTTTGATATGCCTTATATCGGATCCAATGTATTCAACATCTTGCTGGTTAACTGCGCTATAAGAAACATTGGAGGAACTACCATCGCCTTTGGCCACCTTAATAACATACTCGGGCGATGATTTGGTTACATAGGATTTAGTTTTAAGGTCGAACCAAGTAAAGCTGATGGGCTTGATTTTATACTCCCCACCGTTTCTTGGAATAATAAGGTATTCAAAAACCTTTTTTCCGGAAATGCCAGCAGCAGTTTTGTTTATAGAACTTGCTACTTTTGGGTCATAGGTTTCAAAATCAGGTGGAAACTCTACAGTTGGTTTCTCTAGCAAGTCGATATTGCCGCTTCCCGAAATGGTAATTTTGAGGTTAATAGCCTCATTAGCTTTTAATTCGGTGCGGTCAATTTCGGTTGTAAAAGTATAATCTCCCACTGCACCCGAAAAATCGGCTGGTTTGCCATTACCAGGTAAGGCTTGCACATTAAGCTTTAAGGCATTTGAGAAAATCTTTCGTTCTACCTGTTCAACTGAGCGGTTAAAGAATGCATCGTTAAAAAAGCTATCAAAAAACGGATCACCGGTGCTGCGGCGTTTTTGTTTCTTTTCCACTTGGGCTGTAAGCTCCATTTCCATGGCTGGGATGTTGATACTGCCACTTTTAAGCGGAATAAGGGCCAACTTCTTTATCTCGGCTGTTACGTATTGGCTACCGTTAATTATCTCTTGCTGTTGTTCTTGAACTTTGTTGTCTTCGAGCAAATCCTGTGACCAAAAACCAGCAATGGTTGCTAAGTTATTGGGTCTCAAATTAGCTACTGGAACACGGGTATATATTTTATATGTTACTACCACCTGTTCGCCTTCCATTATATTGGTTTTGTTGGAGTAGGCTTTGATAAAAACATCGTCTTTTGAGAGGTCAGCGGCATTTTCGATGGGTTCGTTTTGTTCGCGACCTTGCTGGCGTGGCTGGCTGTTGCCTGGGTTTGCAGCATTTGATTGCGCTGAGCCTTTAGCAACCGTAATTTGGAGGCTGTTGGTTTTATAATCCTTTCCTCCAACGCTTATACTTGCAGGCCCAATGGTAAAACTGCCAGCAGATGAAGCATGGATAAGATACGTATAGCTTTGTTGTACCGATTGGGTTACTTTTCCATTAATCATCGAAAAGCTTGAGTTTGTGGAAGGATTAGGACCTGAAACCACGTCAAAACCCTTAAAATCGGGGGCCCGAAACTTATCGCCTTGCGTATTCAAGGTAAAAACTACCCTAAACGTTTCACCTTGAGCAACGGAATTTTTGGCAGAAGCCGTAAAACTCACATCCTGTGCGATGCCAGCTTGCGGCAAGGCGGATAACAAACAAAGCCCCACAACCAGCCATGCTACAACTTTATTCATGTTTAAAACATTATTTTTCATACACTTAACCGATTCAATCGAATAAATAGTGGGCAAAATTAACCATTTGTGCTTTGGCATCTCAATCTTTGTGCCATCTTACCAATCTTTTTCTGATTTTACACCTATCACCCCAACTCGTTTCTTATCTAAGTTTTCCCGTGTTTTTTGTTCAGCATTCTTCATCGCTTCTAACATACGCTCAGCATCTTGTTTCGACATTTCCTTGTTCTGCTGCTTTTGTTGCTGTTGTTGTTGCTGCTTTTGCTGATCCTGTTTCTGCTGATCTTGTTTCTGTTGGTCTTGCTTTTGCTGGTCCTGCTTCTGTTGATCCTGCTTTTGCTGATCCTTGTTTTGATCCTTGTTCTGTTGGTCTTGCTTTTGCTGGTCTTGCTGCCTGCGCCTTGCGTATTCAAGATTGTACTTTGCATCGGGATCGGTAGGATTCAGCACCAATGAATTTTTAAAAGCCTCAAAAGCTTCGTTGTATTTCTTAGCTTCCAGCAAAGTATTACCCATATTGAACCAGGCATTTGCAGCGGTTTTCTTATCCACATCGGGTCGTTGGGCCACCGTGGCAAAACTCTTGCCTGCCTCCTCAAAATTCTTTTGCTTATACAACGCATCGCCTAAATTGTACATGCCCTTGTACGATGTAGGGTTTTTCTCGAGCGCTTTTCTATATGCAACTTCTGCATCGGTAAACTTGCCTTTTTCATATGCCTTATTGCCTTTGCGCACTAAACCATTATCATGTTGGGCGTTTAAGTTAAGCCCTAACAAACCAATCACCACTAAAAGACTTATAACTATCAGATTTTTCATTGTTTATCCCTTTCAAAAATCTTAATATTGCTTAACCATTTGCTCTTGCGTTCGCTCAGCATCACCTCCAAAATTAAAAGCAGAAAAGCTGCCCAAACGAAATAATAGAACCTGTTTTCGAAGTCAGAATACAGTTTTGTATCAAACTCGGTTTTTTCAATCTTATTGGTTTCTTCTAAAACCTTCTTAAGTGAAGCCTGTGTGCTGCTTGAACGGATATAGATACCGGAGCCTGCAGAGGCTATCTGTTGCAGAATGGTTTCATTAAGTTTTGTTACAATGGTATTTCCTTCCTTATCTTTCTTAAAACCAGTAATATTCCCATTCACAACATCCGGAATTGGGGAACCTTCGGGCGAACCAATGCCAATGGTAAAAACCCGAACGCCTTTTTCGGCAAGCTTAGCTGTTTGTTCCACTGCATTTCCTTCATGGTCTTCGCCATCGGTTATTACGATTACCGCTTTGTTGTGCTTATCATCAATAAAAGCTTCACTTGCTAACGATAACGCTTCGGCAATGGCAGTACCTTGTGTGGGCACCAATTCGGGCCGTATGGTTGAAAGAAACAATTTTGCAGCTGCATAATCGCTGGTAATTGGCAATTGCAAGTAGGCTTTTCCGGCAAATATCACAATGCCAATCCGGTCACCTTTCAGGTTATCAATAAGTTTTGAGATAGCCAATTTAGCGTTTTCGAGGCGGTTGGGGGTTATATCCTGGGCAAGCATACTATTTGAAACATCGAGGCATATCATCAAGTCAATACCTTTGTGTTGCACCTTGGCTAATTTAGAACCCAGTTGAGGATTGGCTGCTGCAATTACCAAAAGCATCCATGCTATCGAAAACAGGACAAACTTAAAGCTTTGTCGTTTCCACGACAAAAAAGGCAATAAGCGAAGCATCAAATGATTTTCGCCAAAACGCTTTAGCGCATTTTTCTTTATCCGCCTTACGAGCAGAAAAAAGATAAGCATTAATGGCAATGCTATGAGCGCGTATAAAAACTGAGGATTTTCGAACCTAAACATTATCTGTGCTTTTTAAAACCATTAAACTTACTAAGGAATTGTTCTGAATATCGTGTTAGCCAACACAAACTCTATCATAAGCAACACCAAGGCTCCCAAGATCCAAAACAAGAATTCATCGTGCTTGTTGTGAAATTCGGTTACATCAATACGCGATTTTTCCATCTTGTCAATTTCTTGATAGATAGCTTTTAGCTTTGTGTTGTTTGTAGCCCTGAAATATTTTCCACCTGTGGCATTGGCAATGGCAGTAAGCAAGGGTTCGTCAATCTTAACTTCCACATTCTGATATTGAACGCCATAAGGTGTTTTAAAAGGATAAGGCGCCATGCCCATTGTCCCTACGCCTATCGTATAAACCCTTATACCATACTTCTTTGCAATTTCACCTGCCGAGTTTGGGTCAATATTGCCACGGTTGTTTTCACCATCCGTAAGCAAAACTATTACCTTGCTAATGGCCTGGCTTTCGGTTAAACGGTTTATAGCAGTAGCCAATCCATCACCTATGGCAGTGCCGTCTTCAATCATCCCGCTTTTTATGCCATCAAACATATTATTAATAACCGTGTGGTCAGTAGTTAAAGGCACTTGCGTAAAGGCTTCGCCAGCAAATACCACTAATCCGATGCGATCGTTGGGGCGACCACCAATAAAATCAAGAATTACATTTTTTGCTGCCTCTAACCTATTGGGATTAAAATCCTCGGCCAACATACTGCTCGAGATATCGAGAGCCGTTACAATATCAATACCCTCAACCTTAATGTCTTGCCGGCTTGTGCTTGACTGCGGCCTGGCTAATGCCACAATTAACAATGCCAAGGCTGCCATACGAATACCGAACCCTGTATGGCGCATACGCTGCCTGAATGTTGGCCGCATGGTTGCAAAAGTAGCAGTTGTAGGAAACTGAATGGTAGCATGGCGTTTTGTATGTTTATACCAATACCATGCTATTAACCCTGGTATAACTGCAAGTAGCAAAAGCAGATAGGGATGAACAAACGAGATATTTGAAAGATAATCTGACATACGAAAGCAATTAGTTGGGTTTATCAATTGTTGCTGGTTCAGTTTGTGCCGTGAGTGAAGCATTTACTTGGGCAAGGCGTACCGCCTGTATAAATTCAATGCAAGCATTCATGGCTTTGTCGTTTTCGGTAGGCAGTGGTTCAGCCTTGGCAAATTTTACCATATCCGATGTATGGAGTGATTGCTTAAGTCCTTCGAAGGCATCCACTTTAAGGCTGTGTTTTGCTACGGAGTCAATAATTTCGTCCGATGTCATTTCTGCAGCATTAATGCCCATGGCCACTTCCATATAAACCCTAACTATATCAATAAGCTCGGTATAATATGATTTGAATTGGCCATTTTGCCATAGCTTTTTCAGGCGTAAGGCTTCAATGGCATTAAGGGCAGCCTCATGTGCTGGCACCTTAGGCTTGAAGTCGGGGGTAAAAAACGGCATTCTCCCCTTTTTTACTTGCCAAAAATAATAAGCAACAACAGCGCCCACTATCAACACAAAGGCTATCAAAATCCAAGGTAAAGCTTCCCTAAAGGAATATTTGGCGTGTAATGGGCCTCGTATATCCTTAAAAGCC
This sequence comes from uncultured Bacteroidales bacterium, assembly GCA_964552325.1. Lineage (GTDB taxonomy): Bacteria > Bacteroidota > Bacteroidia > Bacteroidales > TTA-H9 > CAZKCK01. The sequence continues at coordinate 33,229 of CAZKHA010000021.1, forward strand.
TTGGTTGTATCAACCGGAATCGTGTTCACGCGAAACAAAATCGGATCCGAATTTACAAACTGTGGAGCCGTATCGCTTTGGGTCAAGTATGCAAACGGAAGGGAGGGAATGGTATAAACGCCTGAATCGAACGAGGTGATGGTCAATCGCTGAGAAAGGGTTAACCATTCGCCTTGCCCGGGCAATGAGTCAATGCCAGTAGCCTTAACAATCTGGATACCTTTTATAACAGTATCAGCTTTTATGGGCCAATCAATTTGCGCTCCTTTTGGGAAGCTAAACTGAAGTTTCATGCCAACCTGATCGCCTATCAAGATTCGGGCTGTATCGATGCTAACAGTTGCCTTGGCCCCGCTTTGTTGTGCCATAAGCTTGCATGGGGTTGCAAACAAGGCCGCGAATACAAACAGGATTAGAATATAATGTAATTGTCTCATAAGAATTGCTTTATAACAATTAGCGCTTTGCACCCCTCTTTTTAAACAGGTTAATCAACGGGCGAACATAGTCTTGATTGGTGCGGATAGAAGTGTTATCCACACCTGTCTTTATAAATAGCTCATCAAGGTATCGTTCATGCAGTTCCTGACGCCGGGCAAATTCATGCCGAACGCCGGGATCGGAGGTATCAACCCACACACAATGGCCATTTTCGGCATCTTGCAATTGCAATAGTCCAGCCTTGGGCAGCACGCGTTCACGCTCATCATAGATGCGTAAAGCTATCAACTCGTGTTTGCGTGCCGCAATTCGAAGAGCGTCCTCAAATCCTTTATCGGCAAAATCGGATAACACAAAGGCAATACTACGCTTTTTGATGGCATTGGTAAGGTATTTTAAGCCTTCGGCAATGTTGGTTTCCTGATTTTGAGGTTTAAAATCAATCAATTCGCGTATAATGCGTAAGATATGGGTTTGTCCTTTTTTGGGTGGTATAAACTTCTCGATGTGGTTGCTAAAAAAGATAACCCCAACTTTATCGTTGTTTTGGATGGCCGAAAACGACAAAACTGCGGCTATCTCCGTTATTACATCTTCCTTTAGTTGCCCCCGTGTGCCAAATTCATTCGAACCGCTCACATCAACTAACAGTATAACGGTGAGCTCACGTTCTTCTTCAAATATCTTGACAAACGGATGGTTGAAGCGGGCGGTCACGTTCCAATCGATGCTGCGAATATCATCACCATATTGGTATTCACGCACTTCGCTAAAGGCCATGCCACGTCCTTTGAACATGCTATGGTATTCGCCCGAGAATATTTGATTGGATAGTCCCCGGGTCTTTATTTCGATTTTCCGAACCTTTTTAAATATTTCTGATGCATCCATAGGTGAAGGGTAAAGGGTGAAGGGTACAGGGTAAAGGGTACATGGTGGAGGGTGAAGCTTGCCCAACCGAAGAATGAGGGTGGGGGTGGAGGGTACAGGGTGGAGGGTGGAGGGTGGAGGGTACAGGGTAAAGGGTGAAGGGTGAAGCTTGCCCAACCGAAGAATGAGGGTGGGGGTGAAGGGTGAAGCTTGCCCAACCGAAGAATGAGGGTGGGGGTGAAGGGCGAAGGGTTTTGAAG
>CAZKHA010000022.1:0-34093 GCA_964552325.1 uncultured Bacteroidales bacterium
TTAGTCAAAATATCGCATCTTTGCTTAAACTTAAGCCATTCCTATGTATCATACTACAATCTTCAAACAAATTCTTCGCAACAATCCGCCACAGAAATAATCCATTCGATTGCATTTACCGATGCAAAACTAACGAAAGCCTATCTTTGGTGCCGATGTAACTCCTTTATTATGAAACGATTTTTACCAATTGTTTTTTCGATACTGTGGCTAGGCTCCTTTGCACAAAAAGGTGTGCTCCAGGGCATATTGGTTGACAGCCAAACCAAAAAGCCGTTAGCAGCTGCGCACATCGAACTCACACAGCTACCGGATTCAACTGTGCTGGCATTTATCAGCCAATGGGATGGCAGCTTTAAAACCGATTTACTTACGCCTGGCAAATATCAAATTCATATTTCGTTTGTGGGATACAAACCCTTTTTAAAGCCCCAAACTATCCAGCCCGGGGCAAATGATTTGGGCACAGTTTTGATGGTTTTTGATGACATTAAACTTGGCGGTGTACAGGTAACTGCCGAAGCCCCAGCCATTCAGATAAAAGGTGACACCACCGAATATGCAGCCTCAGCCTATAAAACCCAACCCGATGCAACTACCGAGGATTTGGTGCAAAAAATGCCTGGTGTAACCGTTGAAGATGGAAAAGTAAAAGCCCAGGGCGATGAAGTAAAACGAATTTTGGTGGACGGGAGGCCCTTTTTTGGCGATGACCCTTCCGCCACACTCAAGAATCTTCCTTCTGAAGTGGTTGACAAAATCCAGGTTTTCGATCAACTCTCCGAACAGTCGCAGTTTACGGGAGTTGACGATGGCAATACCCTTAAAACCATGAACATCGTTACAAAACAAAATATGCGCAATAGCCGCTTTGGCAATGTGTATGCAGGCTATGGCACCAACGAACGCTATAAAACGGGTGGACAAGTGAACGTTTTTAAAGGCACAAATCGGCTCTCCATCATAGCCCAGTCAAATAATATAAACGAACAGAATTTTTCGCCAGAAGATTTGGTAGGTGCCATGAGTTCAGGAAGAAGAGGACGCTCAGGTGGAGGCCGAAGTGGCGGCCCTGGTGGGGATATGGGCAACTTTTTGGTAAATCAAAGCAATGGAGTGTCAAAAACCCACGCCCTTGGATTAAATTATTCTGGGAAGATAGGATCAAAAATAGAGCTTACCGCAAGTTACTTTTTTAATAATAGCAACAATTCATCCATTCAAACCACAACGCGCAACTATATAGCAAATTCGGGAGTTGGCAATGTGTACAACGAAACCAGCACCAGCCAAAAAAACAATACTAACCACCGTTTCAACTTAAAATTAGAATATTCCATCGATACAATGAATATGCTTATTTGGCGCCCACGTTTAACACTACAAGATAATACAAGCGAAGCGGTGGTTACAGGGCTTACAACAAAAGACACCTTAACAAAAAACAATAGCTTAAACATAACCACAGCCGATCTTCAAGGGCTAAACTTTTCGAATGACCTTACATATAGTCATAAATTCCGCAAAAAAGGCCGCAATTTCTCTATTAACCTTACCAATGGCATAAATACGAATACAGGTCCCTCTTCCTTGGTTTCATCTTCTAGGTTTTTTGGAGCAAACCCAACAACCGATACCACAAACCAGCAAAGCACGCGCGATAAAAACACGCAATCCTACACTTCTTTTGTTTCGTTTACCGAACCCATTACACCTAAGGCGAGTTTGATGCTTGGATATTACATTTCGCATCAAAACAATGATTCAGAAAAACTTACATATAATCAACTTGCGCAAGCCACTAATCAAATTTATCCGTTAGATACGGCTTACACCAATACGTTTACGAGTGGATATTTAACGCAACGCGCAGGATTAACCTATATTTACCGGTTTTCGAATGCCACATTTAATGCCGGTTTCGACTGGGAAAAATCGGATTTAGACAAGCAGCAAGAATTTCCTATTACTGTTGAATTACAAAAGACTTTTTATAGCCTACTTCCTTCATTTCAATATAATTACAAACCCGAACGAGGCACCAATATCCGCATAACCTATCGCACACGCACCAAATCGCCTAGCATCGATCAACTTCAAAATGTTGTTAATAATACTAATGCGTTACAATTATCAATAGGTAACCCGAACTTGTTGCAAGATTATACACATCAACTTTCGGCAAGGTATTCCACTTCGATGAAGGACCGTAAAAGGATGTTTTTTATAATGATGGATGCATCATTTACAAATAATTATGTTGCAAATGCTACTTATTCGGCTACATCCGACACCGTTATTAATGGAATTTTAGTACAAGATGGTGCCACCTTAACGCAACCGGTAAACCTTTCGGGATATAGCAATATAAGGGCATTCACCACCCTTGGCTTGCCCCTCGACTCGCTTAAACTTAACCTCAATTTTAATTTCGGGGTCAATTACACCCGTACTCCCGGCCAAATTAACGATCAAATTAATTATTCAAGCTCGCCATCACTCGTTGCGGGCGTGGTAATAAGCAGCAATATAAGCGAATACATTGATTTTACGCTTTCGTCGCAAACAAGCTTGTCTTTTGTGAGCAATACGCTCCAAAAAACGCTTGATGGACAGTACCTGAACCAAAACACCCGGTTTTCGTTTTTTTGGAACTTCTATAAAGGCTTCTTCATCCAAAACAACATTAGTCATCAATACTATACTGGCTTGTCTGATGGTTACAATCAAAACTTCTTCTTGTGGAATACTGCGGCAGGAATTAAATTCTTAAAAAACAACCAAGGTGAAGTAAAGCTAAGCGTAGCCGATGTATTGGATCAAAACAAAGCCATCCAACGAACCGTTACAAGTACCTATATTGAAGATACCGAATCGAACCTGCTCCATCGGTACGCATTGCTAACATTTACTTACAAAATTAAACATTACAGGGCTTCCGGTACACCCGAAAATGAACGTGAACGGCCTCCCCGCTTTGGACGACCTGATGGCCCTCCTCCACCGATGGGCGGCGAAGGCACTGGTATGCCGTTTTAAGGATGCCAAACGTTCACCCATATTCTTTGGCATGAATTTAGTTAACTTTGCGCCTTGTTTGCATGAAAGTGCAGAATGTTTTCTAATCCATAAACAGAATTACACAATGAAGAAAATCAGTGTTTTTGTCTTACTTATTTTTATGGCTTGCTTCGGTTTACAAGCGCAAAACGAAAAATCGCCCACCAACTCAAAAACGGGCAATACCAAAAACGATTCAAAACCAGCCAACACCAATACACAAGTAACTGTGGGGCAGGCATCGAACCAAGACCCTAAACCAGCCAATTATGATGAATTGGTAAAAAAAGTTGAAGCAGCCAAAAAGGCACAAGCAGCCAAGATTGCCAAAGGTGAAAAACAACCCAAGCTAGAACCTAAACTAAGCCCATCGCGTAGAAAAGCAAACGCAAATGCAACAAAGGGAGCCCTTGCCAAAAAAGCCGAATACCCCAAGCCCGACTTAGCTAAATTAGGCATAACCGAGCAAGATTATCAAAACGCGTTGAAAGATCCGGCAGCCGCCCGTCAGAAGTTGGAACATGGGAAAGCTAGGCTTGAACTTGCTTACAAATCTGGCAAAATAACACGGAGTCAATATGAAACAAAAATGAGTCAAATAGGCTTGTATAACAAAGAATTAGATAAAATAGAGGCATTTAATAAAAGTGGATCCACCCCTACAACACCCTCCACAACCACCCCAAAAAAGCCAACGGGCACCCTAAAACCCGCGACTAAAACCAAAAAATAAAACACCTAACCCTGGCAAGACCAGGGTTTTTTATTGCGCATAAACCATTCTTTTTTAAGACTGTTTGTAAAAACCGGTTTGGGTATAACACCAAAACAGCACATATGCCGTTATACAAAGCAAGCACACAAAGGAATGAAACAAAAGCTCTCTTTCGCCTTCTTTATTTTCCTAATTAGCAGCATGTTTGCTGTTCGGGCACAATCGGTCTTCTATTCACAATACTATCGGGCACAAATGATGCTCAATCCTGCATTAACAGGCTCTACTCCCGAAAAATGGCGATTTACAGGATTGTGGCAATCAAAAACCTTTGATACTACGCTTAGCCACAGCACCAAACTACTGTTTGCAGAATATACCTTTAGTTTCAGGAATAAATACCGCGGTTATGGCTTGGTTACGGAAGATAAAACCCCAATAACATTTGGCTTTGGATTGGGATCGGAATGGCGAGACTCACCACTAAGCTGGCACAAATTCGTATCGGCTTATGGGTCGTTGGCCATTCATGTAAGGCCAAGCACCGAAAGTATGATATCTGTGGGGTTTCAGCCTGGTGTATTTGAAGGTGCTGGCTATTACCCCATACAGCAAAGCAACTACTCACCCTTTGATACACTTATCCTTCCGGGTAGGCAATACCGACTTCATTTTGATTACAATGCCGGAATTGTGGTTGGTTTTGGTAAAATGGATTGCTGGATTGAAGACCAACAATACAAATTTATGCTGGGTGCTAGCGCATACCACCTAAACCGTGCTTATCGCATGCCGCTGGACGATCATTTACCCGGCAAAGAACTACATGCCCATATTAGCTATTTATGGGATGTAAACAATAAGATTGGCTTGATTCCACGGATTATGTATTTGTATGAAGGGCAGCATCTTGCACAAGGCGGCGTGGTAGCGCTTTACCGCAGGCATTTTGGGAATTTCGATCGTTTACGTATGGGTTTGGCATACAAATCAGATAACCAACTAAGCGCATCAGCTGGCGTACGGTTCTATGGATCAAAAGACAAGACACTTTCGGCTGACCTTGAAATAAGCTATGATTATTTAATAGGTGCGCAAACCACGCCACGCATCTACAAAAATGCGTTGGAAATAAGCCTTATAATTTCACCTTTAACCAAATGTTGGTCGCAGAGCGAATGTTCTGGCACCTATCAACTTGAAAGCTATTGATGAGCTAAGCTTGGGTTGTGCCGTGGTGTTTTTGGTAGTTTTCGCAGGAAGAATCATCCTCGCCTGCACAACTGCAACCAATCCTGCGTCCTTGTGGATCAGCCGAACTACACGATTTTTTAAATTGTCCGTTTTTTTGAATCAGGATTTTGATGGCGATACCTGCCATAGCTACGCCAAGGAAAACAATGGCAATAAGGATTAATTTTAGCATGAATCTCTATAGTTTCATAAAAAAACAACTCACAACTTATTTTGTTGCCTAAACCATTCCGAAAGCACAATAGAAGTTGCAACCGAAGCATTCAATGATTCCGGACGCTGATTACGTTCAAGCTTTGCGGGAGGAATAAACACTTTACGGGAAATGTAAGGTAGCAAGGCAGCCGAAATTCCTCTTGCCTCATTTCCAATTACCAAAATTCCATTGTGTGAATAATTAGTGCCATACACCGAATCGCCTTCGAGCAGTGTACCATAAACAGGCACTTTTGTGGCGAATTCATTAATAACATTCACTAAATTAAGATAATATACATCAACTCTTGCCAAGGATCCCATGGTAGCTTGCACTACCTTTGGGTTGTAAAGTTCAACGGTATCAGGGCTACAAAGAATGGTACGTATCCCAAACCAATCGGCAGTGCGAATAATGGTTCCTAGATTTCCCGGGTCGCGGATATCATCGAGTGCCAAAACCAAATTACCTTCAACGTCAAGAGATCCAATTTCAGGTTGGTTTTTCATGGCAAACACACCCAATACTGGCGAAGCCGAAGATAAGGATGTAATACGTTCCATTTCAACGGCATTAACCGTAAATAGCTTGTCACTTAACTTATTTGTAAAAGCATTGCCTTCAAAACGATTACGGGCAGCCTCAAGCATAAATAATTCATGGGCTTGCATCCCGCTTTCCAACAGATCTTCCACCAACTTTTCACCTTCGGCAATAAACATCTTGGCCTCAATTCGGGCAGATTTGTGGTGCAGCAATCGTAGGCGGCTAATATGTGCTTTAGAAATGGGCATGTGGCAATTCACAAAATTACACTAAAGTTTGACAAGAAGGATAAGCATACTGGGATTGGAGAGCGCTTAAAAAAAAATCCCGTCCAATAAAGGGCGGGATTTCTTATGCAATTCAAAAAAATTATTCTGAAAAAACCTCGATGCTAATTTGCACTTTAACCTCTTTGTGAAGGTTAATACGTGCCTGATAAGTACCAAGTTCTTTAATAGATTCACCATCAACGGTAATACGTTTACGATCAATTTCAATATGGAACTGCTCTTTAAGAGCTTCGGCAACTTGTAAAGCATTAACAGAACCGAAAATTTTTCCGGTGCCTGAAGCTTTTGCTCCAATCTTTACGGTGATGCCTTCCATTTTCTTGGCAGTGCCATCGGCAAGCATCTTCACTTTCTGTTCTTTGAAAGCTTTTTGCTTCACGTTCTCGGCCAAAATTTTCCGATTGGTTGGAGTAGCCAAAATTCCAAGACCCTGAGGGATCAGGTAGTTATTGCCAAAACCGTTTTTAACGGTAACAATTTCGTTTGCGTAACCCAAGTTGGGTACGTCCTGTTTTAAAATGATGTCCATTTATTTTCCCTCCTTATTTAAGTAAATCAGCTACGTAAGGTAGTAATGCAATATGACGAGCCCTTTTAATAGCTTGAGCTACTTTGCGTTGGTATTTAAGTGAAGTACCGGTAACCCTGCGAGGCAAGATTTTTCCTTGTTCGTTCACAAACTTCAGCAAGAAGTTTTCGTCTTTGTAATCAATATACTTTATTCCGCTTTTTTTGAAACGACAGTATTTTTTCTTTTTGGTATCAACCGCTATCGGGGTTAGATACTTAATGTCTGAATTTCCTTGTGCCATAGTTCAAATATGCTTTAAAGGTTACTGATTTTGTACATTTTCGGCTTTCACCGTGGTACGTTTCTTTTCGTTGTAGGCAACCGCATGTTTATCAAGGGCAACGGTGAGGAATCGAAGGATTCGTTCATCGCGCTTGAAAGCAGTTTCCAAATCCATAATCAAGCTTCCTTCAGCTTTGAACTCAACTAGGTGATAAAAACCTGTTGATTTCTTCTGGATAGGATAGGCCAATTTGCGTAGGCCCCAGTTGTTATCGTGCACTATTTCAGCACCTTTTTCCACCAAGTAGTTGTGGAACTTGCTTACCGTTTCCCTCATCTGTTCATCAGACAAGACGGGAGTCATAATGAAAACGGCTTCGTACTGGTTTTTCATTAAATTGATTATTAAATAGTTATAGAATTTTCCGCTCATTCCTGAAACGGACTGCAAAAGTAATGATTTCTTCTTGTTCTCCAAAACTTTATCAAGCGTTTCGCTCAAAAAAAACCTTAAAAATCCCAACAACTGATGCTAAGCCTTCTTCGGCGGGCCTTATGAAGCAACCAAGTTATCTAGTGTGGATGTTGGTTCTATCCATACAACTTTCTGATCCACCCCTTAAAAAATGCTTCCAACTTGCAATTTTGGCTCCTTAGCAACTTCACAAATCACTTAATTACTGATACTTAAATATTATTCCAACAAATTAGTGCAAAATTTGGGATTAGCTTCGTTGGAAAGTTCCAAAGGAAAATGCAATTTTACAGCCCGAAACTTTAACCAATACTCCAAAAATAATGAGCGAATCAACAAACCGCCGCAACTTTCTTAAACTTGCTGCCACCGGCATGGCCGCCGTCGGACTCTCTGGATTGACCAAATCAGCCTCAGGCCTCGTAGTACCTCCAGCCGCTGTAACTCCTTCGCGTAAAGGAACTACGGCAATGGGCATGCGTTGTGAACCTATTCAAAAAGTTAGAATTGGCATCATTGGTCTGGGCATGCGTGGAGCCGATGCCGTTACCCGCTTAATGCAAGTTGAAGGAACGGAGATAAAAGCAGTTTGCGATGTAATTCCTGAACGGGTAAAAAAATCGCAAGAAGATGTAACTAAAACAGGTGCTAAAGCTCCGGCTGGCTACGCCAATGGACCCGATGACTGGCAAAACCTGTGTAAACGAGACGATATTGACTTGGTTTATATTTGTACACCTTGGGAACAACACACACCAAATGCTGTATTTGCCATGAAAAATGGTAAACATGCTGCTATTGAGGTCCCGGCTGCGTTAACTGTTGAAGAATGTTGGGAACTGGTAGATACAAGCGAAGAAACACGCAAGCATTGCATGATGCTTGAAAACTGCTGTTACGACTTCTTTGAACTCTCCACGCTAATGATGGCCCGTAAAGGAATCTTGGGTGAACTAATGCATGCTGAAGCTGCTTACATACATGATCTTAGATGGCTGAAATTTGATAAGGAAAACGGATACCAAGATATGTGGAGGCTTAAATACAGCCAGTACCACACCGGAAATCCGTATCCTACGCATGGCCTAGGGCCTGTGGCACAAGCCATGGGGATTAATCAGGGCGATCGATTTGAGTATCTTACATCGGTGTCAACAAATCAGGTTGGCATGAGCCAATATGCAATCAATAAATTTGGAACCGGCAGTGCCGAAGCTAAACAGATTTACCGTTTAGGCGATATGAACACCACGGTAGTTAAAACCACGAACGGAAAAACCATTATGATTCAGCATGATACTACCAGCCCGCGTCCGTATAGCCGAATTCATCTGCTCAGTGGCACCAATGGAATTGCCCAAAAATGGCCTGAAGAGAAAATTGCCCTGGAGCCCAACGCCCATTCTTGGCTTAAAAAAGATGAATTCGATAAACTGATGGCCGAAAACCAACATCCTCTTACAATAAAGATTGGCGACAAGGCCAAAAAGGTGGGCGGCCATGGCGGTATGGATTTTATAATGGATTATAGACTAATCTATTGCTTACGAAATGGCTTACCTCTCGACCAAACTGTTTACGATGCCGCGGCATGGTCGTCAATTGTGGAGCTGAGCGAGAAATCGGTACTGAACAGAGGCACATCTGTAGAAATCCCCGATTTTACGCGTGGCGAATGGACCCGTACAAAAGCATGGGACATTGTAAGCGTTGAATAGTTTAGCCCCATCGCAAATTACGAGCAACCAGAATATTACTGCTTGCTTTTTTAACCCTTTAAAAGCCGAAATTGCAAATTTTCCTAATCCTTAACGCGAATTAGAACGTGGGGAATTGGGCTTGGCATGCAATGGAGTAAAAACAAGGCAAATTTTGTGGCCCTTGTAACGATTCCATTTTTTATGAAAGTTTAACTTATGCAGATTTCTATATCTAATTTGAGTTTCCTATAAATCATTCAATTTTAAATGTTTATATTTACGTTAGGTGTGTGGGTTTATTCTAAAATCGAAGATATTTTGGGTATATCGACAGCGGGAAGCCCATCCTTAGCCTAATTTTGAGTACCTTTGCAGTCCAAATTCTGGCCAATGAACATAAAACCGATTCATACCTTCCATATACCAGTAATGGGTATTGGATACACCATCGACACACCCATTCGGGTAGCCCATCTAGGAATTAGTTCTTCGATATCGCTTGTGGATGACGATCTGCTTGAGAAAATACGCGCATTTTACTGCGCAAAATTTGAAATTCCTTTTACAGCCATCACACATAAAATAAACGACTTTCGATCGAAGAGGATTACGGAATACCTAAATTTAGTGGATAAAATTGTTAAAGAAAAATTTGAACAACTAAAGACAAATGCAGCCGAAAAAGGCAGTGAGCTAGAGAAATACTGCGAGATGCTTCCCGATTTTTCGGATCTAAAAATCAAGCTTAAGCAAAAGTTGCACAATGCCTCTGAATCCTCTGATTTACTGGAATGGCTTAGAAACAACCTTAGAATTGGCGATGTTGATGTGAATATAATGACCAAGCTTGACAAGGAAAACTATATTGGCAACGAAAAACTGCCTGTTGAGTTCAATGACGCACATGCGGCATTACGCGGCTTTGCTAATAGCAATCTTTCGTCATCTGTTATTCTTTCTGCCGGAATGAACCCAAGGTTGTATGGATACATTGAATCATTCGATGACTTCTATCCCGATGCCGAGGGGAATATTAAAAAGAAAATCATCCTAAAAATAAGTGATTACCGTTCAGCGCTCATTCAAGGAAAATTTTTGGCAAAGAAGGGCTTATGGATTTCGGAATTCAGGTTGGAATCGGGTTTAAACTGTGGTGGACATGCTTTTGCTTCAGATGGGTTTTTAATGGGCCCAATACTTGAGGAGCTTAAAGTTAAACGTCAGGAACTGCTTACGGCCCTAACCGAAGCCTATTGCGCTGGCTTAAAAGACAAAGGCAGACCCATACCCAATCCTATGCCCAGTGTTCGGTTTACGGCTCAAGGCGGAGTTGGCACAGCCGAAGAACACCAAATGTTGCTTGACTATTATCAACTGGATTCGATTGGTTGGGGCACACCTTTTTTGTTGGCCCCAGATGTTGTAAGCATTGATAATGAAACGCTTGCATTGTTAAGCAAAGCCAAAGAAGAGGATTTGTACCTAAGCGATATTTCGCCTCTTGGTGTGCCATTTAATTCATTGCGCAACAATACCAAAGATATTGAGAAAGAAGAAAATATACATGCTGGGAAACCTGGCAGCAACTGCCCAAAACAGTATCTTCGGATTAATAGTGAGTTTGGTCAAAAACCACTTTGTACAGCATCAAGGGCATTCCAATCAAAAAAGATAGCTGCTATAGCCAATTGTGAACCGGATTCACCAACCTATAAAGAACAAGTTGACAAAATAACCGAAAAATCGTGCATTTGCGTTGGCCTTGGCACTCCAATACTGTTAATGAATAACTTAAGTACAAAAATGGAAGGAAAAGGTGTTTCGGTATGCCCCGGCCCCAACATGGCGTATTTTTCTGAAATAGTCAATCTTAAACAAATGACAGACCATATATATGGTCGAACGAATTTGATTACCCGCAACGACCGTCCAAACCTCTTCAACAAAGAAATTGGGCTTTATATCGATTACCTTAAAAACTTGCTTAAAAAAACCGAAGAAGCACCCAACGAAAAGTATGTGTTAACTTTTAAACAGAACCTGAGCAATGGAATAGCCTATTACCAAAAGCTAACCACGGCTATTAAAGAGGAATACAGGTCAGTATTGAAAGGGTTTAACACAAAACTTGAAGAATACCGTAACGAGCTTGACAACATCCAATCGTTGACGCATAAATAAATAGAGGCATCTATTATGGAACGTACGGCTGTACAAGGCTAAGTCAATTCACAGAAACCTTGCAGCCTGGCAAGTCTAAAAGAGCTTTTGGTCCAGTCTTTAAAAAGATAGTATTCGGTGCGTTTATCTATAAATGCTGATGCTATTGCATTTAAATTAGTGGCCGGGAAATAATGGCAATGAAAGGAAAAAGGAACTACCAAAACCTTGTGTGCTTTCTACCCAAATTGCCCCATTATTTTTGAGCATAAACTCTTTGCACAATATCAACCCTAAACCCGTTCCATACTCGCCTTTAGTGCCCTTGGTAGAGTTAAGTTTGCCTATCATAAACAGATTATCAATTTGTGTTTGCGTCATCCCAACACCAAAATCGGTAATTACTATCGTACAATTTTGACCATCCTCCATGGCATGGATTTCAACCTTATTATTTTCAAACGAAAACTTAATGGCATTGGCAAGCAAATTCCTAAACACTGTTTTAATCATGTTTGCATCTGCAAAAACATTTAAATGCTTAGGAACGTCAACCACAAAAGTCACTTGTTTATCAGCGGCAACAGAATTCAACACCATTAATGCATCCGAAACAACTATCGAAAGGTTTAATTTCTGCAAATTTACGATTACCCCCGACGTTTGAGCCACTGACCAATCGAGCAAATTCTGAAGCAGTTTATGTGCCTGCAGAGTTGAATCGATTAATCGTTGGCTATGGGAAATGATTATTGGGTTATTAATTTGAAGTGCTTCATCATGAATCAATTCCGAAAAGCCCATTAAGGTTTGGAATGGATTTCGAAGGTCGTGTGCTATAACCGAAAACAGCTTATCCTTTGTGGCATTTAATTCAGTTAACTTTTGTTCGCTCTCACGCAATAGATTCTCGTTTTCAATAATTCGGGTTATATCATTAAATATTACTGCCCTTCCAACAATATTTTTTTCTTTATCATGAATTATGCTAGTCCGCATAAAAAAGAATTTCGTACCATTATCCAACTCAAAAGTTGCTTTATGCTCGCCATTATCTGATTGGAACAATGGAAGGACTTGCTTGAAAAACTCACCTGAATCTCTAAGCCTATGGCCAACAGGCTTATCAATAAATCGTTCGAGCAATGAAGTTGCAACAGGATTACAGGCCACTATCCGTTCATCGTTATCAAGTATAATTACCCCATCGTGAATACTTTGATATACGTTTTCGAGCGCAATGGGTACGATATCAAAAATTCGATAATATAACATTCCCCAAGCTATAATTATTCCACTTAAAGTGAATACAATAGGGTTAATATCAATACCTTCAGGTGATAAATGAAGGAGATATAAAACAAATCCTATCCACATTACCAAAGAAGCAAGGAAGATAATAGAAACTTGTTTTCGATACAGATCTTTTACATTTCGATAAAATACAAATAACAAAAAACTAAAAACAACGAAAGAAGTATTCACGTATATTACATGAACCCAATACCATAAACCCTTGGTTATGATTAATACAGTGAGGGAGCCCTTCTGGTGCGTGGTCATGGTTTCGTAAAAGAGGCCATGCAAACTATTGGTATAATTAACAAGCAATGTAACGGTTGAAACACCAAAAAGCACTGCCAATGTTATTGTATTAATCCATTTGTGATTATTAGTGAATTTAATTGCAAAAAGAATTAACAAGGCTGGCAAATACGATATGCCCAGATACTCAATGTAAAGCCAAAACCTGATTTGCATCATATTGATAGCAGTCAGTTCAAAGGCGTAACCGAATGAATAGAGAGCCACGGCCATCATCATTAAACTAAATTCCTTAAATGCATTAGCATTGCGATAACGCCAAGCATACACCACCAAGAAGATGGAAATTAGACCAGAAAATAGATTAATAACGCTGTAAATGTGCATATATTTGTGCTATGGATTCGAAAATGACATCGGTATTATCTTACCATTCATTACTTTATTCGCATTGAGAGAAAAATCGGCAATAAAGGCAGCAGCAATTTGTGCATCAATTGGAGCCTTATATCCCGGGAAAGCCTCGTTTAGCATTTGTGTTTGCACTGCACCAGGGGCAATACAGTTTACAGCAATACCCAAAGGCATCAATTCGGTTGCAAAGCACTCTGTTAATACTGCCACAGCGCCTTTGCTGGCACTGTAAACCGATAATCCATTGTATTTTTCTGAACCCTGAACACCGCCCATTGATGAGATATTGACTATGTGACTTCCCTTTCTCATTCGAGGAACTAAAGCTTGTATGAGCAAAAATGGTGCTTTCACATTAACTGCAAACACCTTATCAAAATCGGTTGTATCAACTTCCATAAAAGGCTTGTTAAGCAATACACCCGCATTATTAATTAAGATATCAATGTGGGGTACAAGGTTTTCAATTTGATTGGCCAAACCATTAAGATCTTGGCTCTCAACAAAATCATATAAAATCCCATAAAAAGTTGATGGCAAGCGATTACGGTGCCCTTCTTCGCGAAGCGCTACCAAAGAATCCCTTGACCTTGCAATGCCAATAATGGTATGGCCCTCTTGGTGTTGAAAGTAGCGAACCAGTTCGGCACCAATTCCTCGGCTGGCTCCTGTAATAACTATATTCATTAATTCACTTTCAATCAATTACTAGTTTAGTCAATATCTAAAATGCTTTTAATAAACTTTACAAACTCATGCCGCTCAAAAGGTTTAGCAATGTAATGGCTGCAACCTTCATTTAACAGACGTTCTTTATCGCCAACCAACGTAAAACCGGTAACAGCAATTATTGGCACTTCTTTGTACTCTTCCATTTTACGCAAGATTCGGGTCAACGATAACCCATCCATCGAAGACCGCAAATTGATATCCATAAAGAACACTTCATAATGCTTTTCGGTTGCCATTTGAAGCGCAATTTTACCATCCTTGGCCAAGTCAACATCACAAATGCCGGCAAGGAAAGCAGCCATCAATTCCCTATTAATTTCATTATCTTCAACAATTAAAGCCTGAGGCATTGACTTGATAGGCTTTTTAGGCTCCATTGGTAGCAATGGCGTTGAAACAAGGTTGAGGCTTACTTCGGGAAACCGTAATTGTTTGGCTTCAAAAGTAAACACAAACTTTGAACCTTGACCGATAGCACTTTCTAGTAGTATATTTCCACCTAATCGTTCCGTAATCTTTTTCACGATAGCCAAGCCCAGACCTGTACCTTCATATTCGCGGTTAATGCCCTCACTAACTTGCCTAAACTCTTTAAACACCAATTGATGCATACTAGAATGGATTCCAATTCCGGTGTCAGAAACTTCCATTTCAACGAGTGTTTTTTGGGCTGATTTTACCAAGCAAATAGTTAGTTGAACTACACCTTGTTCAGTAAATTTCAAAGCATTGTCAAGCAATTCAGTAAGCACTTGTGCAACGAGTCCAAAATCAGTGATGATGGAGAAATGTTGGGAGCAACTTACCCTAAAATCGAGCCCTTTTAAGCTAAACCGTTCCGAATAATTTGTAATTATTGGTTTTATACGTTCATATAGGTTGGCATTCTCTTCATACACATCAATACCTGATTCAATTTGTGCAAGCCACATTATTGAATCAAGTGTTTTCATGAGCCGATCGCTGGACAGCAAAATTTTATCGGCTATATCCCTAAACTCATCACTTGGTGCGTCGTAATGCAATATTTGTGCAAATCCAAGAATACCATTCATGGGTGTACGGAATTCATGGCTTAAATTTGCCAATAATGTTGATTTAAGCTTATCAGATTGTTCAGCCCTAGTACGGGCTTCTTCAATTTCTTCAATAATTTGCTTATACTCCGTAATATCCTCTAAAACAATTAAATAATTAAGAACTTCGCCGCGATCATTTCGGATTTCGGAAACCGAGGCCGATACCCAAAACCAGCCATTATTCGTTTTAGGGCTTATAAACTCCCCTTTCCATACACTGTGATCCTGTATTTCTTGAAGGATTGATTCCCAAGTGATAACTGGATTGGAAATGGCAAAAATCAACTCTAAACTATGATTAATAATTTGTTGAGCAGAATAACCAGAAGTAGTAATATACCGCGTATTAACATATTCGACCACACCTGTTAAAGATGCAACCATAATCATAACGGGACTTTGCTCAACAGCTAGCGAGAGGCGTTGAATTTGTTCAAGTGCATTACGACGTTCCGATACATCACGCAACGATCCTTCTACACCAACTATTTCATTATTATCACCATAAATAAAATGGGCGTTAACTGAAACATGAACCAATCGACCATTTTTAGCCAACAGCCGCACTTCAAAATCAACCGCTTCACCCTTAAGTTTTATTATGGATAAAAGTTTTTCGCGTTCATTTGCATCAAAATACAGACGTGATACCGGTAGTCCAATAAGTTCTTCAGGAGTGTATCCCGAATACCTTTGAATAGAAGGACTTATAGTAGTTATGATCCCACCAAGATCGGTTTGATAAAAGACATCCTGTATGTTCTCGAAAATATTCCGGTATTTAATCTCCTCTTCCTTTAGTGCATTCTCAAATTGTTTTCGTTGCGACACATCATTTGATAATGAAAGGATTGCCTTTTGATTATTGCCAAGTGTAATGCAAGTTTCGGTAAGTTCGGCAAAATACTTTGAACCATCTTTGCGATAGCTTTCAACTTCCAAAATTAAATTCTCGCCTTCAAGTATCCTATTAAGATGCTCATTAACAATGGATTGATTTTCAATACCCGCAAAAATTGAAACGTGCTTACCAATCAATTCATTTACCGTATAACCGGTTAATTTACAGATAGCATGGTTTGCATCAAGTATAGTCCCATCGGTTGATTCAAGAACTATTCCTACAGGTGAAAGTTCGAACAGGGTTCGGTAAAGCCTTTCGGTACCGCGCTGAAACTCAAAAGCCGTAATATCATTCAAAATGCCGATAGCGCCTTCGGGTTTACCTTGAGAGGTAAGAACTGGAACGAACCACATTTCAAGCATTAACTCGCCTACCCGTGCTTTTATGCTTTTTTTCTTGCCATCAAGTGCATACAGCGAACCTTCAAGCAGCATCGGGAATTCATCCTGCAACAACCGTATATTTTTTCGTAGAAAACGCTCTTCCACAAAACCGGTTTTCTCTAAGAAATCTCCTTTTAAAAAGCTGAAATCTCCTGATTTATTAAGAACAAAGTACGCGATTCCTGAATTGGCTAAAATAGCTGAAAGGGTTTCTTGGGTCTGCCGAAGGGCTTCGATATTTAATTCGCTTTGGGTTACATTTTTAGAAACCACAAGCAAACCATTTAATTCGGGGGTATTGCAAAGGTTTGTTATTTTACTCTCTATCAATAAATAAGCACCTTTGAGTGTTTTACATCTAAACTGCACATTCTGATTTAAGACACCAAAATTCAAGGCTTTAATAAAAGCCCTTTCCAATACCCTAATATCTTGGGGATGGACAAATTCAGCAGGGTGTTTACCCGTTAAGGTATAACCCAACTCGCGCTTGATGGATGGTGTTTCGAACGTAACAAATCCATTAGTATCATGCACTGTAACAATATCTTCAACATGATCGAGCAACAGTTTGGTGGTAGCAATCTTACTTTGGGCCTGCGCAAGAGCCGATTGCAGATTAGAAACCTCCTCTTGCAGCCGTGAGATTTGGGCATTTAAGATTGAAAAATCAGTCATGCAACATTCTATTTTTTTTGAAAACAATCATTCCATCAGCACACTTAACAACAACGAAAATTAAGGTAAAAAGTTTCTCGGAACATCGTGTGTTTAGGGCTGGGCAAGCAAAAACCAGAATCTACTTCCTACGCCCAATTGGCTTTCGACACCAATTTTGCCACCCATTGCTTTTATTAAATCACTGCTAATTATCAAGCCAAGGCCAGTACCTATTTCTTTAGCAGTACCTTGCTGCTTAACTTTGTATTCTAATTTGAACAGTTTAGCCATATCATCAGGCTGAATCCCGACACCAGAATCGATGATGTTCACTTCCAAAAAACCTGGTTGAGCGAAAGTATTAACATTTAAACGGATCTCACCACCCCTAAAACTGAATTTGATGGCATTTATCAATAGATTGCGCAATACGGAAGAAAGCATATGCTGGTCGGCCATTACAAAGGTGCCGTAATTAACCTCCGAAACAACATGGATGTTTTTTTCTGCCGCAATTGACCGGCACAAACCAATTATTTCGTTAATAACGCTTGAAAGCTCAACGTTTACCATCCTTGTTTCAAATCGTCCAATTTGAAGTCTGGCCCAATCAAGCAAGTTTTGCACGAGCTTATAAGCTGTATTTGCAGCCTCATAAACATTCTGGACTTGACGTTTACGATCGGCTTCAGAATAGCTATCATAGTCGCTGGTAAGTAATTCGCTAAACCCCAAAATGGCGTTAAAAGGGCTCTTTAGATCATGTGCAATTATTGAAAAAAACTTATCTTTCAATGCATTAAGCTCTTTCAAATCTTCTTCGCTTTTTCGTAGAACGTCTTGTGCATGCTTCCGCTCTTGGATGTCGCGAATGGTAATTACAATCTTTTGGGTCGATCCAAAATTGGCAAAACACACATTAGCTTCTACCCAAAAATCTTGATTTTGGCTATTACGCGCATACCATTCAACCACTTGTGGACCTTCGTTGACAGCCCTTTCTAATAAACCAAGTGCTTTTTCATGTGTGTAGTCATTTTTTCCTGAACTAAGCTGCCCTAGATCCATCTGGAGCAATTCATCGTGTGAGTAACCAAAAAGCTCACAAGCTTTTTGATTTATATCTTGTATAGCACCATTTGGGAAATCGTGAATAAAAACAGCATCATTTATGGAGTTAAAAATGGTTACGAAATACTCATAGCTTTTTGTTACTTGAAGGCTCGCTTTCTTAAGTCTATCAATATCTGTTATATACCCTTCTAGGGCAATTAAAACCCCATTTGCATCAAACACCCCACATCCGCGTTCAAACACCCATTTTTCAGAACCATCGGGCAAAACAATGGGATACTCTTCCTCAAAATATTCGTGTTGGGCAAGCACTGTCTGCCACTTCGTCCAAAGGTGCGTTTGAAAGTCGGGCCTAATTATATCATTAAAGGCAATGTGTGCATTGTTCAAAAGTTCATTGGGCTGGTAACCTGTAAGTTGGTAACAGCCATCACTTACCATTTCCATGGTCCAATCTTTATCATTCTTGCAGCGATAGGCCATTCCAGGCAAGTTGCTAAACAAGGTATAAAGCATTCGTTGACTTTCATTTAGCACATCTTGCTTAGTAAAATCAATTGGATTTGGTAATACTTCAAGCTTATCTGTACCATTAATAGCTAGCTCATTGGCTTGGGCTTCAAATCGTATGATGAAGTCAGTGTCGTCAATATAATTAATGTATAATTGATTGTAGATTTGGTGCTCAAACGTGAATTGAACAGGATTGGATGAATCGGTTAGCAGCCAAAACGTGTTGCTTGGTTCGTCAGCAAAGGATTTACTGAAAAAATCAACAAATGCATCAAAATCGAATAGACCCAATGAGGCTGTAAAAGCTTCAAAGGCTTTGCTTTGATTGACCAAACAAAAGGAATAGTTGTCTTGCTCATAAACTAACCTTCCGATTGCAATTGGGTTTGTTTTTCGATTAATTATCTTATTATCAATGCTATACATACTAGATAGTATTAAATCCAACAACCGACCATAAAAAATCAAGGCTATCTTGGTAAAAACACCGGCAAGATACAAAAAATTACCATGAAGCATTGCTTTTATATCCGAAATCGAATAGTCCAAAAAATAGATTAACCGTATTATTTTGGGAAAATATTCAAAAACTACCTTTCTAAAACCACGACAAAGCAATGACACCAAGAATACAGAAAAAACTCATATACTTGTTATACAACATTTTATAGTCTATTGATCTATTTTCATAGGCACACATACTCAGCTTAAGCCACCCAAGTTTTTATAGTTTCATGTATTCCAATTTTTGGAGACAAAAAAAATTTGGTCTTTTTTAACAAAAGTACTTGCATGAAAAACGAAGATTCATTATCTTTAACCCATCAACTATCAGTCTTCTGGCCTCAATAATTGTTAAAATTTCCAAAAAATACAAAGATTGAATAAGTTACATGTTTGCATTTAACACTAATAACCATGTTTTCAATAATATACAGTATAATTCGACGCTTAACTTGGATTCCAAATAATACAACCTTTAGAACGGGCTTCTTGTCTTATATGCACACGAATAGGTATATGATGGGCACATTTACTACTGACAAGCCACTCATAAGCCTAATTACTTGTAACGAGCTATTGGATAATTAAACAAGGATCTTAAAATGATGGGAACAAATACTTTACACCGCTGTAATGCTTTTAGTTGGAATAGATCCATCTTATTAGCGCTTATGGTTATAGCCCTTTCACTGGGCATTAAAGGACAGGCTACCTATTATTGGATAGGCGGGCAGGGCGAGTGGAGCGACATAACTCACTGGGCTACTACTTCCGGTGGCTCCATAAACCATACAACGCCCCCAACAGCCCTTGATAATGTAATCTTTGACCAGAATAGTATTAGCAATGGCGATAGCATCTTCGTATATTTTCAAGCTGCCAACTGTGCTAACTTAACCATGAATACAGCTAAAGAAGGCATCTTATACTCAACCAAATCAGTAAACATTTACGGATCATTACAATGGGAACCCAGCATGCAGAACAACTTTGCCGGTGGCTTGTACTTCTCCTCTACTAATACTGGCAACATTATAAATATGAACAGTGTAGAAATTTCAGGAACTGTTTATTTTGATGGCATTGGCGGGGAATGGACATTAGCCAGCTCGTTTTATGTTTTCTTTCAGATTTATTTGAACGCTGGAACATTCAAGACCAACAATTATGGTGTACGGGCAATGCATTTCTATTCAACGGTTAATGCACCAAGGACCCTTAACCTTGGAAATTCCACGTTTAACCTAAACATGATTTCCCCTGTTGGTGGATATACCTGGGCAATAGAATATAGCAACAGCTTTACCCTTATAACCGCAGGCAACAGTCATTTAACCTTTACTTCGGGTGGGCTTCAGCGTGTAAAGGCTGGGGATGGGCTATCGTATGATAACATTACATTTTCGGGCAAAGGCGTGCTACTTTCAAACTATTCCAATTACAAAAATGTGGTATTCGGCGAGTATAAAACCGCCTTTCCGCTTAACAATTATGTAGGTAAGGTTGGCGAGAGCCCTGTGCTATCGAATAACAATACATTTATAAACGTAACCTTTAAAGATCAAGGGTTTATTTCGGGTAGGCAAAACTTGGTTACCAACACCTTAACGTTTATGTGCAATGGCAACCTTATAAACGGATCAAACCTTGTAAACACCCTTTCGCAATACCGTTATTCGCCTTACAATGGAGGCACTACTGCCAATAGCCTCACACTACAAGCTGATAGCCTTCAGAGTATTACAAATTTTAGCTTGTTTGGCAGTATTCTTTGCGACCATACAATTATAAAATCATCAACCACCAGCACTAGCCACGAGGCTATGTTGTTTACGCCCCAACCCTTAACCATAGAGTATGTAAACCTAAATTACATACATGCAACAAATTCATTGGACCCCAG
Organism: uncultured Bacteroidales bacterium; assembly: GCA_964552325.1. Classification (GTDB taxonomy): domain Bacteria; phylum Bacteroidota; class Bacteroidia; order Bacteroidales; family TTA-H9; genus CAZKCK01. The sequence goes on from CAZKHA010000022.1 coordinate 20,901, forward strand.
TGGAATAGGGATTGCTCCTGATACTGCCAAAAACTCACTTACAACTGGCGCCATCAACTGGGTATTTCCTGATAATTACCACGTACCAACTATTGATAGCATTCACGCTACCAATGTATCACCCTGCAATCAAAGCGCAAATGGTACATTAATTATATATGCTAGCGGTGGAATGCAAGGCAGTTCGCTTGAGTATTCATTAACAGGTACAGCATCTTATTCATGGCAAGCTTCGCCCATTTTTAACAACCTCGCTATTGGCACCTATAACGCACTAATACGAGAAAAAAGAGGTGCAGCACCTACTGAAACAATATGCTTCACCAGTTCAGCGGCACCCATATCAATAGTCGGTCCTTCCTTAGTAGGCATAAGCAGTATATCTTCAACCAATGCTTCATGTAATAATAGCTGCGATGGAACCATTACCATTAATGCATCGGGTGGCACACCTCCTTATACTTACTGTATCAACTGGAATCCATACACCCAAACCGGCACTTTCCAAGCTTCACCCTTATTTACAGGCCTTTGCCCTGGCACATTCAATAATTTTATGGTTAGGGATAGTCAGGGATGCAGCTACACAGGTCCGCAACAAACCCTAACAATTTTAAACCCTCTGCCATTAACCATATCCTCTCAAACAACAACCAACACTACTTGTTTTAATAGTAATGATGGAACCATACAACTTACTGCCAATGGAGGAACGGTTCCTTACAGCTTTACGCTTAGCCCAACCAACCAAACCAATGGTACAGGATTGTTTGAAAACTTGCAAGCCGGAACGTATACCGTTCAACTAAGTGATGCAAATTCTTGCCAGCTAAATTCGCCCTCCTATTTAATTAGCAGTCCTGATAGCATTGTTATTGAAAGCGTTATAAATCAAGACGTAAGCTGCTACAATTTTAATGACGGAAGCATCCTAGTTACAGCTATTGGAGGCACTGGTACATTAACCTACAATTTAAGCCCGAGCCTACAAACGAACACCGATGGGATATTTACAAACTTAGCCCCTGACACATATACGGTTATGGTAACTGATGAGAGCAGCTGTCAAGTAAATACTGACATTATTCCTATACTGAACCCAGCTGCATTAGAATTCTCACAATTAACCACTACGGCTGTTACTTGTACTAATTTTAATAATGGAACTATACTTGCATTTGCACAGGGTGGAACCGGTTCAATAACGTACAATTTACAGCCTGTTAATGTATCGAACCAATCGGGATCTTTTATCAACATAAGCCCTGGCACTTACCAGGTAGTAGCAAGCGATATTAATGGTTGCCAGATAATTAGCTCCGACCTAGTAGTTACAGAGCCTGCGCCCATTTCCATTTTAACAACGCAAGACAGTGTAAGTTGTAATGGTTTAAACAATGGCTGTGCCTATATTCAAGCTACAGGAGGAACCCCTCCCTACAATTATCAATGGCAAACTCCCAGCATTATTGAGTCGGATACCTTATGTGGGTTAAGCGCTGGGAATTATCAAATTCTTGTTACTGATGTAAACAGTTGTTTACAAACAGCTTATGTAGAAGTGCTACAACCTGCGCCCCTTTCGATAACCTTTAACACCGGTGGATTTGCCAATCCAACTCCACCACCCACCTATGTTTATTATGCACAAGCTGTAGTTTCTGGTGGAACGCCACCTTTTACCCATCATTGGGAATCGGGTGAAACGAGTGATATGATTTATGGAGTGCCCGAAGGTGTTTACACGGATACGATAATTGACGCAAATGGCTGTATTTTCATCGATTCGGTTTACTTGCAAGCCTTAGGATGCAATATTCCGGCCTATCAAGATGTAAAATGCTATGGCGAAAGTTCGGGTTGGGCTTTGGCAGAAGGCTTAGGTGGAAATACGCCCTACCAATATGCCTGGAGAAAACAAGGAGAAGCTCAAGTTATTGGAATTGAATCATATATTGCCAACTTGGCGCCCGGTTCTTACGATGTAACTGTTACAGATGCAAACCTTGTTTCGTCTGTATGTTCGGTTAACATAACCGAACCAGAAGTGCTTGAACTCAATTTGGCTATAGTACCACCAACTTGCCCAGGAGGAATTGGATTGATAACAAGCGCGGTTACTGGAGGTTATCCGTTTATTTCGCCACCCCACCTGTATAGTTATAATTATTTGTGGAACACATTAGACACCACACCAAACATTATTGCCCTAGCAAACAGTTACAGCCTGATTGTAATTGACAGTCTTGGCTGCATCACTTCATCAAGCATAACGCTTACACAACCTGATACTATAAAAATAATACAACTTAATAGCACAAATATAAGTTGTTACAATGCTAATGATGGTACTATTACCTTAGTAGCTATAGGCGGCTCAGGCACACTAACTTATACGCTTTTACCGGATAACATTAGCAACCAAACGGGTAGTTTTCAAAACTTACTGGCTGGCACTTATTCTGTAATCATTTCTGATGAAAACGATTGTAACCAACTATCTCAACCAATAACCATCACCAATCCAAATACAATTTCAATATCATCGTTGCAATCGGGTGATTTAGATTGCCATGATGCAAATAATGGTTTTATACATGTAAGTGCTTCGGGAGGCACTTTACCACTAAGTTACACGCTGGTTCCCACAGGAACTATTAACACAAGCGGTATATTTAATTCATTGGCCCCAGACACTTATGTAGTGCAGATTACGGATGTTAACAATTGCCCACTTGTACAAACTTCACTTATAACGATACAAAACCCCGATACTCTTCAATTGGTATCTCAAGCCATAACCCCCATTAGTTGCCACGACCAGAATGATGGAAGTATCAACGTGGTGGCAACTGGAGGCACCGGATTGTTAACCTACACACTTCAACCCATTGGTACACAAAATACTACTGGTATATTCAACGCTTTGGCTCCTGGCACCTATTCCATTATGGTTACTGATAGCAAAACCTGCCAAATGCCGGTTGGCCCGTATATATTTAACAACCCTGATCAGTTAGAAATTACAACTATTAACTTCACGCACCCTTTATGCGATGAAAGCTATGATGGAACCATCAGCATAGACGCCATTGGTGGAACTGCCCCGCTATATTACTCCATTGACAATGGAATAAGTTTTTCTACAAACCCCATTTTCAGCCCGCTGCCTGAAGGCTTATACACAATTATAACTAAAGACTCGCATGAGTGTCTTGCCTTTTATGCTTCAAATCCCCTAGAATTGGTGGCTCCAGCACCCTTAGCTTTATCTTTAATTACCTCTAATCCAACTTGCAATGCTTGTTCTAATGGATCAATAACTTGCATAGCTGCCGGAGGCTCCGCACCCTATGAACATCACTGGAATACAGGACAAAATACAGCGAGCATTAACAACCTTGTTGCAGGGATTCTTTATTCTGACACCGTTAAGGACGCCCATGGTTGTGTAAGCATCATAAGCACAAGCCTTAGCCAACCCGCAGAGTTTACAGTAACATTTGATTCGGTGGTTGTTAGTTGTTTTGGTGGCAACAATGGTAGCATAATAGCCCACGCCCATGGTGGTACAGCTCCTTACCAGTATTCATGGGTAAAATCAGGTTCATCGCAGCCCTTAGGTAACGATTCAACCCTTAACAACCTTACATCAGGAACCTATTTAGTTGAAATAATGGACAGTTTTGGTTATACCCTAATAGATTCTGTTGCATTGCCAGAACCATTGCCCATTTCCACATCTTTTACACAAAGCGATTTAGCAATTTGCCCAGAAACTTCTGATGCCTGGATTAAAGCACACACCAGCGGAGGAAACGGTGGTTATACTTATGTATGGGCCTCCGGCACTGTTAACCCACTTGTACCTGACTCCATTTTCGGGCTCAATGCTGGTACTTATCCATTACAAGTAACTGATTCGAAAGGCTGTATAAGTAACTTTGTGGCTCAAATAGATACGCTGCTCAGCCCTATTGCCAATTTCTTGGCAGCGAATGAATGCCAAAATACATCAACATGGTTTCAAGATCTCTCAGTGGCAAACAGTTCCGGTATCAACCAATGGAGGTGGTCGTATGGTGATGGTCAAACACTTACAGTAAACCAACCTCAAGCACCCAACCATCATCATTTATATAATTTACCCGGTCAATACATTGCAAGCCTGATTGTTGTAAACTCAAACGGTTGTGTTTCCGACACAAGTTTCCATACCACCATTGTTTACCCAAATCCCCAGGCCGATTTTTCAAACAACACAGTTTGCTTTGAAGATGCTACCCAGTTTATTGATCAGACTGATGCACCTAACGCTTTAATAACCAATTGGAACTGGAATTTTGGAGATGGTTTTTCAAGCACACAAAATCCATTGCATACTTTTACAACCCATGGCTTGCACACCACAACACTGGTAGTAACTGATTTGTTGGGCTGCATTGATAGCATAACTAAAACGGTTAGAGTAGATACACTTCCCGAGCCAAACTTCAGTTTTGCAGATTCATGCACGGGCACAACGCTTTGGTTTAACGACCTTTCGCAAACTTTTGCCCCAGAACCTACACTTTGGAATTGGAACTTTGGTGATGGATACAATGCCAATATCCAAAACCCATTCCACACATTTGGCAATGCCCTTAGCAATTATACCGTTACACTTACTATTACCAATTCCAATGGTTGTCAAAACGCAATAAGTCAGCTGCTTACTACCGGAAATCCTATCAATGGTGATTTCAGCTACACCACCCCTTGCCTTGGCACAGCTACACAGTTTACGGCCACCGCGAATCTTGATCCTACAGAAATCTTGGATGTGGTATGGAATTTTGGAGATGGTGCGATGGGGTTTGGAATTACTACCAGCCATACGTATGTGGCTTCCGGATCCTACCAAGTAAGCATGACCATTACCACTACATCTGGATGCATCCAAACCAAGACACATATTGTTTACATTCTGCCAAATCCTGTTGCCATATTTAGCTTCGAGGAAGATTGTATGGGCGAAGTAACTAGTTTTACTGATTTATCCTACAGTATCACCGGCATTCCAAATACTTGGGCGTGGAATTTTGGAGATGGTTCTACAAGCAATCAACAGAACCCAACCCATCTTTTTTCATTGGCAGGCGAATATACAGTTAGCCTACAAGTTACTGATAATAATGGCTGTACAGCCCAAAGCAGTGAATTGGTTAGTGCTTACCCACTTCCTACCGCAGGTTTCGAGTTTACCAATGCCTGCCAATCAACCCCGACTGTATTTTCGGATACCTCAAATGGAAATGGCAGCCTTGTAAACCAGTGGGACTGGAATTTTGGGGACCTTGGCTCGGGGGCGAATAATAGCTCTACACTGCAAAATCCAACCCATACGTATCCAACAGGAGGTATTTACCTAGCAACTTTATTAATAACTACAAACCATGGTTGCACAAGCCAGATTTCCAAACAAATTGCAGTAAATCAACCGCCAGTATCTAGTTTTACAGTAACCCAAACTTGTTTTGGCGATACTACTTGGTTTGTTGATTTGTCGATGCCAAGCGTAAGCCCAATCCTTAGCTGGCAATGGGATTTTGGTGACGGAGGTTCCTCAAACCTTCAAAATCCTTCCCATAAATACGCTGTGGGTGGGCAGTACACAGTTACCTTAGCCGTTACAGATGCAAACGGATGTATTGACACCCACAACGGGCTGGCAGTTGTACATGCTTTGCCAACCGCCTTATTCCAATTTAATGAAGCTTGCGAAGGTCAAATGGCTTATTTTACGGATTACTCTAATGGAGCTGGTTCTACAATCAACACATGGAACTGGAATTTTGGAGACCTGACTTCTGGTGCTGCAAATTATTCCACACTTCAAAACCCTTCACATTTATATCAAATTCAAGGAACCTACCAAGTTACCTTACAAGTAACAAATGAAAACGGCTGTTCTAACGCCTCCACACAACCTATCCAAATTATCCCCTCGCCTGTGGCAAATTTTGAAGTAAATACAAGCTGCGCAGGCCAGCCAAGCTTTTTCAATAACTTATCCTATTCCACAGGTTCAGTCATTACTTCATGGTATTGGGATTTTGGCGATGGACAATCTTCAACGCTCCAATACCCTTCGCATAACTACCTTGTTGCAGGAAATTATACGGCAACGCTAACGGTCACCAATAGCAACAACTGTGTTGCAACAGTTTCAAAACCAGTGAATGTATTGGTAGCCCCAACGGCCGATTTTACCTTTTCTGAACCTAACTGCCAAGGCGACACAACCTATTTTATTAACTTAAGCTCGTTTGCTGGTGGTAATGGCAATGCCAGTTATGCATGGAATTTTGGTGATGGAGGAAGTTCTTCGTTAGTGAACCCTTCACATTATTATGCCGTTGCCGGCGATTACGTTGTAAGCCTAACAATAACAACACCAACTAATTGCATAGGAAGTACCCAAAAAATTGTTCATATAGGCTCGTTGCCAATTGTAAGTTTTACAAATACACCAACCACATGTAAAACATACCAGTTTACCGATCAATCGTATGACCCTGATACAACGATAGCGCTTTGGTATTGGAACTTTGGCGATGCGGGTAGTGGTTCAGCTAATCAGTCAAATGCACAAAACCCAGTCCATGAATTCAGCACATCTGGCACTTTTGATTCAGAACTTGTGGTAGTTAATGCTTTTGGATGTTCTTCGGAATACAGTAAGCTAATTGAGGTTACACTACCTGTTGCCGATTTTACAACTAACAACAACACCCCTTGCCCCGGCATTCCGGTTCAATTTACCGATGTTTCGAATCCGTTTGGGGCCAACATTGTAAACTGGGCCTGGGATTTTGGCGATGGGACAACCTCCACACAGCAAAACCCAACTCATACCTACTCAAATTCCGGGAGTTACATTACAACCCTTTTTATTACTACCAACACAGGCTGTGTTGCAACAAAAACAAAAACCGTTACTATCGGCACTGGGCCAACAGCTAATTTTACGTTCACACCAGAAACATGTATTGGTTTTGAAACTCAATTTACCGATATTTCGGGCACAACTTATGCGGCACCCATTCAAAACCGCTTATGGGATTTTGGGGATGGAAATTTCAGCACTTTGCCAAATCCTGTGCATACTTACACATTAGCAAGCACTTACAATGTAAGCTTAGCTGTTACCGATCTAAATGGCTGCACTTCAACAAGCATAAAACCAGTAAAAATATTCAGTCAGCCAATTGCAAATTTCAGCTATTCCATAACAAACTGTAACCAAATTCAATTCAACGATTTATCCATATGCATGGATACGCTTGTAACTAGCTGGCTATGGAATTTTGGGGATCAATCTTCTGGATTCCAGAATGTATCGAATTTAAAAAACCCCCAACACATTTACTATCAAGCTGGTATTTATACCATTACACTCATCAGCTATTCGGCAACTGGATGCAGTGATACTACCTATCAAACACTGGAAATAATTATACCAACCGTTGAATTTGAATCAAGTGTAGCCTGCAATGGCAATAACACATTATTTACTGATCAAACAGTTAGCAATGGCACCCCAATAACAAACTGGTTCTGGCAGTTTGGAGATGGGAATACATCAAGCCTCAAAAACCCATCGAACCTCTATACATTCGCGGGCAATTATTCCGTAATCCTATCCGTTTCAAACGTACAAGGTTGCCAAGCTTCAAAAACCAAAGTTGTGTATGTACTACCCAAACCAACTGCTGATTTTACCTTTGATACACCCTGCAAAGGTAATGCGACTCATTTTACCGATGCCTCTTATAGCGCTGGTAATGTTTCTATTGCAGCATGGGTATGGGATTTTGGCGATGGCAACACTTCAAACCTGCAAAATCCAATACACACGTACGAATTTGCAGGCAATTATCAAGTAAGTTTAAGCATAACCGATGTAAATGGTTGTTCAGACGATACCTTAATGGCGGTAACAGTTTATGGTAAGCCTATTGCCAACTTTACTTGGAACATTCAAAACTGTGATACAACCTATTTTGTAAGCACATCAGGAGGAGGTACCAACATAAGCACTTGGCTATGGAATTTCGACGATGCTGGTAGCGGTATTTACAATACTTCAACACAAGAAAATCCTTGGCATTACTTCACATTGCCAGGCACCTATGATGTACAGTTGATTGTAACCAATTCCTATGGCTGCAAAGACACAATAACAAACAATGTGCTTTACGATCCTTTCCCGCAACCCGATTTCATCTTCGACACTGCTTGTTCGGGCGATACAACACATTTTATCGCTAGTAGCTCTCAACCGAATATAATTGCTTACAATTGGAATTTTGATGATGGCTCCACGGGTTTAGGTCCTAACCCTGTTCACGTTTATTCAGAACCTGGAACCTATTTTGTAACCCTCATCATAACCAATTCAGATCAGTGTTCAAATTATATACAAAAACCCGTTAAGGTAAACGCCTCACCTGTTTCTGCATTCACAGCTCCAGATACCACTTGTTTAGGGCTTCCCATAACCTTTACCAATACTTCATCCGGAAATACTGGTAACATTGGTTCCTATGCATGGGATTTTGGTGATGGAAACTCATCGAGTGCACAAAACCCTGTTCACACTTACTTAAGTTCAGGGAATTACACGGTTCAGCTGGTAGTTACGAATTCAAACGGATGTGAGTCGCAGAGCCAAAAAACCTTGTTTATTAACCCTGGACCAATAGCTGATTTTATAGCTGACCCAGCTTGCTTAGGGTCTCCTACCCTATTTACCGATTTAAGCCAACCTCAAGGCAGCCCACTATCGAGCTGGCATTGGGCTTTTGGTGATGGTGCCACCCTTTCGGGCATCCAAAACCCCGTGCATGTTTATGGCAGTGCTGCACAATATAATGTAACTTTAACCACCACCGATGCCAGCGGTTGCTCCGGATCAACAACACACCAAGTAATTGTAAATGAATTACCCAACGTAGCGTTCACAACCACTGCAAGCATCCACTGCAATAACGATACTGTTCATTTTGTAAACCAAACCACGGGTCAAACCAGTCAAACCCTTTACACCTGGTATTTCGGCGAACCGACCTCGGGAAGCAGCGATACTTCACACCTTGTAAACCCAACACATGTTTATGACACTTCTGGAACTTATTATGTAACCTTAATTGTTGAAGATCCAAATGGCTGTATTTCACAGACAATGGATACAGTTGAAATCCAAGCCTTGCCAGTAACCAATTTCACCTATACTACAGCCTGTGCCAATGACACGATTTTCTTTACCGATTTATCGTATGTGCCAGGTGGCTCAAACATAGTCACTTGGGCTTGGGATTTTGGTGATGGCACAACCTCAAGTTTACAGAACCCATACCATATTTTTGCAAGCACTGGCACAACTTCCTTTAATGTAACATTAACAACCACTTCTTCAGATGGTTGCAGTAGCTCAAAAACACTACCAGTACAAGTTTTTGGTCCGCCAGTTGCCAGCTTTGATGCTGAAAATGTTTGTTTTGGAAGCGTTACATATTTTGATAATTCATCAACAACCCCAACTGCAAGCTTCATTACAGGCTGGGCATGGGATTTTGGCGACACAACCTATTCAAACCTACAGAACCCAACTCACTATTACACCTATCCGGGCGAATTTAGTGTTTCACTAATTTGCAGCAATAGCAATGGATGTTCTGACACACTTATTAAAGTTGTACATGTTTTTGAACTGCCGCTCGCCGATTTCATTTCTGATACGGTTTGCTTTGGTGATAGTACACATTTCACTGATTTAACGATGGTTCCCGGTGGCCAAGCCAATACATGGTACTGGACTTTTGGCGATCCACTATCGGGTTTGCAAGACACTTCCACACTACAAAATCCAACTCATTTATACACACATGCTGGTACTTTTGAGGTAATGTTATTGGTTGGTGACACGAATGGCTGTTCAACAGAAATTTACATGAATGCAAAAGTTGACTCTTTGCCTATTCCAGCATTTACCTTTACGCCAGCTACTTGCCAAAATACAGCCATTCATTTCGATAATACTTCGATAGCTACAGATGGTGCGTTGGAGTCGTGGACATGGATTTTTGGGGATGGAAGCGATACTACTATATTCGCACCAGCCAATCCGGATATTGCCCATATCTATACACAACAAGGAATTTTTACGGCTACCTTAATAGTTTCTGACTCAAATGGATGCGTTGATTCTGTTAACCATATGTTCCAAATATATCCCTTACCCGTTGCAGGCTTCTCGTTTAGTGATAGCGCATGCACGCCAGGGCTAATTTATTTTAATGATACATCGTATGGGGTTAATGCATCTTTAACCAATTGGTTGTGGAATTTTGATTATCCGGGTGGATACACATCAAACCTGCCAGATCCCTATCATTTTTATACGGCAACAGATACTTCATACACTGTAATGCTTTCGATCGAAGACATTCATGGCTGCCGGGATACCATTTTTGACACCATTTTCATAAATAAGGGATTTACAGTTGATTTTGAACACCAATCGACTTGTTTTGGCAATCCAACTTTATTTAATCCTATGGTAATCCATTCTGCTCAAGATAGTATTACCTCAGTTAGCTGGGCTTTTGGTGATGGCGAAAATTCAAGCCTTCTCAACCCAGAACATATTTTTGCAAGCGATGGACTCTTTTATACCCAACTTATCGCTACCAACCAATTTGGATGCGAGGCAATGGTAATTAAACCCATACAAATTCTTCAATTACCTGAGCCACATTTTATTGCAGAAGAAGCGGGTTGTAACGATTCTACCTATTTTGTTGATAGTTCAATACCCAAGAGTGGATCAATAAGTTCGTGGCATTGGTACTTTGGTGATGGAACCGATACCTTAATAAATGAACCAGGATTACCAAATGTTGCCCATTTATACCAATTGAATGGTCAAACGTATCAAGCCAAGCTTATTGTTACAAATTCAAACGGATGCTCCGACTCTCTTGAGCAAGTAGTTGTTCGCAACGAATGTCTTACAGCCTCATTTATACCTCTCGAAATAGCCTGCCACGACCAAGAAATGTATTTTAAAGACATGACATCAACGGGTAGTGAATCGGTTAACATTGTTGGTTGGTGGTGGGATTTTGGTGATGGGCAAACCGCTCAATACGACACCCGGCGCGATTCAATAAACCACACCTATCAACTTACAGGCTCATATTCGGTTTCATTGGTTATAACCGCCGTATCAGGCAGTTTAACACAAACAGATACAGCAACTTATAACTTAATTGTAAACGAGACACCGCAGGCCGATTTCGTCAATTCTGCTACCTGTTCTAACAAACCTGTTCATTTTACTGATGCTACTATACTAGAGCAATCAGTATTAGTTGGTTGGAAATGGGATTTTGGTGATGGTGACACCACTTTTGAGCAAAACCCAGCACATGTTTTTGATGACACCCTCTCTTATCCTATCCAGTTAATCGCGCTTTCTAATTTTGGATGTACCGATACTATTGTAAAGAACATGAAAGTCTATCCACTGCAAAAAGTTCAACTTGCCTTGCCTAGCCATCACATTTGCAGTGATATGGCACAATTAATTTTACGCGACACCTCTGGTAGTTCAAATGTTAATTACGCTTGGGATTTTGGCGATGGGGAATTCATCAGCAACAATTCAGATACCATCAGCCATATTTACTATCCAGGTAATTATGAAATTGTGCTAAAAACCATAGCTGAAACCGGTTGCGAAAACTCAGATAGTATAAACCTGATAGTTAACGCTTTACCTTACGCAAATTACTCTTTCGATCCCGATAGCGCAAGTGTGTTGGATGCACAAATCCGTTTCTTCGATTTATCAGAAGGCAATGGTTCCTCCATTAACACCATACAATGGCTTTTTGACGATGGCAGCGATACCCTGACGGCTAATCCAACTCATATCTTTTCTGATACGGGATATTATCAAGTACACCAAATAGTTACCGACTATAATGGTTGTTCTGATACCTTAAAGCAATCAATTAGGATATACCCTGAACTTACCTTTTTTATGCCATCAGCCTTCACTCCTAATCAAGATAACAAGAACAATATCTTTATGCCCAAAGGACGTTATTTTCTAGATAAAACCTTTACATTCCAAATATTTAGCAAATGGGGTGAACTAATTTACGAAAGTACCGACCCTTACGAAGGATGGGATGGCACCTACAAAGGTTCAGAATCACCGGTTGGGGTTTACATTTGGGTTATCTCTCTACGCGATATGTTCAATGATAAAGAATTATATAAAGGCACTGTTATGCTAGTTCGTTAATTAGGGTTAGTTGTTTCTAGTTTGTTGTTAATTGTTTGTTTGTTGTTTGTTGTTTGTTGTTTGAGGCCGGTGTTTAGAGTGCACCGGCCTTTTTTTATGAAATTTACCACGTTTCATTATAGAAACATTAGACTAAAAACAAAAAAGCCGGCTTAGAGCCAGCTTAGGTAGTACATAATCACCAAAAAATTAAGCTATTATGCTTTCTTTTTCGCTTCTTTCTTCTCTTTTTTGGCATCCCGCTTTTCTTTCAGCGATTTGGTAGGCTCCTTTTTATTCTCCTTAACATGGATTTTCTCTTTTGACATGGCTTTAAGTTTTATAGGTTATTGCAAAGTTACGATTGAAACAGTCCAATATTGCATTTGGCTCAAATAAAAAATACAATTTAAGCTAAAAGACATCATTCCAATTAATTACCTTATGACTTTTTGGGCCTCTTCATACCTTTTGGCAACTTCGTTCCAGTTTATCACATTCCAAAAAGCATCAACATAATCAGCGCGTTTGTTCTGATAGTTCAGGTAATAAGCATGTTCCCAAACATCTAAAGCCAAAATTGGGATACCTCTTTTTTCTGCTATACTCATTAATGGATTGTCTTGGTTAGGTGTTGATGAAACAACTAAATTTCCATTTTGGTCAACCGATAACCAAGCCCAACCGCTTCCAAACTGCTTTTTTGCTGCGGATGAAAAAGCTTCTTTAAACTTTTCAAAACCACCCATTTCATTGTTAATAGCGTCTAAAAGGTTACCCGTTGGCATTCCTCCGGCATTTGGAGACATTATAGCCCAAAATAGTAGATGGTTGTAAAAACCTCCGGCATTGTTAC
>CAZKHA010000023.1:0-7496 GCA_964552325.1 uncultured Bacteroidales bacterium
AGCAAGGAACAGATTCTTGAAATGGTTCAAAAATATTTGTAGTTTTTCGTTTAAATTTCCACTACGCACAAATTTTCTTGGAATATGAAAAAGAAAGAAAACGAAGTAGTAAGTGCTTTAAAAAGAGCAAATTATATTGCCGCAATAGGCGCATCGGCCGGAGGCCTCGAAGCTTTGCAAGAGTTTTTTAAAGCCGTTCCGCTCGATAGTGGAATTGGGTTTGTGGTTATACAGCATTTGTCGCCCGATTATAAGAGCTTAATGGATGAATTATTGGCCCGATATACCAAGCTACCCATACGCAAAGCTTTGGATAATATGCTAGTAGAGGCAGATACGGTTTATTTGATACCACCCCGCAAAAACCTCACCATCTTTCATGGTAAGCTGCTGCTTGAAGATCAGGGCGCACGAAGTGGGTTAATCTTGCCAATCGATATATTTTTCAGGTCGTTGGCAAACGATTTAGGAAAAAACGCCATTGGAATCGTTTTATCGGGTACAGGTAGCGATGGAACTTTGGGCACACGAGCAATAAAGGAAGCCGGCGGTATGGTAATGGCACAAGAAGAAACCACGGCCAAATTCGATGGAATGCCCCGTAGTACGATCTCAACAGGGCTTGTTGATTACATTCTGCCTCCGGGTAAAATGCCCGAAGAACTTGTAAACTACATAAAACATCCTTTTGTTGGGCAAGCCAAAGATACGGGCACAGTGCTTACGGGCGATGAAGACAGTTTAACCAAAATCATGATGATCCTCAGGGATTATTGCGGCATTGACTTCTCTTACTACAAAGAAAACACCATCATACGAAGGCTCGAACGTAGGTTGAGTATCAACCGTTTTGAACGCCTGGATGATTATTTGAAATTCTTGAACGAATCGGGCAAAGAAAAGGATATCCTTTACAGGGAATTGCTCATTGGTGTTACAAGGTTTTTTAGGGACGAAGCGGCCTTCTCCATCGTGAAGGATAGCTTGCTTCCAAAGCTTGTGGAAAATAACAAACAACCGATACGAATTTGGTCAGCGGGATGTTCAACTGGTGAGGAAGTATATTCCCTGGCTATGATACTTAGGGAGTATCTTGATGAAAAAAGGTTGGATAACGAAGTAAAGATTTTTGCCACCGACATTGACAAGCGTTCCCTCGAACTTGCCGGGCAAGGTATTTATCCCGAAAGTATCGTTAGCGATATAGAGCTTCCTTTAATACATAAGTACTTTGTCAAAAAGGATTCTGGATATCAGGTAAATGAGACTATTCGAAAGATGGTGATTTTTGCCACACACAATGTGTTTAAAGACCCTCCTTTCTCTAAGCTTAATATGATTGTGTGCCGCAACCTGTTTATATACCTCAAGCCTGATAGCCAATCGCGCGTTCTGTCAACGTTTTACATGGCTTTGAAAGCAGGTGGTTTTTTGTTTATGGGAAGCAGCGAAACACTGGGCTCACATTCCGAGGCGTTTAATATTCTAAGTGCAAAACACAAAATATATCAAAAAAAAGCTGGCTTTAACGCCAATATCCAACCCCAAGACTACAGCTTTTCTGAAACACTTTCAAGCAAAGAAACCCTTGGAAAAAAGTACTTTTCGCGCAAAACCCCCAAACGTGAACAAATAAACGAAAAGATTTTTGATCTTTTGCTTCCTCCTTCCGTGTTGTTGGATGATCAAATGAGTGTTATTCAGGTAATTAATGATATTAATCCCTACATCCAAGTAAAATCAGGTAAGTTTAACCAAAACCTTACCAACATGGTTTCACCTGAAATTGCGGCCATAATTAGCAACATTTATAGGCGGGTAAAGAAGGCAGGAGACCGGGTTGTTTTTGAGAATGTGCATATTAAAAGGAATTCCAGTACGGTTAAAATCAACATCGAAGGATGGATGTTGCAACAGGATGACGAGGGAACCTTATACTTAGTGTCGTTTAGCGAAATTCCTGCCGGAGTCACAGAACCCAAGCTAAGCGGGGTAGTTGATTATGAGAGTCAATACCATGATAGGGTTGTTGAATTGCAAAATGAACTGCAATTTGCCAAAGAAAACTTACAAGCCACCGTCGAAGAACTCGAAACCTCAAATGAAGAACTTCAGGCATCCAACGAAGAGCTTATTGCCTCCAACGAAGAACTTCAAAGCACCAACGAAGAGTTGCAATCAGTAAACGAAGAACTTTATACCGTAAATTCAGAATACCAAAGCAAAATTGAAGAATTGATTCAACTAAACAATGATGTTACTAACTTGTTGAATAATACAGAAATAGGTGCATTGTACTTAGATCGTAAACTCTGCATCCGAAAGTTTACTTCAACCTTCTCAAAAATTGGGAACATCCTCGACCTTGATATCGGTAGGCCTATCCATCACATAGCTACATCGCATTTGTATGCTGAATTTTTGCAGGATATTTATACCGTGCAAGAAAACCTGCAGCCCATCGAAAAAGAAGTTTCACATGCAAATGGAATGTTGTATTTGGCTCGAATTGTTCCTTATAGAACTGATTTTCAAGCTGTAGATGGTATTTTGGTAACCATGGTAAATATTTCTAACTTAAAGCAAGAAAGAATTACTTTACAAAAAACAACCGAAAGGTTGCATTCCTCGCTTGAAATGGGCAATATGGCATGGTGGGAATGGGACATAAAAACAGGAAATGTGCTGATGCACGAAAAGAAAGCCACCATGCTAGGTTATACTCCCGAAGAATTTCCTTCGAATGTGTATGAAATATGCAAGCTTATCCATCCTGATGATTACGAACTCACCATGAAAAATATGCGCGATCACCTCGAAGGAAATGCTCCTACTTATGAAGTTGCATACCGTATTATGAAAAAGGATGGAGGATATAAGTGGTATTATGATAAAGGAGGTGTAGTTGAGCGCGATATAAACGGCAAACCGCTCAAGGTTATAGGCCTAGTACTTGACCTTAGCGAGTCGAAGCTTATGGAACAACGATTCCATATCAGTAACAAATAAACTTATTTCAATGGACTCAAAGCGGAAAGAAGATATTAACAAGATGATTGAGCGGGCGTTAGCAAAAGCCAGCTTTAATGATACACCCATAGCCGAATCGTATGATGAATTAATAGAAGAATTAAAGATTTATCAATACGAACTTGAATTTCAGAATGATGAGCTGAAGAGGATACAGGTTGATTTACAAAAGTCGCACGATGAATTTCAGGATTTGTTTCAAGAAGCGCCCGTGGGGTATTTAATTCTGGATGAGGATTTTGAAATTATTGAGTGCAACCGAACGCTTCAAAAAATAGTTGGAATAACATCAGACTGCGAGGCCAAAAGAGATTTCAGAAAGCTATTAGCCTTTGAATCACAAGATACGTTTTACCATTTTTGGAAGGATTTGCTTCAAATGAAGGATCCTTTGCCAGTTGAGGTTAAAATGACAAATGAGTTTGGCGCAATATTAATTGCCTTTATTTACGGCAGGCTTGTTCACGACCAAGATCGCAAAGAAATTAGGCTTGCTATTGTGGATAATACCAGTATTTATAAAACCAGGAAAGAACTTGAACTAAGCGAATCAAAATATAATGGCTTGGTTTCACGAATGTCGCAAGGGCTGGCCCTGCATAGGATTATTCTTGATGATTTCGATCAACCAATTGATTATGAATTTCTTGAAATAAACGATGCTTTTGAGGTAATTACGGGTTTGAAAAAAAAGGAAGTAATAGGTAAAACAGCTAGAGAAATTTTTAAAGATTTTGATCCTAGTTGGGTAGCTAGGTACGGGAGGGTGGCTTTAACAGGTCAACCTACTTCCTTTGAAGATTTTTCAACACATTTACAAAAGTATTTTGAGATTTTCGCCTATCAAAATGCACCTGGGCAGTTTGCGGTAATTTTTGGGGATATAACCCAACGAAAGGCCCTTGAAAATGAAGTGTATAAGCGGCAACAATTACTTGATATTGCATTAACTGCTTCTTCAACAGTGGTGTGGGAACTCAATTTAAGCACATTTGAGCTTACTGCAATAGGCTCTGAAGCATTGGTTGAAATTTCAGGTCAGCAACCACACTTGTTTAAGAACTTACCAAAGGATAAATGGATGCAATTGATTTACCATCAAGACCGCGATGATTTGTTAAAGCAGATCATACGTTTTGAAGCTAATACAAATAGCTTGGCAGTTGTGCGTTGCAGGATCCAAAAACCCGATGGTTCGCTTACTTGGGTCGCCATTAAAGGCAAGGTAATTGGCAATGATGCTTTTAACAAACCGCTCATTTTATCGGGGATAATAGAAAATATACAAGAAACCGTAGAAATTGAACTTGAAATAAGCCGAAAAAATGAAGAATTGATTAAGTTGGTTGCCGAAAAAGATAAGTTTTTTTCAATTATTGCTCATGATTTACGCAGCCCATTCAACTCGTTTTTGGGGTTTACCGAACTTTTAACCGACGATTTTGAAACCCTGCCTAAAAGCGAAATACTTAAGATATTGCAGATGATGCGTAAATCGGCAAATAATGTATATGCCCTGCTCGAGAATCTGCTTGAATGGTCAATGCTTCAACAAAATAGGGTTGTTGCTCAAAAAAAGGAGTTCAACCTTAATCAGTTAATTCATGCTACCATCGATTTGTTACAGCCATCCGCTCAAAACAAGCAAATTACCCTGTGTTTTAATAAACTTGACAATTATCAAGCCTATGCCGATACCAATATGGTGCATACTGTTTTGCGCAATCTCATAACCAATGGTATAAAATTTTCAACTATAGGTTGTGAGGTGAAGGTGGATTTAAAGCAAGTGGATGTCAATATGTTAGAGGTAAGTGTTTTAGACACGGGGATTGGAATGGATGAAGAACTTTTGGCAAATTTGTTTAGCTTAAATGGTACAAGCGGCCGTAAAGGTACAGCCGGTGAACCTTCAACTGGGCTTGGGTTATTGTTGTGCCAAGAATTAGTAAGACTTTGTGGAGGTGAGTTAAAGGTTGAAAGCAGCATTGGCCAAGGTAGCAAAGTGTTGTTTACCTTACCAATCAGACCAGTGTAGAAAATGATGTAATATGCAATTGGCCATCGAAAAAAGCCAAAGCAACCCACACCCACCCATTTGCCGAATAGCCTTATAATTTAGTAGCATTCGTGTTAGCTGGCCTATTTACACCAATTTGGTTAGCTCGTTACAAACCTTATTCGGCAATACTATCGTTTTGGGTACGGTTTGAGCTCTTAAGAATGTGCAAACCCTACTGTGAATGTGAGCGTTTTAAAAAAGTGGTCTTTTTTTATGCCCCAGTGCAATCGTGAAAATTTGAATGTTATCCATCCCGATGAATTAATATTTACCCTCTAAATACGGCGAAGAGCCAATAAATACCCACAAATAATGGCGACGAGTCAATTATCTGTTTAGCAAATCCTTTTTACTAGCTATTCATAAGGGTCAAACCACTAGTAGCCACTATGGTGCAGCTTGCAAAAACCGTCAGAAAATTACGCACTCCATAAGAACGCGCAGCAAGTATCTGCGTTCCAAATAGGCAAGATTTTGGACGCACTTCAACATATTCATCATTCAGTACATTTCTGCACTCTTCAACATGCTACGTGCGGGCGCTCAGCTTAAGTGCTTAGGGCAACCTTTTCTACCACGAATTCTTAGGGCAGGCTAGCTTCAAATTACCTCATCCTCACATCCGTTGCGTGAGGCTTTTGGGGATTCGTCCGTTTTTTATCGACTCCGACCTTAGGCGGCGGCCCACAATGCGTTCGACCATGTTGCCCAATTCCAGGAGTTTATCCACATCAATGCCGGTATCAATACCCATTTCGTCCATCATCACCACCATGTCTTCGGTGTTTACCAAACCGGTAAGACTTGGGTCGCGGTAGTAATAAGCTCCGGTGCCCGACACGGGAACGCCATCAACAAAGTTAGCGGGTTGTCCGCCAATGCCTCCCATCGACGATTCGTAATTGGTCATGCCGGTCTGTAATGCAGCCAATACATTGGCCAAGCCCCAACCGCGGGTGGTGTGGAAGTGAACGATGTGCTTTGAAGGATCGCCAAAATGCTTGAGCAACATGCTAAAGTAGCGGTAAACGCGATCTGGTGAGGCTGAGCCGTCGTGGTCGGCATGTTCAACATCGGTAGCACCTATGTCGAGCCAGCGTTGGGCAAACTCCACCGCTTTTTCCATCTTGGTAGGGCCTTCGATGGGGCAACCCCAAATGGTTGATACCGTTCCGTTTACTTTCATTCCGGCAGCACGGGCTTTTGGTATCCATTCTTCACACATCTTCCAGTATTCGTCTAGCGACAGTCCTGAGTTTTTCCGATGGTGCGACTCGCTGGTCGATACCATAACCAGAATGCGATCAGGGCCCCAGCCCTCGTTGTGGGCTTCGATGGCGCGCTCGATGGCCTTTTCGCGTATGGTGACAGCAGTAAGTTTCACCTCCGCAAGCAGGTGTTTCACCAGTTTGCTGGCCCTTATGCCCTTAAACACTTCTTCGGCATCCTTAAATTGGGGCATGCCTTTCGGATTGCCAAAGTTGGTAACTTCAAGGTGTTTAAAACCAGCAAGTATCGACTGTTCCAGGACCCAAATCTTGGCTTCGGTGGGTATAAACTTTTCTTCGTGCTGGAACCCATCACGTACTGTGATGTCGCCAATTTTTACTTTTTTAGGGTAGTCCATATTGCCAACATATTGGGTTTATAATTGCATTTCAGGTATTTCGCCTTCGATTAGGAGTGTGCCTTCGGTGGCTTTTTTAATTTCTTCGACGCTTACGCCGGGTGCACGTTCAAGTAGTTTAAAGCCGGCAGGGGTTACCTGAATAACCGCTAAATCGGTCACGATTTTCTTTACGCAGTTTACGCCCGTTAAGGGCAGTGTGCATTTTTTAAGGAGTTTTGAGTTGCCTTCGCGATCGGTATGCTGCATGGCCACAATAATGTTTTTGGCTGCAGCCACCAAATCCATGGCACCGCCCATGCCTTTTACCAGTTTACCGGGCACTTTCCAACTGGCAATATCGCCTGTTTCGGTAACTTCAAAAGCGCCAAGCACGGTAAGGTCAATATGTCCTCCGCGTATCATGCCAAAGCTTTCGGCCGAGTCGAAAAATGAAGCCCCATCAACATAGGTCACCGTTTGTTTGCCGGCATTAATGAGGTCAGGGTCCACTTTGTCTTTGGTTGGGAAGGGCCCAATGCCCAGCAATCCATTTTCAGAGTGCAATGTTACATCCATTCCCTCGGGAATGTAATTTGCTACCAATGTGGGGATACCAATCCCAAGGTTTACATAGTAGCCGTCTTTTAATTCTTGTGCTATACGTTTAGCAATTCCGTTTTTATCGAGTGCCATGGTGTTATTAATGTGCTAATGAGTTAATGAGCTAGTGTGCTAGTGTCCTAATGAGTTAATGTGCTAGTGTGCTAGTGAGTTAATGTGCTAGTGTGCTAGTGA
>CAZKHA010000023.1:7596-11711 GCA_964552325.1 uncultured Bacteroidales bacterium
CACATCAATCTTTCGTTGTAACAAATTCAATCTGTTTTTGGTAGTTGCTACCTTGGAAGATTTTTTGAATAAAGATGCCGGGTGTATGTATTTGATTGGGATCGAGTTGGCCGGCGGGTACTAGTTCCTCTACTTCGGCAATGGTTATAACTCCGGCAGCGGCCATCATGTTGTTGAAGTTATTGGCTGTATGCCTGTAGATTAGGTTTCCTTTGGTGTCTCCTTTCCAGGCTTTTACAATGGCATAATCGGCACGCATTCCGTGTTCTAGCACATGCATCTTGCCATTGAATTCCCTAATTTCTTTATCGCCCTGTACTTCGGTACCAAAGCCTGCAGGCACAAAAAATGCGGGGATTCCGTTGCCTCCAGCCCTTATTCGTTCGGCCAGTGTGCCTTGGGGTATCAATTCTACTTCCAGCTCACCACTAAGCAATTGACGTTCAAATTCTTTATTTTCGCCAACATACGACGAAATCATTTTTTTAATTTGATGGTTCCTCAGGAGTTTTCCCAAGCCTACATTATCGATACCGGCATTATTCGAGATGCAGGTTAACCCAGTAACCTCAGCCTCCACCAAGGCATCAATGCAGTTCTCGGGTATGCCGCAGAGGCCAAAGCCTCCGAGCATAATGCTGGCACCATCCGGAATTTCGGCAATGGCTTTTTTAGCATTTTCTACTACTTTTCGCATAGTTCTGTATTAATTTATTTAAGATGTTATATCAAAGGTGAATGATAAAAGGCATCATCCAATTTGTCGCGGTTAATGGATAGCGGAATGTTCTTTCCATCAAAATAGCTAATTAACGACTTCATTCCCAAGTTATCAACTAATTTGTGGCCACTAAGTGGGCAGCCTCCATGACCCGTAAGTACGGCATCGAAGCTGTTGCACCCGGCATTCCAGGCGGCATCTATCCGCGGGTACCAATCATGTACGGTCGTGTGAAGGTGAAACCCAAAGCTTACCTCAGGGAAACTCGTTATTGCTTGGCTAAATACTTGGCTTACCCTGCTTGGCGTTGAAATGCCTACTGTATCAGAAAGGTTTATTTCTGTAGCGCCATTGCGTACCAAACGATCTACCCAATCCAAAACAAGGTTTACACTCCAATCGTCGCCATAAGGATTGCCAAAACCCATCGATAGATAAATAACCAATTGCTTGTTGGCAGCTTGGCATTTATCAAGCAATGTGCAAGTTAACGCAAATGCTTTGTTTAAATCAGAATGTATGTTTAATTTTAGAAAACTGTCGGAAATCGAAAATGGAAACCCCAGGTAATCAATCTTGTCGAATACAAGGGCATGTTCAGCTCCACGAAGGTTCCCAACAATAGCTAAAAGCTTGGTATCAGTATGTTTTTCGAGTTTGTCAATAACCAAATTAGTGTCTTTAAGCTGAGGAATGGCTATTGATGATACAAAACTTCCAAAGTCGATAATGTCAAACCCCACACTGAGTAAGCGGTTTAAGTAAGCGATTTTTTCGGTAGTGGGCACAAACCTTTGCATTCCTTGCATTGCATCGCGAGGGCAGTCAACCAGGCGGGGTGTGCGACTTTGGTTTACAGAAATCATGGATTGGTTTATGGGTAAATTGTAGTAACAAACATTCTACAACAAAGTTAACCAATCCTTACTATTTCATGAAATTTTGATTGCAATTAGCTTAAAGCCTTATCAAACTGTTTGATACTTAAAAATTCAACGACAAGGTAATCCCATTGGTGGCGGGCAAATGGTTGATGGGTTTCATGCCTGGATATAGCTTGATAGTGATGTCATCGCTAACGTCGTAGTTAAACAAATGAGCATCAACCGTGGCGTCAATTACATTGAGGATGTAAACCAAGCCAGCTAATACAAACGAGAACTCCATGTTGCGCCGGTAGAGGTCGCGTTGGCTTTTTAATTGGTCGAGGGTGTATCGTCCCACGTATTCGTTGTCAATGGGGTCTTGGCGTCCGGCCAAAGTGTAATTATATGCTTCCCTGAACTTTAGGTAATAAGATTGGTTGGAAAAGGCAAAGTAGCCTGTGGCTGCAAAACCTGCATAAACTATGGGGATTTTCCAGTATTTATGGTTGTATGCTTGGCCCAGGCCGGGCAAGAACAGCGAATAGAGCGTGGCTTTGTGTGCAGAATGTGGCTTTAGTGGAGTGCTGCTGGGAGGGGCAGGCAACTTCATTATGCTTGAGTCAGCTTGCTTTAGCTGAAGATTCAACGCTTTTTTTACGGCATTGGCCGTATCCGATTTTGCCAGGGGTATTGGAGCTTTAAGGGTGTCTTGGGCATGTAAAACAGGCATTGCCATCACTAGTAATAGGATGGCAATGAGCGTGGTGTGTTGTAAATTCCTGCGATTTAAAACCATAGGTTTTATTGGATGCGTTCCAGGATACGCTTAAACTCGCTGTCGTTCTTAAAGTTGATGACAATGGAGCCTTTGCCTTTTTCGTTGCGACTAATTTCAACTTTTGCTTTGAGTTTTTCGGTAAGCAGCAGTTTTTGTGTAGTGTAATCGTCGGGCAGCAAGGCTCTACCTTTCTTTTCTTTTTTGGAAGCGGGATGATTCATTTCGCGCATCCAGTTCTCAACTTCACGTACCGAGAGGTCTTTCTCGATGATTTCTTTTAGGATGTTGAGTTGGTCTTCAGTTTCGGGAATGGTAATTAATGCACGGGCGTGGCCCATCGTGATTTGTTCGTCGCGAACCGCTATTTGAACCTCGGGGGGAAGCTTAAGGAGACGGATGTAATTGGTGATGGTGGCACGGTTTTGTCCAAGTCGGTCAGCAAGGTCAGTTGCCGAAAACCCAACTTCGTCAATCAATCGTTGGTAGCTAAGCCCTATTTCGATGGCATTCAGGTCTTCGCGTTGAATATTCTCAATCAACGCCATTTCAAGCATCTGCTCATCATCGGCCACACGGATGTAGGCCGGTATTTCTGTAAGGCCGGCTATTTTGGCGGCACGCAAACGCCGCTCGCCTGAAATAAGTTGGTAGTTGTCATAACCAAGTTTCCTAACAGTAATAGGTTGAATAACACCTTGCTCGCGGATTGAAGTGGCCAGATCATTCAGGCTCTGTTCATCAAATTCGGTACGAGGCTGAAAAGGGTTTGCCTCAATTTTGGTAAGGTCGATGGCGGCAATGGCTCCTGCTACAAAATCACCGGAAATGTCCTTGGTGGTGATGTCCGTTTCTGGGCTTTCTAATATGGCACTCAGGCCTCTTCCCAAGGCGGTCTTTTTAGTTTTCATTCGTTAGTTCGTTGGGTTTTCGTTGAGGTTTATGTCGGGTAAGCTGGTTTTTCTGTAAAATTTCGCGGGCCAAGTTTAAGTAGTTTACGGCGCCAGGGCTTGATGCATCAAACATTATGATGGATTCGCCATGGCTGGGAGCCTCGCTCAATTTGGTGTTGCGGGTTATAATGGTCTCAAAAACAATGGTCTGAAAATGTGTTTTTACCTCTTCAACCACTTGGCGCGATAGACGTAAACGGTTGTCGTACATGGTAAGCAAGATGCCCTCGATATCCAGGTCAGGATTTAGCCGTGATTGTACTATTTTTATGGTATTCAGCAGTTTTCCTAGGCCTTCAAGTGCAAAGTATTCGCATTGTACCGGAACAATTACCGAATCGGCAGCAGTAAGCGAGTTTACGGTTATCAAGCCCAGCGAGGGTGAACAATCGATGATGACGAAATCATAGTCTTCCTTCACCTTTGCAAGAACTTTCCGCATCATTTTTTCGCGGTTAGGTAGATTAATCATTTCAATTTCAGCGCCTACCAAATCAATATGAGCGGGAATGAGGTCGAGGTTTGGAGTGGTGGTTTTTAAAATAATGCCTTGTGGATCAACATCGTCAATTATACATTCGTAAATGCTTGTTTTGATGTTGCGTGGATCATGACCAACGCCCGATGTAGCATTGGCTTGGGGGTCACCATCCACAATTAGGGTCTTGTATTCTAGGATGGCAAGGCTGGCTCCTAAATTTATCGCAGTGGTAGTCTTGCCAACTCCACCTTTCTGATTTGCAATGGCAATAATCTTTCCCATGTGGCTTCCTGTTATTTGAAACGGACTTGCAAAAGTA
>CAZKHA010000023.1:11811-33785 GCA_964552325.1 uncultured Bacteroidales bacterium
GGCAATAATCTTTCCCATGTGGCTTCCTGTTATTTGAAACGGACTTGCAAAAGTACAAAAAAAGCTCGTATCCTTCCCCGTAAAGGCTTTCTCACCCTTCCTTTATAGTATTTTATTGAAAACTAAATATTTACACCCTATACGCTTGTTTTACTGGTGTGTCGAAATCGGATAGCTAAACTAAAAACGTAAATTTTTTAATAATTATAACTAGTTGTAAATAAGTGTTCTAAAAGATAGTTTTGAAGAACCAGGGAGCCCAGCCAACGGCTAAGTGAAAAGAGCATTGTTGAAAACTTTATCTTTGCTCCCCATTCTACACGTAAATAGTTCCTTTACATGCTTACACGCAGACATCTAAGAATTAAGGTTTTACAAGCATTGTATGCTTTTTTCCAATCCGAAAACGATCGAGTTGACGTTGCTGACAGGCAGCTCTTGCAGAGCCTCGAAAAAATCTACGACCTTTGCATTTACCATCTCTCTTTTTTAATAGAGCTAAACGAGTTTGCAGCGCAACGACTGGAAGAAGGCAAACTAAAACACCGCCCTACGCCCGAGGATTTAAACCCAAACCTGCGTTTTGTAAAGAACTCGTTGATTTACCAGATAAAACGCAACCGCGACTTCCAACAACGTGCTGACAGCCTTAAAATCCATTGGAACGACCAAGAGAACCTAATCCGCAAAATTTACAACCAATTAAAGGAAACAACCATGTATCAGCAGTACATGAATGCACCCGTAACTGGTTTTAAACAAGATAAAGAGTTGGTTGTGTATCTTTTTAATGAACTGGTAGTAAACAATAACGTTGTTCAGTTTATATATGAAGAGAAAAACATCTTCTGGACGAACGACCAACACAGCGAAAACCTAAAAATTACGCGCACAAGCTTTACCGAAGAAGATACCATTAACTATGCCGACCGCGAAATAGTACAAAAACTCTACAAACGCTATGCTGATGAGGATGGTAACCTCGAGATTCTTTGTGAAGAAGATAGCATTTACCCCGAGAACGATTATTATTTTGCTGCCTATATCGTGAACAAGATTTTACGCGATTGGCGCGAGATATCGGATGAATATACGCCTTTGCCCCCGCTGCTCCGCTCGCTGCCTGGCGATGAAAACGACAAAGAGTTTATGCAAATGCTCTTTAGAAAAACCATCATCCACAAAGCCAAGTTTAATGAAATGGTTAGCAAACATGCTCAAAACTGGGAACTCGACCGTATAGCTACCATGGATATACTCATTATACAAATAGCTTTGACCGAGTTAACCCAATTTCCATCTATTCCCATTAAGGTCAGCATGAATGAGTATATTGATTTGGCAAAGATTTTCAGCACCCCCAAAAGCAGCCAGTTTATTAACGGCCTGCTTGATAAAATGGTGGCCGAGCTTAAAGAGGATAAAACAATCGTGAAGACAGGAAGGGGCTTGATGGAATAACTTGCCATCAAAATAACTTAGAGCCGGATATGTTCCGGCTTTTTTTTGCAGAAAGAAAGAAAAACAGCCTACTTAGTTTAACAATGTTTAAAAACCTATTAATTTAGCCGAAGTGTACCGGAGGGAATGCTCCATGTTAAACTATTTATAATGAATATGCCTAAGTGGCTGTGCTTGTTGCTTTTTGTTGTAAAAGCAGTACATGCTCAACCCCAATCTACCACCAACTTTAATCAACATAGCCTTGATCCTCTGTTGATTAATGGTAAAATATATGACTTCCAGAAGCCATCACAAGCCATCGGCTCACAGTATTTTGTTGAATACGGTTTTGTAAGTGGCAGTGTTGTAATTGATACAGTTGCTTTTGATGGGGTTTTGCTTAATTACGATGTGTTTAACCAGCAACTCGTCATTCAGTTTACAAATACGGCTGGTGGCACAAGCCTACTCACCGAATCGCAAGCATGGTTAAAATGTTTTGTTCTGGAAGGAAGGCTGTTTAACCTACTAATGCAAAACGATAGCAGCAAACGGATTTACCAAGTATTAGGCACCGGAAAATTTCAACTGCTTTTCTACTATTCAAAGGAACTTCGCCTCGATAACCCCTCATCGGCATCAAAAATTTATGCCTTTAGCCCGCTTAAGCGAAACAGCTATATTAAAACTGGTGATAAAATATTGGCTTACAGAACCAATAAAGGCTTTTTGGCTGCCTTTGACAAAACGCTCCAACCAAAAATAAAGGCGTATCTAAAAGAACATCACATTAAGGTACGCAAGGCGGATGATCCTATTTTGGAAGCATTGATTGATTATTGTAACACCCTGCAGCATGATGATTAAAGTTGTGATTTTCATTCAATTGCTTTTTTGGTTCCAATTAACTGATAGCATAGCCCAAAATACAACAATTAGCATGAATTGCAAGGATTTACCTTTTGATGCGTTCTGCCAGCAACTTACAGCCAAATCGGGCGTTAAGGTGTTTTATGATAATCAATTGTTTGTAAATCATACTGTTACCATTCATATTGATAGTTTAGAAGCTTTGGAGGTGCTCAATCTTGCATTGGCCACTACCAATTTCAATGCATCCTCATGGAATTCGGGTATTGTAATTCTACGTGAGATGGCTTTGCCATCCAATCATTTTGAAAACAAAACACTTAAGGAGGTTGCAGTCGCAAAGGATACAACATTAAAAACACTAACAGCAAGCGAAGAGCGCTATTTAAAAGGCAGAAACACCAATCCATTAGAAGTGATTAACATTGGTAAGCAAGGTGCAAATACCGGAGGCAAAGCTAAAATAATAGGTAGAATAACCGATAGCGAAACAGGTGAACCCATTATTGGGGCCACATTGTTTATCGAAGAAACCAAATCGGGTGGCGCCTCGGACCAAAACGGATATATTTCGTTAATTCATGCAGTTGGAAGGTTTTCTGCCCGCATAGAATGCCTTGGATATGAGCGGAAAAAGGTGCAGCTGGGTGTATTATCGGATGGTAGTTTCGCAGCTAACCTTGGCAAGGCGGTAATTCAAATGAAAGAGGTTACGGTTTATGGCGATAAGCAAAACAATGTACGACTAAAGGATGCAGGACTCGAAAAGCTGGCCGTAAAAAGCATCAAAGAAATACCTGCCTTAATGGGCGAACGCAATCTTTTAAAGGTTTCGCAAATGTTACCTGGCATTGTGAGCGCTGGCGAAGGAAGTGCCGGGATAAATGTGCGTGGCGGCAACGCCGATCAAAATGCTTTTTACCTTAATAAAGTCCCCGTTTATAATACTTCTCATTTGTTTGGGTTTTTTCCGGCATTTAACTCCGATGTTATCCAAGACTTCACCATCTACAAAGGTTACATCCCAGCGAATTTTGGCGGTAGGCTCTCTTCGGTGTTCAATATGGTGACTAAACAAGGCAACCGGAAGCGCCTTGGCGCCCGCGGCAGCATAAGCCCCATCTCGGCAAGCTTGGCCGTGGATGGGCCTTTACTTAAAGATGTTTGCACTTTTTCGGTTAGTGGCCGTTCCTCTTACAGCGATTGGATGTTGAAAAAATTAGATGATCCACTGATTCGGGACAGCCAAGCTGGGTTCAACGATTTTTCGGCTTCCATAAACTATGACGCAAAAAAAACACAAGTTTCCGTTTTTGCGTATTACAGCCACGATAAGTTTAAACTGGCCGAAATGACGGAATACACCTACAGTAACACAGGCGCCTCAACAACCATAGGCCATAATTTTACACCCGATTTCAGGGGCTCGTTTTCTGTAATTGGCGCAAAGTATGATTATAACACGATAGATAAACAGATTCCTTCATCGGCTTATGCACATGGCTATACATTAACACATAGCGAGCTTAGGGCGGAGTTTACGAAGAACCTAACCGAAAAACACACCCTTGCCTTTGGCTGGGATGCAGTATTGTATCAGCTAAGGCGTGGAACGGTAGAACCATTTGGTTTGCAATCCTTAAAAAAGCCCATTGAATTAGGAACTGAAAAAGGATTGGAAAATGTGTTTTATTTGGCTGACGCCTACGACCCCTTGCCGCGTTTGCACCTGAACTTGGGAGTTCGTTTGGGGCATTATGCACCACTTGGGCCATCAAGCGTTTATACATATGCCGATGGATTGCCAATTGATTCGCCTTACATACTAGATACCTTGCAATTTGGTTCGTATGAGCCGATTAAGTGGTACTTTCAGCCCGAATTTAGGTTTTCGGCCCACTACGAAACAGGTGAAAACAGTTCAATAAAACTGGCTATAAACCGTATGCACCAAAATATCTTTATGCTGAACAATACGGTTAGCATTTCGCCCAATGCCCAATGGAAACTGGCTGATTACCACATCAAACCATCATCAAGTTTACAATACTCGCTGGGCTGGTTTAAAGGCGTGCCCAGTCAAAACCTTGAATTATCAATTGAAGGCTACTATAAAGACGTTGCCGATTACACCGAGTTTAAGGATGGTGCTGATTTTCTGAATACACCAAGAACCGAAACCAATGTGCTACAGGGCGATCTAACATCATGGGGCATTGAACTGATGTTGAAACGAAAAACTGGCAAGGTGGATGGTTGGATATCCTATACCTGGTCGCAGGCAAGCGTAAAAATTGATGGAACCGAACCTTGGTTCAGGATTAACGATGGCCAGAGCTATCCGGCTTCTTTTGATATTCCCCATGTTTTTAACGCCATTGCCAACTGGCATCTTTCACGCCGCTTAACGTTTTCGAGCATCTTAAGCTACCAAACAGGCAAACCTACAACCTATCCTATTGGTATTTATTACGTTAATGAGATTCCGTATATCGATTATTCAACCCGGAATGCTTACCGGATTCCCGATTATTTTAGGGCCGACATTTCGTTAACGCTTGAGGGCAATCTAAAAAAGCGCAAGCTTATGCACAGCTCGGTGGTTTTCAGCTTGTACAACCTTACCGGCCGCGATAATCCATATTCCATTTATTTTAAAAACGAAAATGGTGTGATACGAGGTTATCAATATTCAGTTATCGGCGTTCCTCTTTTTACTGTTTCATGGCTGTTTAAATTTGGGAATTATGCATCGGAATAATATATTTTTACTTTTAATGATGCTTGGCTTGCTGTATTCGTGTATAAAGCCTTACACACCCGATGTGGAAACGGCAGAAAAAGAAAAGTATGTACTATTGGGTACCGTAAATAACTACGACACTGTACAAAGCATAGCAGTTTCTAAAACCAGCCCTTTGGCAAATCCTGGCTTCCTGCCAGTTGAGGGCTGTTTAGTAAGCGTAATCAACGGAGATGGGCTTGTTTTTAACACCCAGGAGTTGGAGCCCGGGATTTACAAAACTGTTATTGCTAAGCAATATTTAGTAGTTGGTGCCACTTTTCACGTAAATGTGGTGTTGCCATCAGGTGAAATTATCGTTTCTGTCCCCGATACCCTGTTAAACTGCCCCGATGTTGATACAGTATATTACCAGCCAAAGACACAAGCCACCAGCAAACCCGGAGTGCTTGATTTAGGCTTGCAGTTTATGCTTGATTACAAAGGATCTACGGGCGATGCCGCCTACTATCGATGGCAGCTTGCTGAAACCTGGGAATACCATGCCGTCTATCCGCTGGAGTGGTATTATGATGGTATGCTTCATCACGTAGAACCTCCCGATTATTCAAGGTTTGTATGTTGGCGCACACAACCAATACAGCAGGTTTTTACCTTATCAACAAAAGGCTTGAACCAAAACGTTTACCATGGATTGCCATTACATTTTGTAAAAAATACGGTATCAAAACTTAAATACATGTATAGTCTGCTAATCCTCCAATCATCGCTAAGCCACGAAGCCTTTGCTTATTGGGAGCAGATACGTATAAATGAGTCGATTGGCGAAGGATTATACGAAAGGCAACCCGTTGCCATAAAAGGCAACCTAAGCTGTGTTTCCGATCCTAGCAAAGTGGTTCTGGGATTTTTTGGTGCATCGATGATTAAGCAAAAAAGGATTTTTGTAGGGCCAATCCCTGAATTCCCAATCGAATACCAGGAACCGTGTTCCTCCATTTTCCTTATGCAAGGGTTTGATGAACTTACCCCCGACGATTATCCCGCCTATTTTTTAAGCAATATAAATGGTGGGTTTACCATGAACTTGATGAGTGGCGAATGTGTTGACTGCCTGTTGTTGGGTGGTACAAATGTTAAACCTGAATTCTGGCCAAAATGAAAAATAAAATACTGCTACTTCTTGCAACTCTGAGTTCATTGCTCCTTTCAACCTTATGGGGATTTGGGCAGGACGAGCCTCAACTTGCCGAAAAAGTCATACTTTGCGCCGATCGTAGGCTGTATATTGCGGGCGAACAGATTGGCTTTTCGTGTACCTGTTTAAAGCTTGAAGATGCGCCTGCAGCTTTTTCGAAGGTTCTGTTTGTTGAATTAGTGGCTATGGATGGCCAACGAATTGTAAGCCAAAAACATCCTATTGACGTACAAGGCTTTACCGAAGGCAACTTGGTAATTCCAGCCTCGGTTTCATCGGGCATGTTTTTACTAAGAGCCTACACCAAGCATCTGGAGGCAAAAGGGCCAAATTACTATGGATATGTGCTTATTAGGGTAATTAATGCCCAAAAACCGCAATTAGCCCTGGCTAATAAGCAAGGCCTAGCCATTGAACAATCAGAACCAGTGAATGATAAACTGTTGGCCGAATTAAAAATTAACAAAACTCTATTTAATAAACGTGAGGAAGGTGCTGCAAGCTTTCATTTTACTGGCGTCCACGATTCAATAGCTTGTGTAAGTGCTTCAATAGCGCTCTCTGTTTGCTTAGTTGAGGCCGAATTTCAACCAGAATTCGCCTATCACCATGGGCTACAAGCTTATGAGACGCAATCAAAAGGTATTTGCCTAACTGGCCAAGTATTGGATGAAAAAACGACCACCCCCATGCCAAACAAGCGCGTAAATCTTTCAATTATAGGATCTAACGATTTTGTGGAAACCCTTACAGATACAAGGGGTAGGTTTTGCTTTGAACTGCCCAGCATGTACGGCTTACATGATGTCTTTATAAATGTTAACGACACCACAAGTGCACGAATGCTTATTCGGGTTGATAATGATTTTGCCCCCAGTGGTTTGGTAGCAAACCCACCTCTTATGACCTTTTCGGCAGAGGAGGCCAATACTGTTCATAAACTTTTGTTGAATTATTTAATAAACACGAATTTAGGTTTGCTGCCCAAGCAAAATACGGAACCCTCAATTCGCAAAATGCACGCATTTTATGGCACCCCCGACCAAACCTTGGTACTAGATGAATTTATCCAATTACCCACACTCGAAGAATATTTTAATGAGTTACCTTACTTGGTAAAGGTTCGGAAGGATAAGCACCGAAAGTACTTTAAGCTGTATGCACCCCAAAAAGAATTGGAACTTTACGAACCCTTGGTGCTAATTGATTTTGTGGCCATTAGCAAACCCGACAAGGTTTTGGCTATAGCTCCTACCGAAGTTGAACGTATTGAATTCGTGCATCATCTATACCAGCGGGGCGATGTGTTATATGGAGGGATCGTTAGCATCCTATCCAAAAAAGGAAACTTTGCCGGGGTGGATCTTCCTGGGAATGGGATGTTTATAAACTATGGTTTTTTCGCTCCAAAAAACGCTAAGCAGCCTATCGATTTAGCAAATACAAACCTACCAGATGCACGAAACACCGTTCTGTGGGAACCCAAAATGAATATTGCTGCAGATGGAAGCGGTGCGTTGAATTTTACAACACCCGATACGCCTGGTGAATATACCCTAATGCTAAAGTGTATCATGCAATCTGGCCACGTTTTAAATTTAAAGAAAACCTTTTTGGTTGAATAAGTTGCACTTACCTTGGCAATGTATTGGCGTTACACCTTGCGGGCTTAGGTAATCGGCAGCAATAGAAGGAGTTGGATTATAGGCAAATCCTACGGGAATCAATTGAAACACATTTCGGAAGCTGCAGAAAGCATTGTTTTGGAGGGGGCATAAAGAATCGAAATTCACAATTTGATTTGGGGTTGCCAAATAATTGGAATTCCAAAACTCCAGCTAGGTAAAAATTCTCTGCAAAACAATACGTTGTGGTGCTTATTGCTTGCGTGCAAGTTTAAATTCTTCTTTACGAAACTTGCCCTTTTCGTTTCCTTCAATCCAGGCCAAAACGGAGTCTTGGCTCATGGCTTTATAAACGATGCGCTGCGGAAAATCATGTGATTTGTTCTCGAAAACAAACACTTGCTGCGTGCTATCAATCAAAACAAAGCGTACGGCATCCTCAGGTTTTTCACCAGGGAAGACTGGGATATACTCGATTTTACCCATGCGGTAGGCCAAGGTAATGTTTTCGCTAAAGAGTGTGTCGTTTCCTTTAAGCATAAAACTAAATGCTGTCAATGTGCTGTCATCAAGGGCTTGCCAAGTTTCAGAAAATAAGGTTTCTGCCTCTTTGGCTTCCCATTGGCCCAATAACCAATTAAAAGTAGTTGCCAGTTTTGGATTCGATTGCTGGTCAGGGGATTGCTTGGTGCTACCACAACCCGCTAAAAGGACAAATGCTACTGCGGTAAATAGCAGCTTTATACGTAGTTCCATAAGTTAGATTTGTTAGTTATTTCGCCAATACTACCAACTTGCTAATAATTTGCTTATTGCTGCGCTCGGTTTCGAGGCTTACTATGTAAACGCCTTGCGATATATCTTTACTATCAACAGCAAACTCGTTGCAGGCTTGGTCTATAGTATAACATGCAATCCTTTGCATTTGTTGGTTGTAAAGCTTTATTTGATCGCCTTTTTGCATGCTGCTACCTGAAAGCTGAATCCTAACATGCTCTTTAGCAGGATTGGGCACGCATCGCAACGATGATATTGATTGGATATCAGTACTTGGTATATCCGTATAAAAGTCTTTATACAGTTCGATGCCGTTACCTGTTCCCAGGTTGCGGGTGTATTGTTTGTCAAATTCGTTGTTCCAGCGTTCATAAACGCCCATACTGCCAATTAATTCACCGTCGTCATCGGGGTCATAGGTTATTCCCTCGCTCCAATTGGCCGAATCGGCAGCCTGCAGCAAGAAATCGTCGGCACCGAGCATATGCGAGTAAAGATCGAATTCAGCCCTAACAAAATCAAAGCCCACCGATTCGATGGCCACATGATCTTGCGAAACGAACAATGAATTAGGCCAATCGTTGTTAAAAGGTGTCATCTGCCATTTTTTAGGAATGCTAACAGGCAGTTCACCTCCCCATAAGCCATCTACCACGAATAACAGTGTCTTTTGGCCCAGGTCTTTGTGCTCCATCAAATCTACCAAATTACGGAATTTGCCATAACCCAAATTTTGAAATAGGTCAGGGTTAGGACTGGGCAGCGAATAATGCAGGTGCACGGCCATGTTGCGGCATATGGATCCAAAATGGTTCTTGGCGCAGAAGGTTCCACCGGCACAGTCGTGTTGTTTTAGGCAGCCAATATTAATCATATAGGCAGCGTCAAGGTAGGCTTGTGGAAGGGAGTCAGGTTCTTCGCCATCGCTATAAAACAATACAGCTTGCGCACTAGCCACAGCTTTAGTCCTGCCCAATTTACCAAGCCAATCAAGGTATTTTACATCGGGATAAGCCGTATGGCATTTGTCCCAGTAATGGTTGTGAAACAACCGAATAGGGTCGCCCATGCTAATATTTTCGGGTGCTACGCCTGCTTTTTCTACAAGTTGTTTTAAAAATGAAAGCATCAGGTGGGGTGAACCATCCATGTAATCTAAAAGTTTAAATTTTTCATAGGTGTCCTCGTTCACGTTTCCCCAACCTCCGGTGGTGATATTCACTTTAATAGCAATCTTTTCGCCAGGCAGGTAACCTCTGTTGCCTCGGCCATGGGTGCGGTTGTAATAGGTAAAAAGCGAATCCCAGGCGGTTGATTCATTTTGGGTCCCGGTAAGCTTTAATAAACTGTTAACAAGCATGCGGTCAATCTCTTCTTGGTTGTTGTTTTGATCTTGCCACCAGTAATCTCCAGGTAAATTCGTGCAATTTTCGTTGGTAGCCATCGAACTCCAAACCCAAACAACACGGCCCGGGAAAATGCCTTTTGCCACACCAACGGGCTGATTGGGATCTGGTTCCTGGCCTTTTACGGCCGCAAAGAGTTGTGAACTGCCATTGATGAGGTAAGTTGAAAACGATGCAACAAGCATCACAATAAAGAAAAAAGTCCAAGCCAGCTTCGAGTTTTGGATAGACGTTCGCAGGCCCTTAAAAGCCAAAACACCTGAAAACAAGCCAATAAGGTATAGCGTAAACGAACTTGCAAACGGAGCTGCAAGCTGCATACAAGGGTAATGAATGCGCGAAGGCTTAGGCACAACCCGAATTATAAACCATAGGGTAGCAAGCAGTCCAAATACAATAAGCAAAACCTTGTTTTTAGGTTTATGTGCTATAAACCATTGTTTTTGACGCTGAAAAGAGCTAGGCTTTTTAGCAGTGATGATGATTTTTTCCATCGTACATCGTATTAACCTTACAAAGATACATATAGATGTTGCATAAAAAACCATGTATCTTTAAAATGATGTGATAAATATGCGATAGGAAGGGTGATTCTGCCTTGCCGCTTTACCTTTGTAAAATGCCTTTTGACGGGTTTGCGCTATTCAAGGTTAGGACACATCACAAATTAAGAATTATTTTGAGCTATGAATCAGTTTATTAGAAGTTTGGCTTTGACATTTCTGCTGTTCTTTTCAATTACCTATTTGTTTGGGCAAATGACAGCAGTGCAAAGCACATGGCCAATGGCCTACGACACCAATTGGGTGCAGGTTAATGTGCCCTATGCCTTTAAATATTACCGCGATTTCAAACCTTTTAACAGCGGCAAACCCGGAGGATATGTGCGCGATTATTATCAAAATGGGGCATTGCAAATGGAAGGAACTCTTAGCGAACCACTTGAACCAGGTGACAACTCTGAACTAAAGCGCGAGGGAGTGTTTACATGGTATTACCCAACTGGAAAAATTCAGACAATTTCGCTGTTCAACGACAACAAATTGCATGGGCGCCGAACAACTTATTACCTTAACGGCAATAAAATGGAAGATGGTGAATACGTGGATGGCAAAGCTGAGGGGCTGCACCAAATGTATTATGAAAATGGGCTGCCAAAATTGTTGGGTAAATACACCCAAGGGGTATTGTTAGGAAACCTAATGAACCAATGGGATGAAAATGGCATTAAACTCAATTGTTATATTGAATCGTTTATCACCATAAAAAATCTCTACAAATGGGAGCTAGGCGATTTTGCAAATTATACAGCCTCATTGCAGGCCGGTACAGGCTTTACGGTTAAGAACAAGGATAATTTGTCTATTTGTCATTTTTTGTGGAAACCTGTTGATCTTGAAGGAGACAGATATTCGTATGAGGCTGTAGTTGCTTCTAATGGAGGGGATAACACTATAGCCTATGGCATTGCATTTGAGTTTAAAGACTGGAAAAACTACCGCTATTTCTTAATAAATGATAACGGGCAATTTACTGTTGGTGAAATGCTAAATGGCGTCACAAAAGATGTGATGAAAAACGTTAGCAATCCGGCAATTTTTAAAACAAAAGAATTCGGCTCATTTGTTTACGACAACCAAAATACGTTGTCAATAATTGTAAAAGATAATAAAACTATATTTACCATTAACAATCAAGCTGTTTACACGGCTCCTACTGCCTATGGATGGGCAAATAACCATGGGTTTTTTATAGGGCCAGGCACAAAATCGGTAACCTTAAAAAGCTTTACATGGAAAACCATACCAACAAATTGATAATTGAATGGATTGGTTGTTAGTATTGATAATAGAAAATAAAATTTTATGGACACGATAATTGGCACGCATATTTTTAATTATAGGATAACAAAGCTCATTGGTGCTGGCGGTATGGCCAAGGTTTATGAAGCTATTCACGACAAGTTTGAAAACCGGCGTGTGGCGATAAAAATCCTGGACCCGGTATTGTCGGCCAATGAAGAGATTAGGCATCGGTTTGAGAACGAGGCTAAAATAATGGCTTCACTCGACCACCCAAACATCGTTAAGGTATTGGATTACACCGAAGTTTCGGGCGTTTTGGCCATCGTGATGGAATACCT
Organism: uncultured Bacteroidales bacterium; assembly: GCA_964552325.1. GTDB lineage: Bacteria > Bacteroidota > Bacteroidia > Bacteroidales > TTA-H9 > CAZKCK01. The sequence continues at coordinate 24,017 of CAZKHA010000023.1, forward strand.
GGAAGGCGTAACGCTAAGCGATTTTGTAAAGAAGAATGGCCCTATGCCAACCAGCGAGGCTTCAAAGCTGATGGCTACTATCTTGGAAGCTTTTGAATTTGCTCACAAACACGGAGTTGTGCACCGCGATGTAAAACCCTCCAATATCCATCTTAGCAACACCATGCAACCCAAAATAATGGATTTTGGAATTGCAAAGTTGCTAACGGTTGATGATAACCTTACACGCACCGGCACACAGATGGGCACACCAACCTACATGAGCCCCGAACAAGTGCGCGATGTTAAGGACATAGATAAACGAAGCGATATATACTCGCTGGGAGTTACCTTCTATTTTATGCTCTCAGGTGCAGCTCCCTACAATACAGCTACTTTATCAACCTTTGATATTTACAATAAAATTGTCCACGAACCGCTTCCTCCCATAAGCCACGCCTTGGCCTTTAGCAATGTTGTGGCAAAAGCTACGGCCAAAAACCCAGCTGATAGGTACGCGAACTGCCTTGCAATGGTAGCTGATTTACAACAACCAAATGAAATGGGTAAACCAACTGAGCTGAACGATGATGACGAGAAAACCCTGATAGCTACTGATCCGATTAAAAAGCCAGAACCGCTACCACAGCCTGCTAAAAAACAAGTACAACCCAAGGCCGAATCAACCAAAAACACGAGGGATAAAACACCCACCCCTTCCTCAACCGCCGAAAATGCGCAAGTGGAAAACAAGCCAAATAAATCAATAAAACGCTATTTGGTAATTGGAATAATAGCTGTATTATTTGGAGGTTTGGGTTATGGAGCCTATAACTTCGGGTTGATTCCAGATGGGACGCCTTCGCTAAGCAATTGCCCGGATTCGCTTTCGTATGCAAAGGGAATTATTCAAGGGGTGTATTTAAAGGGTAAATTTGATACCATAAACATGGATGGCCTTAAACGAGGCGTCATGAATGCCGCTAAAACCGATGTTGCGGATATTCCAGAAGCGCATTTAATGGTGAAATACTTGAAAAATACGTATATACCATCAAACTGGAACGAACAAGAAAGTACACAATTGTTTGAAGCTTATGGAAAATTCATTTATTGCCAATCAAATCAGGACATGATTTATGAAGTTGATAATAATTTGTTCTACAAAGCTTTGAAAGCCGTAATAACAAACAAAGATGCCCTAATGCCATTTGAGAAAGCTATCGAATATGTTAATGGATTTGATGGATCGCAAAAAGGCATGGAAAATTTTAAACGCAAAATGGGTGAAAAAGCCTATTTTTCGCAACTAGCTAGCAATACAAGCCTTAAAAAAACGAAACGGGACGTTTATTACGAACTTTTGCAAACCACGCAAGAATTTTTGGTTAGGACTGACAAGCCTGTCTATCTGGTTTATACAATTAAAGGTACAGATAATGCCCTGATTGCTTCAGAAGTGGGTAACTATTACCAATTTGAATCCTTGATGCCAGGGCTGCAAGAGGTGATAAGTCAGATGCGAATAGGCGAAAAAGTGCGGGCATACATTCCCTCAAAGCTAGCCTATGGCTTTATTGGATTGAATTCGTATGACATAAAGCCTTATACTCCCTTGGTATGTGAATTGGAAACGCCTGAAAGGTAAGAATAACAACCAATGTTGGCTTGCATAAATGGAAAGAACACAAAAAGGCCATTATCCACACTTTAAATACCCTATAAACATCGACCAAGAACGTGTGCTCGGTTTTAGTGATTTTTCTTAGATTTATTGCAAGTTTGCACCAAATAGTACACCCCCCTGACTGTACTTGCCATTCTCGGAATTATTTTTCAGCAAGGTTGCTGGTTGTATTATGCGTCGATACAGGCCCTAAGACCTTAATAAATCAACAATTTACACCAAAAGGTGCAACTCGCCGATATTTTTGCACAAAACATTGGTTTAGGGCCGTAGGATAGTACAGCGCACCAAAACCTTTAATAAATGGGTTTTATTGGATTAAAGGGTGATTTGGTGAGTGTGGTGAGTTACTGGTTCCTTCAGCCTTTATAAAAGAATGTAAATGGCAAATTGTAAATTTTACAGTGCAAATAGGGTCGATAGTAGATGGCCTTTCAATCTTTGCATGCTGTTCCTTTTGGCAGGTTCAACTTACAACCTACACAGTTTAAACTAAATAACATGTTTTGGCGAAGGAGGCTATTTTTGAAAGAACGCATACAATTACTGTTTTACCAAACCAAAGCAGCAAGACTAAAAATGGGCGCAGTTCGTGTTATCCCAAGCATCATTAGTATTTATGACCAATTAATCGGGCTAGAAATGACCCGAACAGGGATTTGATTTGTGGCGATTGCAGATGTTGGGGGCGGCAGAGCTATACCCAGTTCCATTCAATTTGCCTAAACACGCTCTCTCGTAGGAGCCAACGAATTAGCTATTTTATGAAATTGGCTCAAATCCTTATTACTGGTTTCTTTAAATTTTATTCCACATGCTTTGCATTGCCGCTTCGCGTAAGACTTTTTATCCTCGAATGCTCAAGGGCAGGCATCAATATCCTTCGATGTACTCAGGCCAATCCATTATCACATCTACACATTGCCCTATTCCTTTATAAAGGTATAGCTGCCAACCATTCCATTCGCAAATTTCAGCCGCGCAATATAAAGTCCAGGCGCATAGGTGTCTAGAGGAATCACAAGTTGTTGCGTAGGCGTCTTGAGCCCAACAGGCAACTGTGTGCCTTGGTTGTTGAGCATTTCCAGTCCAACAATGCTGTGTTGTGAGGCAATATTCAATTGCAATCGGGCGGGGTTGGGGTACAGCACTACCGCTGTGTTAGCCACTTCTTGAAAGCCGGCTGAGGTAGGCATATAGGCACGGGCAGTATCAGAGTATAGCGCCTCATGATTTGGATAGATGGCCTTTATAAAATAGCTGTACCAGCCCTTTTCTACGGCGCTATCATTGAATGTAGTATCTTGAAGTACAGAGGTGTTCATTATTGTATAGTTCAGGGGCAGCAACTCTTGCCAACGGTAGAGATTATAGATGGGCTTGGATTTGTGTCTTGGTATGTAAATCTTCTTACCCGTTTGTTCATCTAATACTATTAGATTCATTAAAAGCTCATTTTCAATTGGGAACCCATAAAATGGAGGTGTTAAACTACAATAAAACGAATGTGTTTCAACAGTGTAATCACCTAAAGCAAGTGTTGGGATAACATAGGTGCTGTTGAACTTTTCCAAAGGTTCAACAAAAACACCTAGGTTGTTAATATTGTTAAATTTGCGAAGATTTAAAGCAATCTTTTGTACCCATTCATTATTCCCATCAGAAATAAAAGGGCCTAGCGAATCTATTATTAATTGTGAATCCCAATCGATAAAGCGAATTTTAAAAACAAACCTCTTTAGCGGAACAAATTGATTATTTTGTAAAAATTCAAATTCATATAAGAGCGAATTGTTATAGGAACTAAGTGGGAAAACAACTCCATAACCCCATTTTAACATTGTATTAAAACCATCAAGTGCTTGGTAATTATGATAATGTAACGTATCTGTATTGAAAGTAACTGCTGTATTGCTCACGGGCTCATTCCATGTTAAGCCAATTCCCAGGCCGGTTTCAGGGTTGGCATTCACTGAGGCCTGCACCTTAAAACTAAATGTGTTTGAACTCCAAACCCCAATATTATCAATCAACCAAGTGCCAGCTGCCGTGTCTGATTCAGGAAAGGTCTGGAATTTAAACCGAAAGGTTTTGCCCAAGACCTGTGGTAAATGTGTGGTATAAACCTTCCAATCAAAAGATGAAAAATGCGAGAATTCGGTTAAAAGTTGCCATCCACCACCTGTATCGCAATGCACCTGTAGTATTTGCCAGCGTGTGCTGTCAGGGTTTAAAAACGCATAATTAAAGCTAAAATAAAGCAGGCCAGTTTGCGCGGTAGTTGCATCAATCCATGGGCTTTCGATGGTGGTGGGGGTGTTCCCAGTCCTAATAATATGATGTCCCATATTTAAGGCTAGCGAGCCATTAACCCCATTAAACATGGCGTTTGCAAAACCATCACCATTATTAACAGTCCAGCCATGGGTAAAAAAAGTGCCCGATTCCCAATCTTCGTTATAAGGGAGGGTGGCTTGCGAATAACCAAATACCCTTAAAAAAGCTATTGCGATAATTGTACTCAAATATTTTTTCATGGGTTCGTATTTTTGATGAATGATTGAACAAAAATACATATAAAGCTTGATGATTGCGCGTTTTTCTAATAGTTTGCAAACAAAAAAGGTATGTGTTAGCCATTGCATAGCGTTTTTAAACCGTTGCAAATAATAGATACTAATTGCCATACCTTATGGTTACAATACTTGCCCTAAGTTTTCTTTGCAATATTGAAGAGTAAGCAATTGCAAGAAGAACACTGTTCGACATAAAAAGGATATGTTTGAACTGTTCGCGCACCTTTTAGTTAATAAATTGCAACTTATTGGTTAAAAACAGATTGAAGATAGCATACCTAAGACTGCTCCGAAAAGTCGAAATCCTAAAGACTGGTTTAGGGTTTTAACACTAAAATAATTTCAATAAGTTTTAAATCAATTATTTGTACTTGGTGCTTCTTGGTGGTTTTGCGCCCCGGCGGCACACTTCGGGGGTTCGGCACACTTCAACAGGCTCAGTGCGAGCGCTCAGGGCAGCGCTTGGTGGCTCAAAAAAATACTTTTTGGAGGAGGCTCAAGCCTGCTATTTTCTGTTTTAAAAGCACTCCTCTGCCATAATCCAAGTCGAGGAATGCTAAGCATAAGGATATGTGTATGTTTTTTAATAAGCTATAGGCTGCTTTCTCCTGGAAATCTGAATTTTTGCTTCCATATGGAACTGCACAATGAACCTTCCTGATCCAATTGCCCAAAGCCTCGTTGCCTTGCATGCCGTAAGCATCATTTTCGTTATTTTCGCAACCCAAGCAAACAAGGTATCCTATTGCTCGGTACATTTGCAGTTATACATTCTAGTTAAATCGTAAACCCTTTTTTTTATGCATTCGAAAAAACTCTTATTGGGAATATGCCTTTCTGTGTTGTTGGCAACCAACAGTTTAAATTGCCTGGCCCAGCAAATAGCAATTAACGTGCTAACCTATAACATCCGCTTTAGCAACCCCGATGATGGGGATAACTATTGGCCTAAACGCAGCGAGGCTGTACTAAGCATGGTTGCCGAACAACAACCCGATGTTTTTGGCTTGCAGGAGGCATTGCTTAGCCAGGTACAGGATTTCGAGAAGGCATTTAAAGGTTTCCATAGAGCAGGCGTAGGCCGCGATGATGGCAAGGCTGGCGGCGAGTTTTCGCCCATATTTTATAATGCCGCTAAGTTTACATGTTTGGCCTCTGGCACACTATGGCTTTCGCAAACGCCTGCTATTGCAGGAAGCCGTGGCTGGGATGCCGCCTGCAATCGCGTATTGACTTGGGTGCGGCTGCATCAAAAAGAAACTTCTAAAACGTTTGTGGTGTTTAATACCCATTTCGATCATATGGGGCAGGTGGCAAGGCAGCAAAGTGCCCATCTAATCCTACGAAGTGTTGATTCTCTTGCCAATGGATTGCCTTCCATCGTTATGGGCGATTTCAATGCTTTACCTGATTCGGAGCCTGTAAGGCTTTTAACAGCCCCTGGCCAATTGGTGGATAGCCGGACGCTCTACGCAAACCCAGAAGGACCCAACTATACATTTACAGGTTTTGAAGTCACTGAAAAGGAAGGCGAATTGATCGATTATATCTTTGTGAAAGGAATCCAACACATTAATTTGCATAAAGTTATCGTTGCCAAACGAGGCCAGTATTATCTATCCGATCATTTGCCCGTACTTGCTACCTTAGGTTTGTAGGGTAGATTGCTAACACCAATGGTGTCCACCTATATCAAGCTTAGTTTTTGGCTTTCAATGCTTTTTGAACAGTATATATTACCTGATCTTTATTCATGGGCTTGGTAAGGTAGTCAATGCAGCCTGCTTGCAAGGCTCGTTCGCGATCGCCCAGCATAGCGTAGGCAGTTTGGGCTATAACCGGCAGGCCAGGCCTAAGTTGGCAAATTTGCCTTGTAGCTTCATACCCATCCAGTTCAGGAAGTTTTAAATCCATCAGTACCACATCAATGGCAGGTGTTTCTTTTGCTTTAACCACTGCCTGCATCCCAGAAGTTACGGTTATAAGTTTTGCTCCCGTGCCTTTGAATACCATTTTCAAGAAGAGCATATTCTCTTCATTATCTTCAGCTATCAAAATCGTACAATCCTTCAACACATCTGTTTCGTTGGTCTCATTCGTTTGGTTTTCAATAATTTGTTCATTTTGTAACCTTGGTAGGTTAAAGTAAAAATCAGTGCCAATGCCAGGCGTGCTTTCAAACCATAACCTCCCTTTAAGTATGTGTGCCAATTTGTTGCAAATGGTGAGGCCAAGACCAAGCCCGCCAAAATTACGGGTGTCAGAATCATCGCCTTGCCTAAACAATTCAAAAATATACCCAGCTTTATCGGGAGGGATGCCAATACCAGTGTCCTTTATCCAAAAGATGATTTCGTGCTCGTTTACTGTACAGCCTATGTTTATGGTTCCTTTCAAGGTGTATTTTAGTGCATTATTTGCCAAATGAAACAATAACCTTAGCAGTTTTTCGTGATCAGTAAATACGGTGATCTCATTGCTATCGTCGAGCTGATACACAATTGATAGGCCGTGTTTCTGAAGGTCGTCAACGGCCACCGTTACAAGCCTGTTAAGCTCCATAAAAACATCAGCAAGGCTTACTGATTGGGCATTACACTTGGAATTGCCTGTTTGAAGCAAGGCCATTTCAAAAATAGATTCAATAATGCCTAAGAGGTGAAACCCGCTTTGCTGAATCATTCTGTTTATGCGCAAAAAATCAGATACTTGCAAGGTGTCGTCCATAAGGCTGCTAAAGCCTAGAATTGAATTGAGGGGTGTGCGCAATTCATGGCTCATGGCAGCTAAAAAAGCACTTTTTAAATGGTCGCTTTCTTCAGCTTTTTCTTTAGCCTTCACAAGTTCTTTATGAGTCTTTTTTATATCATCAATATCCTTAATAAACCCAAGGATTTTGTCGTCGGATAATTTGATGGTACTAAGCAGGGCATGGAATGTGGTTCTGTTTGCGGTGTATAAATCAAGGGCTTTGCTGTTCTTTTCGCCAATACTGGCTATTTTATAGCTTGCCGGAATTAACAAATCTTCATTTGAAGTTAAAAAATCGCTTATTGATTTGCCAAGCAAGTTTTCTTCGGTGGTTTGCAGTAGGCTGCAACAAGCTTGATTTACACCTAAAATTATTCCATCGGCATTGCACGTAAAAATACCATCGGGCGCATTTAAAATAAAGCTTTTAAACATTTGTTCGCTCTGCTTTAGCTCTGCTAATATAAGTTTGCGATCATTAATGTTTGTTGTATAGCCTATTATATTCATTTTGCCATTCTCAACATAAGCCCTCCCTTCCGAAAAAAACCAAGCTATTTCGCCATTGCCTAGCCTGGCTTCGTATTCCATTGAAATAGTGAAGCCTGGGTTTTGGATACCATACGCGATTTTTGATTCAATATCAGGCATGTACCGTGGAAGTATATGGCTGAGGTATGCATCCCAATTGTTTTGGATGGTTTTGGGCTGAAGCTTAAGCAATTCATCTGCAATGGAGGAGATAAACGTATTGACTAACCTTCCATTTTCGTTTACTTCGGCTTTCCAGATTATATTGGGAATGCTGTTAAGGATAAGCTCGCGTTCTGCAAGGGTTTTTAAAAGAATTTCTTCGTGTTGTTTTAGTTCCGTAATATCTCGCAACACACCAATTATATTGTTTGCGTTTCCGTTTGAATCTGGTTTTAGTTGGTAGTTGCCATGCATCCAATGATAATGGCCGTTTTTGTCAATCATCCTGAACTCAAGTTCCAGTTGTTTTGAAGGGTCATGTTCAATTAATTGATTTCTAAAGCCATCCATTATTGCTTCATCTTCCTTGGCAAATAGTAGCCTTTGCCTGTCGATTGACATAGCTAGGATTTCTTGTGCGCTGTAACCTAATATTGCTGCAACCGAAGGGCTAACGTAGATAAATTCGTTCGTGCTTAAATGCTGTTTGTAGTGTATATCTATCGAGCTTTCAATAATCTCACGGAATCGCTCCTCGCTTTCTTTCAAGGCGATTTTGCTACGGATGTCCTTGGTTATGTCGAAGTTGATACCGATCATGCGGTAAGCCTCGCCGCCCTCGCGACGCAAAACCAAAGCAAAAACCTTTAAATGCCGAATAGTGCTATCTGGAAGTACAATTTTAAAGCTGGAAGTATATTCGGAGCTGCCATCGGCAATAAGCTTTTTAACATTTTCGGCCTCTTCTTTATTATCGGGATGCAAGGCTTTCACCCAGTGTTCATAATACCCTACATGCTCTTTAAGTTCAATGCCATAGAGCTCGCACATGCGCTCATCCCATAAAAGGATGTCATGTTGGATGTCCCAATCCCAAACCCCGAAACCTGAGGCTTTAGCTGCTAAGGTGAGGCGTTCGTTTAATTCGCTATTCTTAAGTTCTGAGTTTTTGCGTTCGGTAACATTATGCAGAATGAAATTGGTGCTTTTATAGGTCCCATCAAGGTTGGTTTCGTGCCTGGCCGAAGCTGAAACAATGATTTCTTTGCCATTACGCGAACAAAAAATCTGTTCCTTGTTTTCACAATCCATGTGTTCAGGACTGACTAAAAAATGTTCGTTAAAAAGCTTGGCGTAATCATTTCGTAAGAATTCGGTGATCGGGCGTCCAATAACCTCTTCTCGTTTATAGCCCAGCATATTCAACCAGGCATCGTTTACCTGCAGCAACTTGCCTTCGGCATCCATCGAATGATATGCCACTGGCGAACGCTCATAAAACAGCCTGAATTTCAGCTCGCTTTCTTCCAGAAGTTGACGGGTTTTCCAATGCCTTAAACGGTTGAGCAAGAAATTGCCAAACAACCATACACCAAATGGATAAATGGTAAGTAAGGGTATAATTATGCCCTCGATGGTATGTTGCCTGATGTTTTTTGGTAGCAATAGGGTGCAGGTCAACATAGCCAGATGAACCATGTATCCCAACAAAATCAATTTTTGGTTGTAGCGCTTTTTAAACCATTCCTTATCAATTTTATTCCAAAGGAGGCCTATCAACCCCGAAGAAATGATTACGGCTGTGCCCATCCACATACCCGAACCTCCCATAACTATCCGGTAGCTGGCCGTTATAGCCATGGCAATAATTGCGGGCACCCATCCGAAGAACATGCCTGATATGGATAGCAATACCGAGCGGGTGTCGAATACTAAGCCAGGCTCTAGGATGGCTGGGGTAAACATTATCATTAGCCCAATGCCGCCCAGCAAAAATCCTGTAATGATTTGGGTGGATAAGTTAATGTTTTTGAGCTTGCGTTTCCAATAGAAATCGAGTACAAGGCCGGTAGCCAGTAAGAGTGCAACGTTTTGCACTAATGCGAAAATAAAGGCACGATCCATCCCGCAGAATTTTGTGTAAAAGTAAAAACAATCTTTCTCAAAAAATAATTTTCACAAAAATTGAACGAAAGATGGAAGGTGTGGGATGAAAGGTAAAAGGTACAAGGTGAAAGGTACAGGGTAAAGGGTTCATGGTGAATGGTGAAGCTTGCCCAACCGAAGAATGAGGGTGGGGGTG
>CAZKHA010000024.1:0-32408 GCA_964552325.1 uncultured Bacteroidales bacterium
TCAATCACAATATCAAAAAACCCATTAAAAATGAAGATTTTAGATAACCTCAAGTACACAAACGACCACGAATGGATAAAAATTGAAGGCGACGAAGCTACCATTGGTGTAACCGATTTTGCCCAAAGCCAGTTGGGAGATATCGTTTTTGTGGAAGTTGAAACCGTTGGCGAAACCCTTGATAAAGGCGAAAGCTTTGGTTCTATTGAAGCTGTAAAAACCGTTGAAGACATGTACATGCCTGTTTCTGGCGAAATTATTGAGTTTAACGATGAATTGACAACATCGCCTGACCTGATCAACAAGGATCCGTATGTAAAAGGATGGGTGGTAAAAGTAAAAGTAAGCAACCCTGCTGAGTTGGATAACCTACTTGACGCTGCTGCTTACCAAGCATTGGTTGATTCGTTATAAGCACGGTATTCTTGAGACCTACGAAGCGTATTCTCCAATTTCTTTTTAGAAGCTTCTGGCCTTCAATTATTTGGGTTGTCTCTATTTTGGTTCTTACAGGAATACCCGGAACTATGTTGCCGGATGTGCCTAGGTTTATGAACTTGTTGCAACCCGATAAGCTAATACATATAGCGCTCTTTGGAATTTATGCGATACTGTTTGTTGGTACTTTAAAAGTAAAGTACGCTGGATCAAAGTTTTATGGCAGTATCAACGAAATCACCCTTTTCTCAGGAATTGTACTCGCAGGAGTTTCTGAGTTAATGCAGCGATACATTGTTTGGGGCAGAAGTGGAAATATATACGATTTCATTGCCGATTGTATTGGATTAGCAGTTGGTATATATTTAGGAATCAGGTTAGTACGAAATTTGAAACTAGACTATTGATTTGTCATAGAATATTTTATAATTTAGCGGTTTCATTCCGCACTCGAAATTTACTTTAAAACTAACATACCATGGTTGAAAAAAAATCAGCTAAAGCCGATCTGGAAAACAAGAAAGGCATGTTTGTTCAAATCGGGCTGATAGTTGCCTTAGGCCTTTGCCTCTTTGGGTTTGAGTACAAAACCTACGAAAAGAAAGAAGTAAACACCTACGAGCGAGCAGTGATAGAAACTGCTGAAGAGCAGGTAGAAATCACCAAACAAGAAACACCCCCTCCAGCTGCTGTACCTCCACCACAAGTTACGGTGCTCAACATTGTTGAAAACGATGTTGAAATTGAGAACGACATTGAAATCAACTCCGAAGCTGATGAAACTACCGAAGTACAAGAATATGTACCAGTTCAAAAAGCTAAAGAAGAAGAAATTGTAGAGGCTGAAGTGTTTACGGTGGTTGAGTCAATGCCTGATTTCCCCGGTGGCGATGCTGCCCGTATGAAATTCTTACAAGAAAACATTAAGTATCCTCAAATGGCTCGCGAAAGCAACATTTCTGGAACTGTATATGTTACATTCGTTGTTGAACCTTCTGGTGCCGTAACCGGTGTTCGCATACTTCGCGGAATTGGCGGTGGTTGCGATGAAGAAGCCATGCGCGTTATTAAGGCCATGCCCAAATGGAAAGCTGGTCAACAACGTGGCAAACCCGTTCGCGTTCAGTTCAACATGCCTATTAAGTTTACCTTGCAGTAAACCATGTATAATCGTTATGAAAGCTGGCCTAGGATGGTCAGCTTTTTTTTTGCTATTAAGCACATAAGTGACTTTAATCATCGCCCGATTTAGAAAATAGCCCAAAACAGATTAGCATAACACCCCGTCAACAGAAGTTTAGGCCAATTCGATTAGCCGATTAGAAATTTATTTTTCGAATTACCAGCGTAATTACCACACCTGTACGAATTGTTAGTAACTCGAACTTCGTTTATATTTTTCAACAATCCATCGTAGCCCTTTAGTTTTAGCTACTTTTATCGTCGGGGTATTAATCAAATTATGCCTTGAAAATCAATAGATATGTCAGAATTCACCCACTTACACGTTCACACTCAGTTCTCGATACTTGATGGGGCTGCAAAAATAAAAACCTTAGTTAACCATGCCAAAAAAATTGGGATGGATTCACTTGCAATTACTGACCATGGCAATATGTATGGTGTACTCCATTTTGTAAAAGCAGCCAAAGAAGCAGGCATAAAACCCATTATTGGCATAGAAGCCTATGTGGCTTCTGGAAGCCGTTTCGAGAAAAACAACCGCGGATATCATTTAATTCTTTTGGCAAAGAACCACCAAGGTTACAAAAACTTATCAATTTTGAGCACCCTGGGTTTTAAGGAAGGCTACTATTACAATGGCCGCATCGACAAAGAATTGCTTAGGCAGTACCACGAAGGCATTATAGCCTCATCGGCCTGTTTGGGTGGCGAAATACCAAAAGCTATCATGCAGCACAGCATACAAAAAGCCGAGGAAGTGTTGTTGGAATACCTCGATATTTTTGGGGATGACTTCTATCTAGAACTCATGCGACACGGAATACCCGAGCAAGAAACCGTGAACAAAGCCTTGTTGGAATTGAGCCAAAAGTTTGGCGTTAAAGTAATAGCCACCAACGATGTGCATTTTGTTGAAAAGGATAACTACGAAGCTCATCAAATACTTATTTGCCTAAACACTGACTCTAAACTTGACGAGGTGGAAGGCCTTGCCTACACCGGCAACGAATATTTAAAGTCAGCTACCGAAATGGAAGGATTATTTGAGGATTATCCTGAAGCCATTGCAAATACACGCGAGATAGTTGACAAGATAGAATCTTTTAACCTAGAACGACCTATCTTGTTGCCCCGCTTCCCACTTCCGCAGGGGTTTGAAGAAGAAAACGAATATTTGCGTTACCTCACCTATGAAGGTGCTAAAATAAAATACAAGGACCTTACCGAGGAAGTGGTAGATCGATTGGATTTTGAGCTCAATGTAATCAAGGACATGGGTTTCCCTGGGTACTTCCTCATTGTTCAAGACTTTATTAACCAGGCACGCAAGCTAGATGTTACGGTAGGCCCAGGCCGGGGCTCCGCTGCAGGTTCGGCAGTAGCATTTTGCACCGGTATCACCAATGTAGATCCTATAAAATATAACTTACTATTTGAGCGATTCCTGAACCCTGACCGGATTAGCATGCCCGATATTGATGTGGATTTTGATGATGAAGGCCGCGAACGCGTATTAGATTATGTGGTAAAAAAATATGGAGAAGACCATGTAGCTCAGATTGTTACATTTGGCACCATGGCCGCAAAATCATCCATACGCGACGTGGCACGCGTTCTTAAACTGCCGCTACCCGAAGCCGACAGATTGGCCAAATTAGTGCCCGAGAAAGCTGGAACCACACTCGAAGAGGCATTTAAGGATGTTCCCGAATTGCAGGAAGCACGCACCAAAGGTCAAGAACTTGTACAAAAAACCTTGGCTTTTGCCGAAATCCTTGAAGGCTCTTCACGCCATACTGGTACGCATGCTTGTGGAGTTATTATTGGCCCCGATGATTTAAAGAACCATATTCCGCTCGCCACACAAAAAGATTCGAAGCTTATGGTTACCCAATACGACGGGAAACTAGTTGAATCTGTAGGCATGCTAAAAATGGATTTCCTAGGTTTAAAAACACTCACAATTATACGCGAAGCAATATCTAATGTAAAGAAAACCAGTGGAATAAACATCGACATTGATGAACTTCCTTTGGATGACACTTTAACCTATGAGTTGTACCAAAAAGGCGAGACTATAGGGACCTTTCAGTTTGAATCAGAAGGTATGAGGCAATACTTGCGCGATCTAAAGCCAACCGACATAGAAGATTTAATTGCTATGAACGCCCTCTACAGACCGGGACCCATGCAATACATCCCGTTGTTCGTAAATCGCAAGCACGGCCGCGAACCCATTGAATACCCACATGAAATGCTAAAAGGCATCCTAGAGCCAACCAAGGGCATCATGGTTTATCAGGAACAGATTATGCAAGCCGCACAAATTATGGGAGGGTTTAGCTTAGGCAAAGCCGATTTACTGCGCAGGGCTATGGGTAAAAAACAAAAGGATGAGATGGAAAAACAAAGGGCCGTTTTTATTCAAGGGGCACTCGAAAAAGGTGTAAGTGAGCAAAAGGCCAAAGAAGTTTTTGAGACCATGGAGAAATTTGCCGATTACGGCTTCAACCGTTCCCATTCTGCAGCCTATTCCATCGTGGCCTATCAAACGGGTTACCTAAAAGCACATTATCCGGCTGAATACATGGCCGCCGTACTTACGCACAATCTGGGTGAAATTAAAAAGCTTACATTCTTTATTGATGAATGTCAACGCCTTGGCATTGCTGTACTTGGCCCAGACCTAAATGAAAGCGACCGCAACTTTTTCGTCAACAAAAAAGGCGAAATCCGTTTTGGCTTGGCCGCCATTAAAGGAGTTGGCGAAAATGCTGTACGCCATATCATCGACGAACGCGAAAACAACGGGGCGTACAGCAGCCTAATGGATTTCTTAACACGGGCTAACTTACGGACGGTAAATCGCAAATCGCTTGAAGCATTGGCCTGTGCAGGCGCACTCGATTGTTTTAGCGGCACACATAGGGCTCAATACTTTTATCAAGAAAAGCCTGAAGACACCACCTTCCTTGAAAGAATCATACGACATGCCAACATCTTTCAAGATAAGAAAAACAACTCACAGGTGTCGCTATTTGGTGAGATTGAAGAATATCGCCTTCCCGAGATAGAAATGCCACAATGTACGCCTTGGTCAAATACCGAACGCTTAAAAAAAGAAAAAGAAGTAACCGGATTCTACATCTCTGGGCACCCTTTGAATGAATATAAAATTGAAATTGAGAATTTTACCAATGTAAGCATTGGCGATTTTAAGGACGACCTAAAACCATTTAAAGACAAGGAATTTATTTTTGCAGGTATGGTATCCAATGCTAAACACAAAACGACAACTACTAACAAACCTTTTGGCTCATTTACTATTGAAGACCTTAATGACACCACCTCGCTAGTCATGTTTTCAGAAGACTACCTTAAACACAGGCATTTAATAGCCGATGAACGCAGTTTACTTATCAAAGCCAAGGCAGTACCAAGGTATAACTCATCCGACACCCTTGAAATTAAAATACTTGGAATGTGGCTCCTTTCAGAAGTGCTTGAAAAGTTCACCAACGAAATCCTGCTTTTTATCTACTTGAACGATGTAAACGACAACCTCATTGCCAAACTCGAGGCCCTTGTAAACGCCTATCCAGGATCGAACAAGGTTAAATTTCAGGTAATTGATGTAGCCGATAAGATTAGCATAAATTTGAACCCCAAAAAGGTAAGCGTAAATGCACCCGATTTCCTTAAAGCCATCAAAAAATTGGACAAGGTTAAATTCAAGATTACCCGTAAAGTATTTTAAGTTTTTCGCATTTACATGCCCTTAGAAGTATTTTTTAGTAATTTTGGCGTCAGCATACATTTAATACTATTATATTATGGCACTTACTTTCACAGATCAGAATTTTGAAGAAATGGTTTTAAAATCAGACAAACCAGTTATTGTTGACTTTTGGGCAGAGTGGTGCGGACCTTGCCGCATGGTTGGCCCAATCATCACCGAAATGGCTGGCGAATATGAGGGAAAAGCCTTAATAGGAAAAGTGGACGTTGACAGCAATCCTAATGTTGCTACCCAATTCAAGGTTAGGAATATACCCACCATCCTGTTCTTCAAAAACGGTGAAGTTGTTGACAAACAAGTTGGGGCTGTCCCCAAGGCGGTTTTAGCTTCAAAGCTCGAGCAACTTCTCTAAGAATCTGCTAAAACACGCAACTACAGCCCTTCCTCTCAACATAGAGGGTGGGCTGTATGCGTATGTGGAATAAATATGCTGATACTTGCCTAGAGCCCGTGCTGGCGTTAAGTATTAGGCCAGCGCATTTGCCATGCACGTGCAATAAAGCCCGTGTAAGCACATCGGATGTCGATGCAAAAAGGAAGTCCTTTAGAAAAATTGGGATAATTTGATTAAACTAATGATTTACTATGCATTACCTATTGGAGCGAACTTTTTATATCCCAAAATACAACTTTGTTAATTTGAAAGCCAATACGAATAAAAAATAGCTATGCCGATTACGATTGATCAGAATAGGATTCAGCCCCTAACCCGCCTCGAGTTCTTCGCAAAACAGGTGGTAGAAGGGTTTATTACAGGGCTGCACAAAAGCCCCTATCATGGCTTTTCGGTGGAATTTGCCGAACACCGGCTTTACAATCCAGGAGAATCGACACGAAACATTGATTGGAAACTTTTTGGGCGAACCGACAAACTCTTTGTAAAACGATACGAAGAAGAGACCAACCTGCGATGCCAATTGGTAATTGACAATTCGGCTTCGATGCACTTTCCAAAAAGGAATAAATTAAGCATCGATTCACCCGACAAGATGCTCTTCTCAGTGTATGCCGCAGCTGTTTTGATGTATTTATTTAAAAAACAGCGCGATGCTGTTGGCCTCACGGTTTTTTCCGATAAAACTGACTTAACTACACCCGCCCGTTCCAATGCTGTACACTTGCAGCATCTTTTCAGCCAGTTGCAGAACCTCGCTGATGTTCCTAAATCAAGTGAGACTCAAACCACATCTGCCGCCGAAGCTATCCACTACCTGGCCGAAACCATCCACAAACGCTCGCTGATTGTTATTTTTAGCGACATGTTCGACACTTCAGCAAATGCTGACGATCTATTTAATGCCTTGCAACATTTAAAGCACAACAAACACGAAGTCATACTATTTCATACAGTTGATAAATCATTGGAGCTTGATTTTGGGTTTGAGAACCGTCCTTACCGCTTTATTGACGTTGAAACAGGAGAAGAAATAAAGGTGAATGCAGCCGAAATTAGAGAGCACTATTTAAAGGGCATGCATGATTTTGTTGCTGAATTGAAGTTAAAATGCGGCCAATATCGCATTGATTTTGTTGAAACGGATATCAATGGAGGATTTGAACAAATCTTGCTCCCCTATTTGGTAAAACGCGGTAAGTTGTATTAGTAATGTTTTTGTAAATCCTTTCGTTTTGATTTATCCCCGAAATTTCGAGCAAAAGACAGGTTTTGATGAGATTCGTAGGTTAGTGGCAGCTGAGTGCTCAGGACCTATCGGACGCAAGTTTGTTGAAAAAATGGAGTTTGTGATTGATTTTAAACTGGTAACAAAGCTCCTGTCGCAAACCGATGAGATGCGAAACATCCTTATCGAAGAAGTCTCGTTTCCCTCACAAGATTATTATGACCTTATCCCAGAACTTCAACGTATTAGACCCGAAGGCACGTTTATGGAAGCCGAATACCTTCCTGAGTTGCGCCTTTCGCTGCTTACATTGACCCAACTTTTGGCTTTTTTTGTAAACCGTGACGACCAAAAGTACCCGAGCCTGAGTGATCTTAGCCTGCCCATTATATTAGAACCAGCCATACTAAAAGAACTTAACAGGATATTGGACGAACGTGGTGCTATTGCTGATAATGCTTCGCCTAAACTTGCCGAAATACGCAAAGATATCCTCAAAAAGACAGCCCAAGCACAACGTAAGCTTTTAGATATGTTGGGAGTGGCTAAAAAATCGGGCTGGACAGCCGAAGACACCGAACCCAGCATACGCAACGGACGATTGGTCATCCCCGTTTCATCTGGCAACAAGCGCCGCATTAAAGGCTTCATACACGATGAATCAGCTACTGGTCAAACGGCCTATGTTGAGCCCGAAGAAGTTTTTGAAATCAACAACGACATCCGTGAACTCGAAAACGACGAACGCCGCGAAATCATTCGCATACTTACTGCTTTCAGTAGCCACCTTAGACCTCATTTGCCAAACCTCCATCAAGCTTATCTGTATCTCGGAATCATCGATTTTATACGGGCAAAGGCTCGGTTCGCGCTAAAAACAAACGCACACAAACCCCTGCTAAACAACAAACCCTTGATTGGTTGGCTTGATGCTGTCCATCCCTTGCTTTACCTTTCGCTCAAAGCCCAAAAAAAGGAAGTTGTTCCCTTGCAAATTGACTTAAGCAAAAGCCAACGCATACTCATCATCTCAGGGCCCAATGCAGGTGGTAAATCGGTTTGCCTCAAGACCTTAGGACTTGTTCAGTATATGCTTCAATGCGGCATGTTGGTTCCTTTGCGGCCAACTTCCGAAACGGGTATCTTTTCGGATATTTTCATCGACATTGGTGATGAACAATCCCTTGAGAACGATTTAAGCACTTACAGCTCGCATTTGCTTAACATGAAGCATTTTATGGCTCATGCAAGAAATCATACCTTATTCTTGATTGATGAACTTGGTACAGGCACCGAACCGCGCTTGGGTGGCGCCATTGCCGAAGCCATGATCGAAAAACTGAGCAGCCGAAATGCTTTTGGCGTAATTACAACGCACTATGCTAACCTTAAGCTACTTGAAGGAAAAGTGGATGGTGTTGTGAATGGCGCCATGCTTTTTGACACACGCGTGATGCAACCACTTTTTAAGTTACGTATTGGCAAGCCAGGGTCTTCGTTTGCATTTGAAATTGCCCGAAAAATGGGTTTGCCTGCCGATGTGCTAAAAAATGCTGCCGAAAAATCGGGAGAAACACAACTCTCGTTTGACCAACAATTGCAGCAACTCGAACTCGAAAAAAACGAGCTGGAGAAAAAACGGCAAGAACTTTTGGTGGCCGATCAACTGCTTACGGATACGCTAGCAAAATACCAAGCACTGTACAACAAACTCGAGAAGGAGAAGAAGGAGGTACTGAAAGTGGCTAAAGAGCAAGCAAGTGTTGTTGTTAAAAATGCTAACAAGTTAATTGAGAATACTATTCAGGAAATTAGAAAGGTGCAGGCTGAAAAAGGAATTACCAAAAAGCTACGCGAAGAACTTAAAAAAGAGGAAATAAGCCTACAAAATGCTGCGGATAATGAGGACGTGAACGAAATACAGCTTGTGCCAGTACCACAACCCCAAGTTCTAATCACCCCTGAAGACAAGACCATTCATACAGGAGATGCGGTTAAAATAAAAGGTCAAGATGCTGTGGGTGAAGTAGTTTCAATAAAAAACGATGACGTGGTAGTTTCGTTTAATTCCGTAACCCTGAATACCACACTTAACAGGCTTAAAAAAGTAAGCAGATCCGAAATCCGGCAAACCGAAAAGCGCAGATACACTGGCTCAATTTCGGAACAAATAAATGAGAAACTTGCGCATTTTAATTTAACGGTTGATGTGCGCGGCAAAAAAGCCGATGAAGCACTCGAACGTGTAACGCATTATTTGGATGAAGCCTTGCTGCTTGGCATACACGAAGTTAGGATACTTCATGGCAAGGGTGATGGGGTGTTAAGATCCATTATTCGCGACAAGCTTTTAACCCTGAGCGATGTAAAACAGTTTAAAGACGAACGGCTTGAACAAGGCGGAGCAGGTATTACTGTTGTAATGTTAAAATAATCAAGTTTTTAAGCCTAATTGTGAATCCTTATCCCTTAATGCAATGAAAGTTGAACCCAAGCAGATAATTACCGAAAAAGTTAAATCTTTTTTTGCCAACGAAGCCTCAGGCCACGATTGGTGGCACACGCATCGCGTTAGGCAAATGGCGCTTTACCTGGCCCATCACGAAGGCGCTGACCCTAACATTTGCGAATTGGCAGCCTTGCTGCACGATGTTGCCGACTGGAAATTTAATACCTCAGAAGAAGCTGGCTTGGCTGTTGTTGCCGATTGGCTTGATGAAGTTGGCTTATGCTTAGCCGATCAGGAAAAAATTCTAACAATAATTAGCCAAATTTCGTATAAAGGTGCTGGGGTTGGTGATGTGGTCACGTCAATTGAAGCCAGCGTGGTACAAGACGCTGATAGGCTTGACGCTATTGGCGCCATTGGCATAGCACGGGCATTTGCATTTGGTGGCCATCATGGGCGGCCTTTGTACGAACCTGATATCGAGCCTGAATTACATCAAAATGCACAGGCCTACAAGACCTCGCGTTCGCATACCATCAACCATTTTTATGAAAAACTCCTGCTTTTAGCAGATCGTATGAAAACCCATACAGCTCAACAAATAGCCAAGGAACGGCATAGGGTGATGCTTGATTTCCTGAGCCACTTTTTTGAAGATTGGGATTTTGGTAATCAAAACAACCTCAACAACTCGCACGTTTCAACTGAATAATCCAGATTTATAAAGCACTAACAATCAACATCAAACCTCGTCTTGTGATCTAACTTTATTCAAAAACCCCTCAACACTGTTGGAAGCAAATAACTTTACCCTTGAATAAACCTTACAGAAGATACTTTAAACGAAAACCAGACTTCTAGTCCCTCCTTTAAGCCTAGTTCCGTTTCCGAAGCATGACTAACTAGGGCCGCCAACTTAAGGCCGCAATCTGCAAAAATCTCCACGCCATTGGCCGTAGGAAAAAGTTCGGTGATTTTTCCAAAAAAAACATTCCTGGCCGAGGAGTCAGGTTTGTTCAATGACACAACAATCTCATTTGCAGGTATTACAACACTACCTTCACCTATTCCATCGCCAGCAAAAAATAATTTATATTCTTCCTTAACCACGGCAGTTGCAATACCTTGGCTAGGCCCTAGGCTTGCAATACAACGATAAAAATTCCTGATTCCGGCAAATTTCGCAACAAATTCGCTGGCAGGGTGGAGCAGAACTTGGTCGGGAGGCCCAATTTGAATAATTCGTCCATCTTTAATAACACCTACCTTGTTGGCCAAAGCAATAGCGTCTTCAAAGTCGTGCGTAACATGTATCACCGGAATACCTTTACGGTGAATTGCGCGCAGCAAACGCCTTAAATCATGTTTAACACGTGCATCAACATTTGACAAGGGTTCATCAAGCAGCAATACTTTCGGATTGGATGCCAACGTACGCGCCAAAACCACTCGTTGTACCTCGCCTCCCGATAAACCTTTAATTGAGCGGTTAAGCAGGTGGTGGATACCGGTTTCATGAGCCAGTTTTTCGATTAAACCCGAACCCGCTTCGGTGGATAAACCTTTGTTTTTAAGCGAATATGCTATGTTCTGCCTAACCGTAAGGTGCGGAAAAACAGCGTAATCTTGAAAAACCATTGCAATGCCACGGTCTTGAGTTGGAAGTCGGGTTATATCTATATTGTTAAGCAATATCCTTCCTTCATCGGCAAACTGAAGGCCTGCCAATAATTCGAGCAGTTGCGATTTGCCAGACCCCGAAGGCCCTACCAGTACAAAATAATCATCGGCAGTTAGGGTAAAGTTGATGCTTTTTAGCGAAAAACCCCCAAAGTTCTTTGTTAATCCGGTGGCTTCAAGCATCTTTTTCCTTTTTTACAACCAACCTGAATAGAATAAAAACAACAAGGCTCACCAAAATGAACAATGCAGCAACCGGAGTGGCATATTTTAAACCGTACGAGCTAAAGCGTTCAAAAATAAGCACCGGGGCAATCATAGGATGGTAAGCTACAATTACTACTGCCCCAAACTCGCTCATTCCACGTGCAAACATCATGATGTAGCCCGAAACAACACTGCGCCAAGCAAGAGGCAACGAAATACTTAGAAAAACCCTAAAGGGCGAGGCTCCCAAATTCATGGCGGCTTGCTCAAGCCTTATCGGTACAGCCAAAAAACCATCACGGGCAGCATTTATTAGTATTGGTAGGCTAACGAAAGCCATTGCAATGCAAATAGCCACCGGACTTCCAACAAAGCTTAACCCAACAACAGAGGCTGCCTTGCCCATAGCCGAATCTCGGGCTATAAAACCCAAAATAGCAATTCCTGCTGCTGAATGGGGTATAACCAAAGGTAAATCAATAATACCTGTTACGACTCCTTTTAATGGGAACTTGCGCCGTGCAAGCAGATAGGCTAATGGGATAGCACCTAATGAGCTTACAAAAGTTGCTATAAAAGCGGTTATAAGCGTGAGCAAAAAACTATCAGTAACCTCTTTTTCCTGTATGGCATCGTACGTATTACCCAGCCCAGCATGTAAAAACAACCCTACCAAGGGCGCGATTACAAACAACAAGATCAACCCGCCCAAAAAAGCAGAAACAAGGTAAAACGCATTACGTTGATTGGTTGACTGCATAAAAAAAGAGGCATATCTGCCTGTGCAAATATACCTCTTGTATTGGAAACTGTATAAACTAGCGTCCGAGTTTCTTAAGAATTGCTGGTGGGATACCGTTTTTATGTACCATAATATCCATGGTTTTTAGTTTCACAAAAGGCACCGAAGCATAAAAGAAACCATTAAACTTTGAATCGGTATTCCACGAGTTTTTGATATAGTAGAATTTGTTGCCAAATTGGTCTTTGCCATAACCTACCATGTGCATTCCATGGTCGTCGGTAGTTTGGAAGTTATCAAACTCCTTTTGGCGCATTTCTTGTGTAATCTGCTTTTCTTCAACTACTTTATCAAAATTGAAGAGTTGTGCATTGCGCTCTTTTTCGGTTAGTTTTTCCCATTTGGCTTTTTCCGAGCCACTCATTTCTGACAATTCGGTTACAGGTACAACTGCAAAGCCCTTGCTATAAGCAAATCCTTTTTCACTAACATCGCTTGCCCAAGCAACCGTATATCCATTATCCAAGGCATAATCCATAATCTGAACCAATTCATCAATGGGCACATTGTAAACCTTTCCCCATGCCCAATTATCAGGCACTTCAATTATAAATTCCTCATAAAAAGGATGGTGTGTATAGGATGACAGCGAGATATAATCGTCGGCTTTAAGGCCCAATTCGTTCGCAAATGACTTTGGTGAGTATTCTTTGCCTTTATAACTAAATTTCTCTGGAACAGGCCCTAAATATGCATCCAAAATTCCATTAAAGCCATTGAGCCAAGCTGTTGATAGTTTTTTATTGGGGTTTTTGGCCACAGCTTCTATATAAGCCTTGGTTACCTCATCAAGTTCGCCATGAACATGTTTTTTCTCGCCATACGAAAGGCCAGGATAAGCTTCTTCGGGCATCATTCCACTGCTAACCATGGTGTGGATTACATCATGAAAAGCACCACCTCCAGCAAAATGGCTGGTTCCATTCATGCGAATAAACTGTTGGGCTTTTTTGCTGTAAGCATCACGCACTGGGAACATATCCGATAAATCGTATTCACCTTTACCCGTTCTTAAAAGCTCCGATTCAAGGTACGAAATGGTTGAAAAGCTCCAACAGGTACCCGAACGGTATTGGTCTTTAACAGGTGTGCAAGGGAGGTTTTTAACCAAGGTGAATTGATAGCTACTGTCAATTTTGGCTTCTTTGGTATCCTGTGCTTTAGACACCAATGGGTTGTTGAGAATAGCCATTATGGCTAATCCAAGGAATAATGTAAAGAGTTTTCGAGTCATAAGTCAAGTATCAGTGTTGTAAATAAGATGCAAAAATAAGGAGCATTAAGGGAGCCACCAACAAAGGCATAGTAAAAAAGCGTGGATCGGCTAAAATTTCGGCAAATAGGTTAGTTTAATCGCCCAAACAGCTAAAAAAGCAGCCAACATCCGGATGTCAACTTCTACAAACAGGAATAGGATAGGTGTAAAAACAAAGAAAGGAGGTCTCCCGACCGCCTTCCTTCCCATTAAGAATCAATCACCAAAATCAAAAAAAACAACCAAAAATCAACCTATCTGAGAGCAGACAAGGCAAGCTTGTAGTTCTGCTCTACTATCTTCCAGTTAACTACATTCCAAAATCCTTGGATATAGTCAGGACGACGATTTTGATATTTCAGATAATAAGCATGTTCCCAAACGTCGAGACCCAAGATTGGATAAGCCCTGCATTCGGCCACGTCCATCAAGGGATTATCTTGATTCGGCGTGGAGCTAACGGCTATACTGCCATCGGCTTTAACACTTAGCCATGCCCAACCACTGCCAAAACGCATCTTAGCAGCATCTGAAAACACATTTTTAAACTCGTCGAACGAATTAAATTTCTTTACTATAGCATCCAGCAACTCACCGGTGGGACTCCCACCTCCGTCGGCTGACATAATATTCCAGAACAAAGTGTGATTGTAATGACCTCCGCCATTGTTGCGAACGGCCATCGGATAACGACTTATATTGTTGAGCAGCTCAAGAAAAGCAATGTCTGCCATTTCTGTTCCTTTTACTGCATTCTGAAGATTGTCAAAGTAAGCTCTGTGATGTTTGGTATAATGTATCTCCATTGTCATCTTATCAATATGCGGCTCTAGGGCATCATACGCATAAGGCAACTCTGCAAAGATAAGGTCTTTTACTGAAAACGACATCACGGTATTATAATTTAGATTACCTTTAAATAACAAGAGCCTCCTAAAAAGGTTTACGCAAGCGCAACATTTTTTTGAAAAAAAGAGCCATCCATGAGCCCAACAGAACTTAATAAATTATTAATCAAAAACTTATGTAGATTACTGTTGTGATCCTTTTGCACCTAAAAAGAATGATTGCTCCTTCATTATTTCTTTCGGATAACCGAAATACCATCGCGTATTGGCAAAAGGAGGCTCTCTACCCGCGCATCGGAGCGCACGTAGGCATTAAAATCTTGAATCCCTTTCAGTTCGCTATCCGGATTTTTCGGTGGGTTTAACACTTTTCCACCCCATAACACATTGTCGGCTAGCAATATGCCTCCTGGCTTTACCTTTTCGATAACTGCATGATAATACGTCAAATACTCACTTTTGTCGGCATCAATAAAGACCAAATCAAAACTAGTTTCCAAGCTAGGGATAATTGCAGTTGCATCACCAACCATTAATTTAATTTGTTGATTATAAATAGATTTGGTAAAAAAACGACTTGCTGCTTCCTCCATTTCCGGGTTTCGCTCAAGGGTGATTAATGTTCCACCATCCTGCAAACCTTCGGCTAAGCAGAGTGCCGAGTATCCTGTAAATGTTCCAATTTCGAGTATGTGCAATGGTTTGACAAGCTTGCTAATAAGGCTTAACAAGCGCCCCTGAAGATGACCTGATAGCATTCGTGGATATACCTGAGTAAGATTGGTATAACGAGTTATCTCAGCCAAGAGAGGGCTCTCTGCCTCCGAATAGAAACTGCAATATTCTTCTAAATCAAATGTTTGTGTATTAGCCATCTTAAACTAGATTAACGCGATTTAAAAACAATTGTCTGCAGATTATCAGTAGAAAACACTTGGTTTGCAGCCTCTAACAGTTCTTTAGACGTTATACGTTGAATTATCTGGTAAATTTCTTCGGGAGTGTCGATGCTCGACACCAATAATAATTGCTTTCCATAAGCCATCATTCGTGCTGAGTTGGATTCGGAGGCTATGGCAAACTGACCAAGAAACTGCTGTTTGGCCATATGTAACTGGCTTGTTCCCAAGGCTTGTGTGCAAAGTTTATTTAATTCAAGGTACACCAAATCAAGAACTTTGGAGTAATATTGTGCATCGGTTCCAAAATAGATATACATCAGCCCACTATCGGTATAGGCATTATAGCCTGATTCGATATTATAGGTGTAGCCGTGCCGCTCGCGAATGCTAAGGCCAAGGCGTGAAGTCATCGAAGGGCCACCAGTTATGTTGTTTAGCAGTGCCATCACTGCTCGTTTGGGGCTGCTCATTTCGGGGGCTTGCCCGCCAATTACACAGTGGGTTTGAAAGTTGCGTGTCTTCCTTTCTATATGAAAGGAACCATACGTTGGTTGTAAACCGCGAAGTATGGGGGCATAAAGTGAATTGGAATATCCTCCGAAATATTTTTCTACTTGTTTCTTAAGTTTTTCAAAATCAATATTCCCAACCGATGAAATCAGCATTTGCGAGGGCGCATAATTCCGTTTGATAAAGTTAAGCACCCTTGCCTGATCAAATTTTCGGATATGATTTGGCTTTCCTAAAATACCAGAACCCAGGGGATGGTTTGGGAAACTTAACTCCTCGAAATCATCCATGATCTGTTCGGCTGGTGTATCTTTATAGGAATCAATCTCATCCAGCACCACCTGTTTCTCTTTTTCTATTTCTTTGGGCGGGAAGTTGGCATTAAACAAGATGTCAGCAAACAATTCAAGGGCGCGTGCATAATATTGGTTTAGAAATGAAGCGTAAATACACGTTTCTTCTTTTGATGTATATGCATTCATGTCGCCGCCCACTGACTCGAGCCGGTTCATGATATGAAAGGCCTTACGATGCGATGTTCCCTTAAATAGCGTATGTTCAACAAAGTGAGCCATGCCTTTTTCATTGGCAAGTTCATGGCGAGAGCCAACATTTATAAATACGCCAACATGCGATACTTGCTGAGGCGATGCTATATGCAATAATCGTAGCCCGTTGGCAAAGGTGTGATACTGGTATTCCATTGTATTTTTTGCGACCCCAAACCTACGGATTTTTTTGCTTATACGTTTCATTTGTAGTACATTTGTGTGGTGTATTGCTGCCTTTTGGTTTCATTGGGAAGCATATGCAGAGCCATTCGGCTGGGCTTTGCGCCACGCTTTGCATTTATTTAATTGTTGTTCATCACCTTAACCCAATTATCATGATGAAAAGTTTTCTTACTATTGCTGCATTGTTATTTATACTAACGGGGTGCGTAAAAATGAAGGAGCGCTCGATTGACTACTATATTTCGGGTACCGCAAAAGCCGAAAAGGGC
Source organism: uncultured Bacteroidales bacterium (assembly GCA_964552325.1). Classification (GTDB taxonomy): domain Bacteria; phylum Bacteroidota; class Bacteroidia; order Bacteroidales; family TTA-H9; genus CAZKCK01. The sequence goes on from CAZKHA010000024.1 coordinate 16,701, forward strand.
GATATACAAGGCGCCTTGGTCGATTTCGACAAATCAATCGAGTTGAATTCCGAATTTGCAATGGCCTATCACAACCGTGCTTATTATTGCCGTTTGGCAACCGGCAACCTTCAAGGCGCATTAGAAGATTTTACAGCTTCTATTGATGTTAGCCCTATTGATAATGATGCTTACAGCTTGAGTATGCGAAGTTTTGTAAAACTTCAAATGAAGGATGTGGCTGGGGCATTAAAAGATGTGGGTGCTTCATTAAAACTCGATCCTAACAACGCGTTTGCGTTTCGCAACCGAGCACTCATCAAGCTAGCACAAACTGACACATTGGCTTGTGTTGAAGATTTGAAAAAAGCACGCAGTCTGGGCTTTGCTACCAAATTCGGGACCGAAGTAGATGAATTGCTAGGCAGGTTAGCTCCCGCACAATAAGTCTATTGGGCTGGTTTTATAATCACGGCCTTGCTTTTTTTACCATCAATTTTAATGCACATGGGGTTCTCGAACCTAACATGTCGTATAAACTCATCTTCATAAACAGCAGCTTGAGCATCCAAATAGGCTAAATCATAGTATCCATCATTGATAAATGGATTAATGGTGAAATAGCCAACCTGGAACGAGGTAAGGTTTTGGAAAAAATGTGTTCCTTGGCTTGGATCGATGCGATAATTGGACAAGCCTGATTCTATGATAACCCTGGCTCCTGAAATCTGAGGCCATTTTACGGGAATCCCCAACCATGGATCGCTTGACCCCCAACGCCCCGGGCCCACCAACACATAATTTTGCTCCGACTTTAAAAATGCATCATTCAATTTTTCGATTCGTCCCGCAACTTCAGAATTGTTGGCTGCATTAAACGTTTCGGGCTTTACATACACAAAATCATGCAAGGTGCTTATAACGCCATTTCCAAGTGCCGAGTTGGCTGCAAGAATTAATTGTTCGCGCGGCAACAAGTCAAGATTCTCATTTAAATCCTCATTAAGGTTAACTATTGGTCGTATTTGCAACAAGCTGAACACCTTACTAGAACCAGCCGGAGGGTTTAGATTAACGGCAAATTCGATTTCGATGGGGTTGTTCATTTCTGCCGCGCCAATTTCAAGCACTGCCCTCAGGATTTCGGCTAATGGAACTGCATTGTGTTTGAGGATATTGGCAAATGTGATGATGCGTTTTCCTTTAAACGAGGTACCATCACGCAATATATTGCTTTCAAAATCGAAGGTGCTGGCTATCAGTTTTAGCGCATTATCTTTTTCAGCCTCATCAATATCAAGCTTTAAAATATTTACACACTCATCTACATCGGGCTTAAAGCTTTGTGGATTAAGATCCAAGGCATAAAAGGTTTTTTGGGTTTCTTTTAATGCCATTTGGGGCGAAGCTAATTGCAAAACTTTTTTGGGATACTTGGGCGAAACTTTCAGTGTTTGGCCTCCATCTACAATATGCTTGCCCAAACCAAGTGCCAGACTGGCAATTCCATCCTCGGGTTTCTCAGGACTGATAGGATAGAAGTTAATGGACCTAGCGACGCCAGAAATAGTTGGATAATAGCGGTTTCCATAAAAACTACCCGTAACTTCTTGCAATACAACCGCCATCTTTTCCTCGTCAATCAAGTTATGCGTTGCAGTCATATAAGCCTTGCTATCCTTAAAGAAAACGGAGGCATAAACGCTTTTTATGGCATTGCTTAGCATTTCCATCATCAACCGCTCATTGTTTCGGATATTTGGAATCATGTAAGTAGAATAGATTCCAGCAAATGGCTGATAATGCGAATCTTCTAATAAACTGGACGACCGGATGGCGACAGGACCATTAATATAGCTTATAAAGGTGTAAAGGTCTTCGTGAATCCGGAATGGCAACCGAGAGCGAACAAAACGATCGATGACTTCTTTATCGGTAGCATCGGAAAGCGCAAATTCGATCAACTCGTTTTCTTCCATAAATTCATCGAAAACATCTGTTGAGATTACTACTGTGCGTGGAATAGTAACCATGATGTCGTTAAATTCAGAAAAAACCTTGTGGCGTTTTATCATACTATCAAGAAAGGCTAGGCCACGTGCTTTACCCCCAATACTACCCTCGCCTATACGCGTAAACGAAAGGTATTGGTCATATCTATCGCGGTAAAATTGTGCAATAACGCCTCTTGCTTTGTTAAGCCTAAAACTGGCAATGGCATCGTAAAGATAACGCCTAACCTCGTCAATATCCGAAAAATCTTCGAGCGTAAGGCTTTTAAATGTTCGTGCAATCGGAAACAAAGCCCTGGCATACAACCATTTAGAAAAATGATTTTGTAGCAGGTGATGGTTTAGCGATGAGTCAGGTATTTCGAATATCTTGTGTTGAAGTGATTGTAAATCGGAAGCCCTATTTACTTCCTCACCCGTTTCAGGGTCTCGGAAAATGAAATCGCCAAAGGCAAAATTGTCAATGATAAAAGCTTTTAAATCATTCAGGAGCGTCTTTGAGTTTTTGTTGATAAATCCGGTACCAATGTCTAGTGCTTCATCTTCATGGCATGTATCAGATGATTGCAAAACGATTGCCATATGAGGGTCGTCGTTTTTAACCATCCGTGCTAGGTTAAGGCCTGCAACTTTGTCCATTTGTCCGCCATGAGTATAACTAATATCAGAGATGATGCCTAAAAGGTTGTCTTTATATTTCCGGTAAAAAGCCACCGCCTCTTCGAACGAAGTAGCTAAAAGAATTTTAGGACGCCCACGCATACGGTTCATTTTCTGGTGTTCGTTAAGCCCTTCGGTCATAAAAAGCCGCGATTGCTGAAAAATGATTTTGTAAATACTTGGCAAATAGCTGGAATAAAAGCGTATGCTATCCTCAACCAATAAAATCACCTGAACGCCAACCTCTTCCACATCATGCTCCACATTCATTTTATCCTCAATAAGCTTTATGATTGCCAATAAGATATCGGCATTGCCAAGCCAACAGAAAATATAGTCGATTACGCTCAAATCTTCGGCATTCACCTTTAACGAGACTTCACGGCTAAAGGGTGTAAGCACCACAATGGGCTTTGAAGGATATTTAGCCTTGATGGTTTTGGCTGCTTCAAACGAATCGGTCTTTTCCACATTTAACATAGTGATTATAAGATCGATGCTACGTTCGCGTAGGATATCAAAGGCTTGCTTGGTGCTGGTGGCTATTATAAACTGAGGTGGGAACCTTAAATTGAGCGATACATATTCATTAAAAATCTGTTCATCAATACGGCCGTCATCTTCCAGCATAAAAGCATCATAGGCACTGGCAATCAACAGCACATGATAGATACGCTTCTTCATCAGGTTATCGAAAGAAGTATCGCCGAAGTAATATTTTGGTGATTCGAGATAAGAACGGTTGGACATAAGATTAGCATATTTTGAGGCGGGGTAAAAGTAGCGATTTTGATTGTTATGAAAAAATTACTGCTCATTGTCTCCAAAACAGGATCCTGAATGGTTCCTTTATCCCGCTAAAAGCAAAAAACCCCGCAAAAAGCGGGGCTTCTCAAAAATTTCCAAAAATAAACGTGTGAATGAATTCTTTTGGGATGGAAGGTTATACAACACCTTGTGCAAGCATGGCGTCGGCTACTTTTACAAAACCACCAATGTTGGCTCCGTTCACGTAGTTGATAAATCCGTCAGCTTCTGTTCCGTATTTAACACAGGTTTTGTGAATGTTGATCATAATGGTATGCAATTCTTCATCAACTTTTTCGCGTGGCCAGCTTAAGCGCATGCTGTTTTGGGTCATTTCGAGACCTGAGGTAGCAACACCACCAGCATTAGCAGCTTTACCAGGGCCATAAAGGATTTTTGATTTGATGTACACTTCGCAAGCTTCTGGAGTTGAAGGCATGTTAGCTCCTTCTGATACTACGAAGCAACCATTTTGAACCAAGGTACGAGCTTCATCGCCATTAACTTCGTTTTGGGTAGCACATGGTAGGGCTACATCGCATGGGATGATCCATGGACGTTGTCCTTCATGGTATTCGCCACCAAATTTATCAACATACTCGCTGATACGTCCGCGTTTTACGTTTTTCAGGTTCATTATAAAAGCCAATTTCTCGGCATCGATACCATTTGGATCGTGTATGAAGCCGTTTGAATCGGATAACGTAACTACTTTACCGCCCAATTGGGTAACCTTTTGGCAAGCATATTGAGCAACGTTGCCTGATCCGCTGATGGTTACAACTTTTCCATTGAAGTCTTTTCCGCGGGTTTTCAGCATTTCTTCAGCAAAATATACGCATCCATAACCGGTAGCTTCCGGACGAATTAATGAGCCGCCCCATTCGATGCCCTTACCAGTCAATACACCTGTAAACTCATTGCGGAGCCTTTTGTATTGGCCAAACATGAAACCAATTTCGCGGCCACCTACGCCGATGTCGCCAGCTGGAACGTCGGTATCAGGACCAATGTGACGTTGAAGCTCGGTCATGAAGCTTTGGCAAAAACGCATTACCTCATTATCGCTCTTTCCTTTAGGGTCGAAATCAGATCCACCTTTACCACCGCCCATAGGCAATGTGGTGAGAGAGTTTTTCAACACTTGCTCAAAAGCCAAGAATTTTAATACACCAAGGTTTACGGTTGGGTGGAAACGCAGACCGCCTTTGTAAGGGCCAATAGCGCTGTTCATCTCAATACGATAGCCTTTGTTAATTTGTACTTCACCTTTGTCATCCATCCAAGGTACACGGAAAAGGATAACTCTTTCGGGTTCAGCCATACGCTCAAGAATCTTGGCGTGTTTGTATTGTGGGTTTTCTTCTACGAAAGGAATCAGAGATTCAACTACTTCGTGAACTGCTTGGTGAAATTCGTTTTCGCCTGCATTTTTGGCCTTGATTTTGGCCATAAAGTCATCAACGAGCTTGCTATATACGTTTGACATAATAAATTAAGTTGATTTGGGTGAATAAAATTTAGTGGTGCAAGTTTAACAAGATATTTTGTGATAATAAGCATAACTACCTTATTTTAAGGAATCACCGTATGGCTTTTAAGTGTTTTACGTAAGAAACCTTAGCGGTTTTACCGAATTTTGGCCTCAATTTGAGCATGTGTCTTTTTCTCCCTACTTTTGAAAACAGCCTGAAGTAGTGTTATTTTCATTGCTTCTTACTGTCTATCAACCATTAACATCAATCATATGAGCAAATCGGAAGAAGGACTGGTGCCAAAATCAGGCAACCATTCTAATTCAGGTTTAAGTCCTGAAGAACAAACTGGCGAAGCCATCCTCAAGAGCCTTAGTTTGATAAATGGAGTGCTTGCTTCCGGAAAAACAGTTGATGAAACGCTTACCGAAATAAGCCAAATTATACCGCTTGGCTTTAGGTTGCCCGCTGCCGCAAGATGCCGCATATGCTATGATGGTAAGGAATACTTTAAGCAGCATTTTACTCAATCCACTATTCTCTTAACAATCCCAATAAAAACGTTCGATGGCAAAATTGGCAGCATTTTAGTTAGCTATCTCGACGACCCGAGCGTTTTACCCGAAGACGCCTTTACGGATGAAGAAAGCCTTTACCTTACCAATATTTCGCAACTGATAAATGGGTATCTCAATCAAATTCGCGGACAGGTAGAGAAACAATTTACAAACGAACGCCTAAAGGAACTGGCTGCCATAAACCAAACCACGAACATTATAAAAGCAGGCAAATCAGTACCCGAAACACTTCGTATTATTTCATCCATTTTGCCTCACGCTTGGCAGTTTCCCGAGTTTACAACGGTGCGCATACAGTACGATACGGCGGTTTTTACCAGCATGAACTTTTTGTCGTCGCAATGGAAGATTGAAGCCCCTTTTGAAACCATTGACGGAAAGCATGGCATTGTACAAGTATTTTATCTCCAAAGCTTTCCGGAGGCTTTTGAAGGCCCATTTTTACGTGAAGAGCGCGACTTAATAGACAATATAGCCAACATACTCTCAGGATATCTTAACAGTGCCCGTGGCCGCGAAGACCGCTTTAGCTCCACCGAACGCTTAAAAGAATTGTCGGCCATAAACCAAACTACAGCCATACTCCGTGAAAAAAAGCCCATCGACGAAACCTTTGAGCAAATCGTATCCATCCTGCCCGGAGCATGGCAATACCCACAATTTACCTGCGTAAAAATATCCTTTGGCCAAAAAAACTTTACAAGTTCTGGCTTTAAAGAAACCCTGTGGAAACAAAACCAAGATTTTGAAACCATTGATGGCTCCAAAGGATCTATTTCGGTTTTCTATACCAAGAAATTCCCCGACATTGATGAAGGACCGTTTATGAAGGAAGAACGGATGCTTATCATCAACCTGGCAAATCTGCTGGTGGGGCATCTCAACAGTATAAAGGGGCGCGATGCCATGAAAAAAGTTGGCCAAGTAGGTAAAAAGCCAAGCAAATCGCTCATTAACAGCAGGCAACTCCTTCAAAAATTCTTAACCAAGAACAATTATAACCGCGATGTATTTCACGACCTTATGCCATTCAAAGTACGCGAAATACTCTTGGTTGCAACCTTGTACGACGCCTATAGCATCGAAAAAGAAGGCAGGTTTTCAGAACATATACTTGGCGAATACTACCAACTAAACCTTACCTCCCTGCCACGTATCACCGGGGTTTCAACCTATGAAGAGGCCATGGAACAGCTTGAAAACAAGCATTACGACCTTATTATTTTAATGATAGGCGTTGATAAACAAGCCCCGTTCGCACTCTCGAAAAAAATACGCGACAGTTATCCTTACATCCCCATTTACTTGCTGCTTAACAACAACACCGACATTTATTTCCTTGAAAACGAGCCTGAAAAATCAACGGCCATCGACAAGGTATTTGTTTGGAATGGTGATTCGAAAGTGTTTTTTGCAATGGTAAAACACCTTGAAGACAAGGTTAATGTTGAAAACGACACCAAAATTGGATTGGTAAGGATCATCCTTTTGGTTGAAGATTCGGCCAAATACTATTCGCGCTACCTGCCGCTTTTGTACTCGAGCGTGCTAGAACAAACCAAACGCCTTATTGAAGACGTAAACACCGACGAGCTTTACAAAGTACTAAAACTGAGGGCTAGGCCAAAAATATTATTGGCTTCCGATTACGAGGAAGCTGTGAGCATATTCAACAATTACAAAGATTATATGCTCTGCCTAATTACCGACGTAAAATACCAACGTAATGGTGTGTTAGACGAGAAAGCAGGCTTTGCCCTTGTAAAGGAAGTGCGTGAAACAATGAAAGACCTTCCTATCATTATTCAATCATCCGATGCAGCCAATTCGCATGAGGCATTCTTGCAAAAAGCCAGTTTCTTGAACAAAAATTCGGAAAGCCTGGCACAAGACATAAAATTCTTTATCAGCACGTACTTAGGGTTCGGAAGCTTTGTGTATAAAGATGAGGCTGGAAGGCCCATTGCTACCGCCCGCACGCTTCGCGAATTCGAGAAACTACTGCGCACCATACCTGACGATTCGCTGTTTTACCATGCTCGCCGTAACCATTTTTCATTGTGGCTGATGGCCCGTGGCGAGATTCAAATTGCTAAAATAATCTACCCGTTTAAACTTGAGCATTTCGAAAAACCTGAGGAGATTAGGCGGTTTTTGCTTGAAGCCATACAGCAGCACCGCAATGAGCAAAACAAGGGCAAGGTTATACCTTTTGAAGAAACCTTGATACAAGATGAAACCAATATACTAACGTTATCCAGCGGCTCGCTGGGCGGAAAAGGCAGGGGTCTTGCATTTATAAACACGCTCATTTACAACTTCGATTTTCATCAGCTTATTCCCAACATCAACCTTCGCACGCCAAAAACCTTTGCCATCGGCACCGATGAGTTTGAAGCATTTATGGAACGCAACAAACTCTATGAAAAAGTGTACGCCGAAACTGATTTTGAGGTAATTAAAGCAGCCTTTTTAGAATCACGGCTTTCGGAAGTTATTACCACACGCTTGCGCAAAATGCTGTCAGTAATCGACAAACCCTTGGCTATACGATCATCAGGATTATTTGAAGACTCGTTGATGCAGCCCTTTGCGGGCATTTTCGAAACCTTCCTTATCCCAAACAACCACACCGAAATGGGTGTACGCCTGCAGCAATGTGTGGATGCCATTAAGCTGGTGTTTGCTTCGGTATTTACCAAAACCGCCCGCTCTTACATCGAAGCCATTAATTACCGCATCGAAGAAGAGCGCATGGCCGTGATTATACAAGAAGTGGTGGGCAATAAATTTGGTAATGTGTATTACCCCCATATAAGTGGTGTGGCACAATCGTATAATTATTATCCCTTTGCCCACATGAAACCCGAAGAAGGTTTTGGTGTGCTAGCTTTGGGCTTAGGCCGTTATGTGGTTGAAGGAGAAAAAGCTTACAGGTTCTCACCAACCTATCCAAACCTTGAAATCAACAGTCCGCGCGATCAATTAAAAGGCTCGCAAGTACATTTTTACGCCATAAACCTCAACAATCCTTCTATCGACTTGCTAAAACGTGGCGAAGAAGCCGGTTTGATTAAACTGGACATTGATGAGGCCGAAAAACATGGAACTTTAAAACACTGTGCTTCGGTTTTTAATCCTGATAACAACACCATTACACCCGGCTTAGCCAAAGCTGGCCCCCGCATCCTAAACTTTGCCGACATCCTTAAATACAACTATGCACCCATAGCTAAAACCATTGAGGTAATTCTGGATGTGGTAAAAGAAGCCATGGGATCACCCGTAGAAATTGAATTTGCCGTGGACCTAAACCGTGATGTCAACTATCGCTCTACATTTTACTTGCTCCAAATCAAGCCGCTTATTGGCAATGCACAGGATTACAACATTGAACCTGACACCCTAGACTTTTCGAAACTGATGCTGTATTCCGAAAAAGCCATGGGTAACGGACTTATTGACCAAATAACCGATGTAATTTATTGCGATCCAAAGACCTTCGACAAAAGCTGTACAATAGAAATGGTAGAAGAAATTGAGCAGTTGAACACCATGATGGCGCAGCAAAACACCCAATACGTTTTAATTGGACCAGGCCGTTGGGGCACCCGCGATAGATGGATTGGCATACCCGTTGCGTGGCCACAGATTTCAAAAGCCAAAGTCATTGTTGAAACGGCCCTCGAAGATTTCCCCCTCGATGCTTCCTCTGGCTCACACTTCTTCCACAATGTTACCAGCATGAATGTGGGCTACCTCTCTATACAACACGTAAACAAAAATAACTTTATCGACTGGGATGTGCTTGCAAAACAACCCATCATACACCAAACCACTTATTTTAAGCATGTTAGGTTTGCCAATGCGCTATCCATTAAAATGGATGGAAAAAAACGCATAGCCATCATGCAATGGGAAGAAAATAATGAATCATAATCAACAATTAATACATATCTCATTCACCAATATTTAATTAAGATGCGTATAGCAAGAATTAGACAAGAATCAGCTTCCGATAATGCTTCCGGAGTTGACCTCACTCTCCTCGACCCCCTGATTGCTAAATATAAAGGGAAAAAAGGAAATCTTATCCCTTTGTTGCAGGGCACACAAAACCTTTTGGGATATATCCCACGCGAGGCTTTTGAGAAAATTGCCGCCGAAACCGAAAACAACCTTAGCGATATGTATGGCGTTGCCACTTTTTATTCGCAGTTTAGGCTTGCCCCAGTTGGCAAACATATAATTAAAGTATGCCATGGCACCGCCTGTCACGTACAAAACGCCAATGCCATTAGCGAAGCCTTGGTAGAAGCCCTTGGCGTAGCCGATGGTGGCACCACCGAAGATGGCTTGTTTACCCTCGAATCAGTGGCCTGCCTGGGCTGTTGCAGCCTTGCACCAGTTATGATGATTGGCGACGACACCTTTGGCAAGCTCACCGGTACAGAAGCGGTTAAGATTGTTAAAAACATCCGAATAAAAGAAAACCAATAACGAATAGACCCTTATCACCATGGAAAAAACGAAAGTTATTGTAGGCCTTGGAAGCTGCGGTATTGCCGCCGGCGCTGCCAAAACCTATCAAAAAATACTTGAACTGCAAAAAGCTGAAAACCTGCAGTTCGAGCTTAAAAAAACCAGTTGCATCGGCATGTGCTACCGCGAACCTTTGGTAGAAATTGTAGATGAAAGCGGCTCCTATCTGTATGGCGAAATTGATGAAAACAAAGCCATCGACCTCATCAACCGCCACATCGTTCAGCAAAGCCCCATTAAAGAATACATCGTACACTCCGACCTCATACCCTCTGTTGACGACACCTTTACCAAAGACCAGATAAAAATTGCTTTGCGCAACTGCGGCTACATCGACCCCGAAAGCATCGAAGAATATCGTGAACGCGATGGGTACAAATCAATTGGCAAGATAGCTGCCCAGAAACTCACTTCAGAAGATGTAATCAAAACCGTGCTAGAATCGGGCATACGTGGCCGTGGCGGTGGCGGTTTCCCAACAGGTCTCAAATGGAAGTTCGCCTTTAACTATAAGTCGCCCGAAAAATACATCATTTGCAATGCCGACGAAGGCGACCCCGGCGCTTTTATGGATCGCTCGGTTTTAGAAGGCGACCCACATAGCGTGCTCGAAGGGATGATTATTGGCGCCTATGCCATTGGCGCTACCGATGGCGTAATTTATTGCCGTGCCGAGTATCCTCTGGCTATCAAACGTTTGAATATTGCCATTGCACAAGCCCGCGAAGCTGGCTACCTTGGTAAAAACATCTGTGGTATCGAAGGCTTTAACTTCGACCTGTACATTAAAGAAGGTGCCGGCGCTTTTGTTTGTGGCGAAGAAACCGCCCTTATCGCTTCGGTTGAAGGACAACGCGGTATGCCCCGCAAACGTCCTCCCTTCCCAGCCGAAAGCGGACTATGGCGCAAACCTACCAACATCAACAATGTTGAAACCTTTGCCAACATACCCTGGATTGTACTGCATGGCGCAGCAGCCTACGCACAATATGGAACCGAGAAAAGTAAGGGAACCAAAGTATTTGCGCTGGCCGGAAAAGTAAAACGCTCTGGTTTGGTTGAAGTGCCCATGGGCATCACCATCCGCGATGTAATCTTTAAATTGGGCGGTGGCATCCAAAACGATAAAAAATTCAAAGCCGTGCAACTGGGCGGGCCTTCAGGTGGATGTATCCCCGAGCACCTGGCCGACACCATTGTTGATTACGATTCAGTAAATGCCACCGGCGCCATCATGGGTTCGGGCGGCATGGTTGTAATGGACGAAACCACCTGCATGATTGACGTGGCCAAGTTCTTCCTTGATTTTACACGCAAAGAATCCTGTGGCAAATGCACCTTCTGCCGTATCGGAACCAAACGCATGCTCGAAATTCTTGAGCGCATCTCACTAGGCGAAGGACGCGATGGCGATATAAACAAACTACTGGAACTTGCCGAGCAAATCAAGAACAACTCCTTATGTGGCCTTGGCCAAACGGCTCCCAACCCCGTACTAACCACCATTAAGTATTTCAGGGATGAGTACGAAGCCCATATCCGCGATAAAAAATGCCCTGCCAAGGTTTGTAAAAACCTGCTAACCTATACCGTTGATACCGTCAAATGCACCGGTTGCACGGTTTGCGCTAAAAACTGCCCCACCAAAGCCATCGACGGCGAACGCAAAAAGGTCCATTTTATCAGGCAAGACGCTTGCATACGCTGCGGCGCATGTTTTAGCAAATGTAAGTTCGAAGCCATCACCCTATCTTAATGTCAAATCCCATAAAAATTTATTGATTGTATGAACGATTATCTCAACATAGTCCTCAACGGAACCATCGTTAAAGGGTTCCCCGGAGAAACCATTCTTCAGTTAGCCGAACGCCATGGGATTAAAATCCCAACCTTGTGCAACGACCCTCGCCTTGAGCCTTATTCCTCTTGCTACGTTTGTGTGGTAGAGGTTAAAGGAATGCGTGGCCATCAGCCCTCCTGCTCAACACGTATTGCCGAAGGCATGGAAATTACTACCGATAACGACGCCATCAGCAAATCGCGCAAAACAGCCTTAGACCTCATTTTAAGCAACCACTATGCCGATTGCCTAGGCCCTTGTAAGCAAACCTGCCCTGCCGGCGTTGATGTTCAGGGATATATAGCCCTAATCGACAAAGGCTTGTATAGCGAAGCCATTGGCGTGATCAAAGAAAATAACCCCTTGCCCGCCATTTGTGGCCGTGTGTGTGTACGCCCCTGCGAAGTGGCTTGCCGCCGCAATTTGTTGGGCGAAGGAACCGGCGTAGGCCTGGATTACCTCAAACGCTTTGCTGCCGACATCGACCTTGAAGCCGAAGATAAGTTTGTGCCCGAAGTTAAAGCCGCCACAGGCAAAAAAGTGGCCATTATCGGTGCAGGTCCCGGTGGCTTATCAGCCGCCTATTACCTTCAGATAGAAGGCCACCAATGCGATATTTACGAAGCTGCCCCCAAATCGGGCGGATGGCTGCGCTATGGAATCCCCGAATACCGATTGCCCAACGATATCCTCGATAAAGAGGTGAAAAACATTACCGACCTAGGCGTAAACATCCATTACAGCCAACGCTTGGGCGATAACCTCAGCTACGAAACACTTTCGAAGCAATATGATGCCACCGTTTTAGCCATCGGCTCTCAAAAAGGCACCCGCGTGGGTTGCGAAGGCGACGATGCTGCCAATGTGTTCTCAGGAATCGACTTCTTAAAAACCATGGAAGTAACCGGCGAAAAAATGGACTTCCGTGGCAAGACTGTTGCCGTGGTAGGTGGTGGTAACACAGCCATGGACTGCTGCCGTACCTCCATCCGTTGTGGAGCAGAAAAAGTGTATGTTATTTACAGGCGTACCGAAGCCGAGATGCCCGCCAACCCCATCGAAATTCACGAATCGAAACTGGAAGGCGTGGAATACCTCTTCTTGACTAACCCCACCAAAATCAACAAGCACGCAGATGGCTCCCTTAAATCGGTGACCTGCATCCGCATGGAATTGGGCGAACCCGATGCTTCGGGCCGTCGCCGTCCTGTGCCTGTTGAAGGCTCCGAATACGATATCGAACTCGACTATATGCTGGCTGCCATCGGACAAAAAACCGACATCAACTTCCTTGAAAACGTGAATGCCTTTGCCAAAAATGGCCAGCTAAAACCCAATAAATGGGGCGATATTGAAGCCAATGCCAAGACCTTGCAAACCGGCATCCACAATATGTTTGCCTGCGGCGATGCCGTTAGCGGACCAGCAACCATTATCGAAGCCGTGGCACAAGCCAAAAATGCAGCTTTGTCCTGCCATCAATATCTTACGAGCCAGCCCATCGAACCACTGAAAAAGGAGTTCATTAGCCGCAAGGACAACTTTAAGGAACAGCAAACCGACGCCTACCAAGGACGTTATGGCTGCCAAAGCCGCCACGAGATGCCGGTGTTGGACCCTGAGAAACGCCTGAACTTTAGCGAGGTTGAATTGGGCTACGAAAACGAAGAAGTGGCCCTGAACGAAGCCCAGCGCTGCCTCGAATGCGGATGTACCGAATACTATACCTGCGACTTGAAAAAGTATGCCACCCAGTATGGTGCTGACCAAAAACATTTCGACGGCGAATTCCGCGAATACCAAGTTGATTTCCGCCACCCCTTTATCGAGATCGACAACAACAAATGCGTGCTTTGCAGCCGTTGTGTTCGCATTTGCCGCGAGGTGGTGGGCGCCGGAGCCCTTGGATTGGTTAACCGTGGTTTCGACACCTTTGTAGCCCCTAGCATGGGCGACTCGCTTACCGATACCCCTTGCGAATCGTGCGGCCTCTGCATCTCTGCCTGCCCAACAGGCGCCATTACCGAAAACGTGCCCTTTAAACCTGGACCTGTTGAAACCGACGAAGTACCTACCATTGACTTCATGGGTTCAGAAGGTTTTGAAATAAGCCTGAAACACCGCAAAGGCTTCATTTTCCGTACCGATGGCCGCAAAGGCACCATCAACCAATCGGGCAACATCAACCGCAGGGCCAAATTTGGCTACCGCCTGGTGAACGACAGCAAACGCATCGTAAAACCATTGCTGCGCCACGAAGGAGGATACAAAGAGATAAGCTTTGAAGAAGCCCTCGACCTGATGGTTAACCAAATCAAAGCCGTTAAACCCATTGAGAATGCCTTTACGGGCGGGGCACGCCTTACCAACGAAGAGATGTACCTCATCCAAAAACTGGCACGTGGAGGTGTGAAAACCCCCAACGTCAACAGCTTCCATTACATGGGCCGCGGCAAGGGCTACCTGCATACCGCCGAATTCAATGTGCCGTTTAACGACCTTCCACAAGCCCGAAACTTCTTTGTGCTGGGTTGCGAGTTAACCATGGATCACCCCGTTATCAGCTTTATTGTTAATGCTACGCATTATACGCATAAAGCTCCTATCAACCTGATAACCATCGAAGAAAACGCGTTGGAACACAAAGCAAGTACAACAACCAAAATAAAGTCGTATTACCACTTTGTAAAAGCTGCCAACCACTACCTTATCAGCCAAGGCCTGCAAAACGAGCTGTTTATCAGCACCCTGATGAGCGGTTTTGAAGATTACAAACAAAACATCCTTGCCGAAGACTATGCTGCTTTGCTTGCCAAAGCCGGGGTAACAGCTACCGAGCTAGAATCCTTTGCCAATGGCTATAACGATGCCATGAATGCCGTGCTTATCTTTAGTGAGAAACAGGTGTCGGGTGCTACAGCCATTGAGTTGGCAAACCTCTCGGCCATCACCGGAAAAACCGGAAAAACAGCCATGGGCTTGGTAGCGCTTAAAGAATGCTGCAATAGCCAAGGTATTATTGATAATGGCATGCGCGTAAACTCAGGCCCAGGACTGCAAGAGCTAACCGACCGCAGCTTTGTGGAGAAACTCGAGAAGGCATGGGGCGTTAGCGGTATTCCAGCTCCGGCAGGATGCACCAAACCCCGCCTTGAAGACGGTGTAATCTCCAACCTGTTTGTGTTTGGCGAAGACCCCATCGGTTGCGCTATCGACAAAGAGCGCATCAATGGCTGGTTCAGCAACCTGCAGTTTACGGTGGTGATGGATTATTTTATGACTGAAACCGCGCAACAAGCTGACTTGGTACTTCCGGCCAGTTTCCCCTTTGAGTTGGGCGGATCGTTCAGCAACACCCAGAAAAACATCCAGACCTTCCAGGCTGGTCTTAAGCCAAAACCCGCTATGACCTCCTACGCTATGTTGCTAGCTTTACATGAGCGTTTCGGCCTTGCCACAGCCCAAACCCCCGAAGAAATCTTCTTGGAGTTTGCAGCCCTGTTGCCAGGCAAACACTGCGAGCAACTCAGCTTTGAATACACCAGCACCGACGATGGCGCCCGCCTTTTCCATGCCGGTGCTGACGGCCTGCTCAAACGCTTCGACGACGAGTTTGAAGCCGCTTTCTAGGCATACAGTTTTCTCGATTCGTAAAAAAGGCATCCTGTGTGGGTGCCTTTTTTTTGAGAAATTGTATGGTCTCTTCCATAAAAATAACGAATCCACCGGTGTAATTTTGGTCGATCTGTCTCATATTTACAATTTGACATTTACAATATTCTTCAATAAAGAACTATGGCTCTGTCATTCTCAAC
>CAZKHA010000025.1:0-32255 GCA_964552325.1 uncultured Bacteroidales bacterium
AAGTAAAAACCCCTGTAAATGTAACATTTACAAGGGTTTAAAGTAGCGGGGACGAGAGTTGAACTCGTGACCTCCGGGTTATGAATCCGACGCTCTAACCATCTGAGCTACCCCGCCGTTTCGGGAGTGCAAAAATACAAATTCTACCGAAAACCAATGCAATCATAAGTGCATTAGGCCAACTTTTTGCAAAAAAAAATCAGGAGACCACATAAAATTAGCTTTGCTATTCGTGCACCTTGTTGTACCTTACTGATTTAGCAGTATGCCATTGCGATAGCACTACACCAAAAATTACCACAACAATGCCAGCAATCTTTTGTAGGGTCAACAATTCGCCAATGACTAAAAACGAAAAGATAGCCGTAAAAACAGGTATGAAGTTGGAGAAAATATTGGTTCGGCTAACGCCCATTTCGCGCGTGGAAATTGCATAAAACACAAATGCTAACGATGAAGCTAGTATAGCTAAAAAAAGCAGGGATGTTAAAAACCTTGTGTCAAACTTTAGTTGGTAAAAATAATCCATTTCAAATATCAGGGCCAAAGGTGCAAATAGCACGGCTCCTATAAGGTTTTGATAGGCCACAATAACAAAAGCTGAATATCTTGATGACAAATTTTTTAGCGTGATGGAGTAACCAATAGCCGCAAATACTGCAAATAACAAGCATACAACCCCAAGCGGCCTTGTACTTAAGGAGAGGTTTGGATTAAATAGCATAATCAATACCCCAAAAAAGGAGATTGACATACCAATAATGTTTATCTTGGATAAGCGCTCTTTTAGGAATACGAATGCTGCCAAAAGTGAAAATACGGGTATAGTGGCAATTATAACAGATGATATGGTGGGTGATGAAAACTTTACACCGAAACTTTCGCCCAGAAAATACAAAAACGGGTTAAAAAAGGCCGATGCAAAGAATAGTTTCATGTCTTTACGATTAGGTATAATCAATTGATTAGCTATTCGCAAGCCCAACAAAAGCAAGGCAGAAGATATCACTAACCTCACAAAAACCACTGACAATGGTCCCAGGTAATCAAACACAATGGTTGTCCAAACAAATGACATGCCCCAAAAAACCATGGCTAAAACAACCAATACGTAAATATACGGCCTTACTGTTTTCAAAATGAATAATTTAAACAATTAAGGATGAAATAGCAAGATTGCATCCGTTTATCTTAACAATAAAAAAGACCGGTGATTGAAACACCGGTCTGGTCGTTTGAGTGAGGCTTTAGGCTACCGTTGGGATAAAAACTTTGATGGTGGTGCCTACTCCTGGGGCAGAGTTGATGGTGATTTGGCCATCGAAGAGGGTAAGTATTTTCCTTACAACGGTTAATCCAAGCCCTATGCCTTCTTGTTTGTTAAAATCTTGGCTAAACTGGGTAAAAGCGCCAATTTTTGTGATTTGCTCAGAACTGAATCCTATACCCTCGTCAGAAATTGTTAGTACGAGCTTGCCCCGTTCAATGCCAGAGATAACCTTAATGTTGGTTCGTTTGGGTGAATAAAGCAACGCATTCTCAATAAGTTCGCCAATCAGGCTTTTTAACATGTCCTTAGGAATGCGAACGTTTTCGATGGTATCGAGTAAAACCAACACATCATCTGTGCGATTATGTGCAAGAGCCAGTTCCTGAACAACTTCTTTTAAAGCAGTGCCTGCATTGTAACACACTTCGGCTCGGCATTTATCCAATTCTTCATTTCGATATGTAAGTGCTTCGAGACGGTAGTATAACATTGTTTTATGCACTACTTTATTCAGTTTCATTCCTGCTTTGTACACCAATGCCATAAACTCAGCTATTTCAGGCTTTTCCATATTCGGATACTCCGTCATTACCATTCTACTGAAACCAATAATGGCTTTTAACGGCTCATTAATGACTGAAGTGATGGGCATCCCCAAATTTTGGGTCAGTTCGTTAAGCTTGCGTTCGCTTTTCACTTTGAACTCCTCTGCCTTTTCGAGCCTTATTTTAATGGAGTTCAAGAGTTCGTCGATTGTGAAAGGCTTTGAAATATAATCGTCAGCACCTAATGCCATGCCGCGGCGTAAATCTTCGCGTGTGTTTTTGGCCGTAAGAAAAATAAATGGTGTGGTGGAAGTGGAAACTTTCTTCCTTAACGATTCAAGAACCTCGTAACCATCCATTTGGGGCATCATGATATCACACAATATTAAGTCGGGCTGCACTTTCTCAGCAACATCTACCCCAATGATGCCATTTTCAGCTTTATAAACTTCGTAATTCTCCGATTCTAATATTTCTGCAATATTTTCACGGACATCGGCCGTATCTTCAATAACCAAGATTTTATAATTGTTCATAGTAAGTAGTGTTTATTGGTGCTAAGATATAAAATGCGATTAGGATAATCAAACTAAATAGGTTGTAGCAACATCCTCCGTTAATGCAATAGTTAAACGTTCTGTATTACAAAGCATAAAAATCAACTCATGAAACTTGCTCGTAACCTTGGCAAGAACGATAGGCAAACATATACATTATTAAAGTGATGCTCCATCAAACCTTTATCAAGTTGTGTCTTAATAACAGAAACAAAGTTAATGACAAAAGGTGAAATTTGCTAATCGTAAACAATTTTTTATTCAGAAACAAAATTAAGTTTGTAAATATTTGATTTAGAACCACTAATAAAAATGAGTTTGGGTGATGGGGTGCCAAAATTTTGCATAAGATGCGCTAGTAGTAGCGGCGCAAGCTAATCGAAGCACACATGAATGGTGGTTGTCGATGGTTAGGGAGCGAGTTAGAGAACATGGTTCTTTAGCACATTTTCCGCTGATGCACAATGGATTATCTAAGCAACAACTTCGGCCAATCATGTAAAAAACATCATTCATACGCAAAATATCCTTGCCAGACTCTTGGGCAATAAGCATCATAGCTTCGATACATTTTGTACGTATTTGGGGCTCATACTGGGTTTGAATACGATTCTTCAACTCATGCTCAAGCTGTTGTGAAAGGATTTTTATACAGCCGGTCCTGAGCAAAACCCGTTGCATATGGTAATCCATTACTGGAACAAGATTCTCAGGATCAATAAGTTTAATATATCCTGCATCACCTAGAAGTTTGATAAGAAAGGAAGATTTCTTGAAGAGTGGGTCGCTATAAGCGTCAAAACAACTTAACAGCGCATAAAAACCTTCGGTATTATTCACAACATGGTTATTAGCCACCCTGATAACTTCTAAAAAAGTACCCTTAAACTTGGTGCATAGGTTTTTAGCCATATCAGCGTATAGCTTAGCTCGCTCATCCAGGCGGTCTAATGTACAGTTTGCTGGATTTCCGCCAGGTGAAAAAAACTTCCGCAGTTCTTGCTGAAGCTGAAAACTACTTTCTGCAGCGACTTTAGACGGCTCCAACAGAAAGCTTCCTGATTGAGCCATCCTTAAAAAACCATCTTCTAAATAGTCCCAACCATAAAGATTTTGTGAAGCATCAGCTAAAGCATAGGTTTGATGGCAAATGCCCACAGCAAAGAACAACATATGGGCTCTTTGCTCGGGATTTGTAACCTGGGTTAGGAACGGACGTTTTAAAAAAGCATCGTTAAAGCTAAATCCAGATACTAATTTACTGATTGTTTTAATGCTTTGATAATCAATTGATACAAGTTGAGATTGCGGTTCCATTTACTTTGTTTTTTCACCAACAAACCAATCTTCCTTATCGTCAAATAAAATATTGAAGGTTGTTAAACTTCCGTAGATTCGTGTGATATATTGCTGTAAATCAATTTTTTCGCTATCTGAAAGCTTTTGGTTGCTATTAATGTTTTGTTCTAGCACACGTAGTCTATCGCGCAACATCACAATTTTGTGGAAGAATACATCGATTGGAATTTCTTTTCCTTTAAGATCGGTGCGGCCTGGTTGCAAAACCATAGTGCCACCGTTCCATTTTTCACCAATCTCTACAACATGTTGTAATCCAGCAAACCTATCAAGAACTTGGGCAATAATTTTGTCTAAATCTACCACTTTTATATCCGTTTGGGGCGTACTGGCTACCTCAGGTCTTGATAGAACCTTCACTTGAAAATTTGACTTGGCGAACTCCATTTTGCCGCCCCTGGCAAAAAATACTTCATAACCTGTAAGGGTGGCTTTGGCTATAACCCCTTCTCCATACCGCTCATGATCAATGCGGCTTCCAACTGGCAATGTTTCGTTCATAGCTATTTTAGTTTTTTAACTGCATCCGTAAAAATACAAGAAAAACATTACTTAAAAGTGCTATGCCAAAAAAAACCTCCGATTTTGTGTTTTAACAAAGTTGATGGCTGAAGTTATGGCTATGGGAGGAAAGGTGTTAAAACCTTTTACAGATAGGTTTGTTTTACACTCACTAAGCATTAACCTATGGAAAAATCTTCAAGTAAGAATGGCAAAGTACTAACACTTCTATTTGCGGGAGTACTAATGGGGGCGCTTGATATTTCGATAGTTGGCCCTGCCATACCTTCTATTGAAAAAGCATTGTTTGTAAGTGGTAGAAGCCTTTCGTGGGTTTTCTCTATTTATGTGCTCTTTAATTTAGTTGGCATTCCACTTAATGCAAAGCTTTCCGATCTTTTCGGACGTAGGAATGTTTATGTGTGGTCGGTAGGTCTGTTTGGCTTAGGCTCCTTACTTGTGTCTTTTACTGAATACTTTCCTATTCTGCTGATAGGTAGGGCTATACAAGGTTTTGGGGCTAGTGGGATTTTTCCAGTGGCTTCAGCCATCATAGGCGATATTTATCCTCCTGAAAAAAGAGGTCGAAAACTTGGTTTACTTGGAGCCGTTTTTGGGATTGCCTTTATGCTTGGCCCCCCAATAGCAGGAATCATCCTAAGGTACTTCGACTGGAATTTCCTGTTTATCATAAATCTTCCTATAGCTTTGATAATCATAGTTTTTGCGTATAATATACTGCCTACTAAAACACTTATGAAGCGTACAGAGTTTGATGTGCCAGGTGTGGTATTATTGGGATTGTTTTTGGCAAGCTTTACACTGGGCATCAATTTTTTAGATTCTAAACAACTATTAGATAGTTTAAGAAGCCTTAACGTTTGGCCATTTTTGGTCGCGAGCCTTGTGTTTCTTTACCTGCTAATTAAGACGGAGTTAAAAGTGAACAAGCCCATCATTCGTATTAGCTATTTTTCGAACCGGCAAATTCTATTGGTGGGAGGCATGGCCATTGGACTCGGTCTATTTCAATCAAGTTTTATATTTGTGCCAAAAATGCTCGTTAATTTGTTTGATGTTGAGCCTTTTACAGCAAGTTTTATGCTTATCCCTATTGTTTTGCTCAGCGCATTGGGTTCACCCATTTCAGGACGATTAACCGATTCATTTGGATCTAAATATGTTATATTATGGGGGCTACTTGCTGCATCAGCGGGCATGTTTATGGTAGCCATGATATCTGCCGATAAGACGTTGTTTTATTTGGCGGGTTCGTTAATTGGGTTGGGGTTTTCGATGCGGACTGCACTTAATTACATCATGTTAAATGAAGTTGGAGCCACCGATCGGGCAACGTCGCAGGGTTTGCTTACCATTTTTATCAGCTTGGGACAGTTAACAGGATCTGCATTAATAGGCGCAATGATAGCTACTGACCCTAATGGCATTTCAGGATTTCGCCAAGCCTTTTTTATTCTCGGGGGTATTTCGGCACTGTTGGCCATTTTGAGCTTGTGGCTGAAAAACAGGTCAAACGAGCTGGCAAGGCAATCGCTGGATTAAGCCACGCGGGTGCTGCACTTTTAATTGTTTTGTAGATTAAGCTGGGCTTCTAGTACATTGAGTTGAGCCACTCGTTCTTGGAGCTTGGTTTTATACAATTGGTTTTTTTCGGTGAGCTTAATTTCACAGGAACGTTCAATCCAATAGATGGCGAGTTCAAGTTCGCCTTTCAATTCGCAGGTTAAAGCCATGTTAAAGGCTGCAAGCGATGCTAACTTATTTTTGTGAGCTGTTGCCAATCCATTCCAAAGTTTGGCTGCTGAGGTCCAATCACCTTTCTGCACATAATCAGCTGCTTTCTGCATTGATGGGTTATCGGTTACAAACCATATTCGGTTAACTTTTCTAAATGAAGGTGTTATAAGTTTTCCAAAAACACCGCCAGCTTCACTGGCAGCCTGTTCAAGGGCAACATACCTATCAGGAATGCTTTCATTGGCCTTATCCCATGAAGCACCTGCTGAATACCAGCTTATGGTGTCGATACGGGTTTGCCTTAGGATAACCTCACGATTATCAAGCGCATAGATACGCCACTTTGATTGCACAAGGATATCAAGATTCGTAAAATAGGAGCCATCAAGCGAATTACTATAGTCAAACGCATCAAAGGTTTCTACACTTTCTAAAACGATGGCAGCATTGGTTAATGGATTGCCGGATAAACTTTGCAAAGTATCGTACGGTAAAATGCTTGGCAATTTTTGATTGTTATAAGTTGGCGTATGCAAAGGCCCTGAAACCACATTAAACCTATTTGACTGTTCGATGATATCTAAAAGTCCATACAAACAACTGTAAGTAAGCATTGTATCGATAGGTACCGAATCGTAGGCAATTTTATTTATAAAACTATAATAGCTTCCTGCTGAATCGCCTTTGGCCTTAAGCCCGTGATTGATGAGCGTAACATTCTGAACGCTTGTAGCAATGGGTAATTGAGCCGGAGTAAGCACTTCAAAACTAAACCTGCGTTCAGTAACACAAGACGTTAGCATAAAACAAATCAAACATGAAAGCAATACAAATCCTGGGTTTTTATATTTTGTGTTTTTAAAACAAGCCATATTAGGTAGTTTGAAGGTGCTAATTTAATCAACTATTTTTAAGCATCAAGGCTTAATGTAAACTCTTTGAACAAAATACTTTGAAAAGGTTGCCCCAAATTGAACCTTGCAAAGTAATTCATTATTAACCTTGCTAACAATTTCAGCGTGTTTTACCACACCCTGAAAATTGGAGGGAACAGCAATGGAAATTACTTCTTCCGTATTGGCCAAGCCTTCTAAATCAACAAAATAGAAGCCGTTCTCCCTTCCAGTTCGCACAATCCGCATGCCTTCGGGACTACTACCCGGAATAGGGTCGTATTTAAACGGAATTATTTGGATACCACGCTCATATTCAATTTCTAAAGAAAATGTTTTGGTGAGATCTAAGTTAAGGATCAACTGCTGAAACGGGTTCATGTCTTTGATTGTATAAGGTATTATCCTTTGACCTGACTTCACAGATTTAATTAGGGAGAAGCATTCAAAAAAGGGCTGGAACTGGAGGTTGATTGCCGGACCCGAAACCAGTTGAAATTCATAGTTTATCCTCCCTTCACGTTTTATCATCGAGAAGTTAAAGCAAGATTGCCCACAACGCAAGTTATTTACTTTCAGCGAATCCCAAGAGGCTGGAATGGATGGTGACAATTGAACTTTTGCTGAAACCGCATCAGGTATATACCCTAACATGCCATCGATGGCGGGCTGAATCGACATGGTTTCTGACCAACATTGGTGCCTACAAACGCCCGAAGGTTCATAAATTTTTCCATTTAAAACTTCTTCAACAAAGCCTAAGCCCCAGTTTTTATATACCAGCAAATTGTTGAGCATATGAGCATAACCCGATTCGGGCATGTTGTATGCATATTCGGCCAACGAAACCCAACCTGTAAATAAAGGCCAAACACTGCCCGTATGGTAGCCAGTTGGTTTAAATGCGGGGCTCTTCTCGCTTACGATCCTGCATCCCCAATTAGTTGAATACTCATTGGATGCCAACACCGGCAGTACCTTGCTTGCCAATGCTGAATCGGCGTGTTTGAATAACATTGGTATAGCAGGCATTACCGATGGTTCCTGATGGAAACTTCCATCCTTAAACATGCCATGGTAGTAATATTGCGTCACCGGATTCCAATAGTGATGGTTAATTTTATCAACCACAATACGATACTCATTGGCACAATAGGCCGAGACTTCAGCTTGGTTGCAACACAATGCCAATGATTCCATAGCTTGCAATGCAGCCGCCCAGCATGAGGCAAGATAAAGCGAAGTATGCGAACCAAACAGGTAACCTCCTTCAACCCAGCCATGACCAACATTGGTGTTTTCGATTAAATGGTCGGCATCCGTGTCCGTTGAAAGGCAAAACTGATAAGCCTTATATACGTTTGGCCACAGTTGACGTACAAAAGCCGTATCACCTGTATATTTCAAATAGTTACCAACCAAAACCAAATAGAGTGGTGTGGCATCAGAAGCATCGTAATGAGCAAAACCAGAAGTACTTAATTCATGAAAAATTTTACCATTCAAATCCTGGAAACGACTTAAGGTAAGGATTACCTCCTTAACCTTTTGGTAATCACCATAACCAAGTAATGCAAATGCACTCCATTCCGCATCGCGGCCAAAATACCAAGCGTAACCCGGGCGACCGCTTATTTTATGTTCACCATCCCAACCCGTTGCAGTGGTAGAATAGCCCGCCACCAACGACTTCCCAATACCAGGCGTGTGCACATAAAACGCATCGGTTGATCGTAATGCCCACTTATAAGCTTCATTAAACTCGCTATCGGGGCTGATGATTTGAAGTTTGGTTTGCGCAACATAAAGCGACCTAGCCAAATTTTGATCGTAAATTTTGCTTGGATATTGCAATGTATTTACAAAAATGTCCTGCAAAAAAGGTAGCGGTTCCTGTGCTGCAGCTACAACAAAATCAAGCGATTGATTAGGATATAAAGTGTAATTTTGAAGGACGGATACGCGTTTGGCTGTGGTTGGAATACCCTTGAAAGCATTTTCTGTATCGTTGAATTTAAACCCATCAAATTGACCAAAATCGGTGTAATAAGGCTTTGTAGATGAACCCGTTAAAACATTAAAATCGCCTGATTCATCCGTAATAGTGGTTATAGCGGTAGCCGTATCTGAAGTACAGCTTATCGAATTAGGAACCTTATCAGAATACGGCCACATTAAGCGTAGGTGGGTGCTGTAATGGATGCTTAGTTGTATGGGAAGTTCGCCTTCATATTTATAATGCATAGCGAGTACTGGCTGAGTTGGTGAAACCATAATGCACTCTGTAAGCGTGCCCTTAAAAACCTTGTAGGTTCGTATCAAAGCTTCTGGGGTAACTAAAATGCTTGGCCTTAGGCTATCAAGTAAAATAGGCAGTTTATTGCCATGTTGCACGATATGCGTTTTTAAATCGCGCAAAGCCATAAAAGGGTGTGCCCAAACTTCCTCAATCCCACCCTGTTGCATGCCCATAACCAATAAGCGCTCACCTGCCAAATCCCAAAAATTAGTTGTGGCTGATTTCCTATGAATTTCGAGAGCACTTTGTGTTGGGATAGTAAATGTGTTGGGAATAGTGGATGGTACAACTATATTACTGCTTTTCTTCAGCAACTTAACAGTTTCGGGAGCATAGTTCCAATAAAATGCTGGGCTATTAAGCGTTTTGCTTTCCGTTGCCAGATAATTCAAACAATTGATTGTAAATAGCTTTAAGTGTTTCTCGTTTACATTTGGTTCGTTAAAAAGCATATATCCGCCCACAGCTAGTACCTTTCCTGTCCCATGGGCATATTCCATTACTAATTTCGATTGTTCCCGCAAAAAAATATAGTCCCAATCGGTTGCAACTACTTTGCCAGAAGGAATGGTTTCATTAAAAAATCCGGTTTGCTGCACGGTAATATTCCGCTTTGGTTTTAACAAATAGGCCCCTCCGTTTAGGCCGTCAAAAATGGGATGGTTTCTATAGGCATGAAACCCCAACATTCGTCCGTATCCATTGTCAGAAGCTTGTTTGGCCCTGGTTGAAATCTGTATGTTCTCAAGGTTCAAGATGTTAAGGGCTTTAGCGGCATAATTGCTCAATAACAAACCTTTACCATTGTTTACAGCTTCTAAAAGCACTTTAGCTTGTTGTTCAGTAAACGAAACAGCAGTGTTTAAGGATGTATCGGAGCCATGAATCCAAATTACATCCATCTCTTGTAATAGGCTAGGGTTTGAGCTCAAATCTGAAAAATTGATTTGATATGCTTTGAAAGAATTTTGTTGTTGTAAAAACGAAATGGCTGCCTTATCCTCAGCATTAAGGGCTCCCAAAGGTAGGTAAGCCACCTCAATTAATTGTTTTTGAGCCAATAACGTAAACTGGGCCAACACCAGCACAACTAAAAGCCAAAATTTGGTGAACATAATGATGTAGTAATTTAGGCGAAAGTACAAAAAAGCCTTATCAAAAAGGTGGGCAAGACACCGCTTTTGAACCTTCGGAAGACTGTTGAAAGACATGGAAAATATACTACCTTTTATTCAAAAAAAACATAAAATATTGAAAACAAACATATTATGATTAATTGTAAAGCTAAAGCTAGGGCATAAAAAAACCCCGAAAAACGGGGTTTTGAGTATATAGTAGATATTTTAGTATCTTTTTTCTTTGATTCTTGCTTTTTTTCCACGTAAGCCACGGAGGTAGAAAATACGAGCCCTTCTAACCAAACCGAACTTGTTAACTTCAATCTTTTCGATATTTGGTGAGTTGAAAGGAAGAATTCTTTCTACACCAATATTTCCGGAGATTTTACGGATTGTAAAGGTCTTGGTTATACCAGAACCGGCAATTTGTAAAACCACACCCGTGAAACTTTGTGTACGGGTTTTGTTACCTTCTTTGATTGAATAATCAACAGTAATAGTATCCCCTGCTTTAAACTCGGGGTGTTTCTTAATCTCGCTTAGAGATTCAATGTATTTAACTAAATCAGGCTTGTTCATAGCTAAGGGCTTTTTTCTATTCGTAAAAAGGACTGCAAAAATACAACTAATTTTTGATTATAAAAGCAATCAGCTACTGACAAATACAAAAAAAACGTAGAATTAGCATCCAAAAAAACATAAACACTTGTTTAACAAAGCTTTATTCAACAATAACTTCATCCACAAAAAGCCAAGCCCTACCCCCAGCGTTGGGATGATCGGGAGGACAAACCCCTTGGTTGATGGCTTTAACGACTACAAATTTTGCCGGTTTGTTATCCAATTCAATCTTAAACTCTTGAATAGCAATATCTTTACCGCCAGCGGAATTAGATGGGACATTAACTGAAAAAGTCCTGAAATTCTTGCCGTCGTCAGATACTTGTACCTGAATGGAAGTTGGCAAGAAAATCCAAGCTTTAGGATTGTGTAAACATCTTAATTTCAATAGTTTCAAATCAGTTGAAGACGCAAGTTCCAAGGTTACATCTAGGTTATTGGCTTCAAAGCCTAGCCAATACCCATCGTTTAAATTGGTGCTTGCCAAAATACCATTGGTAAGCGATTTTGGACCTTGTGAAGCATATTTTGCATCGGCTGGAAATGCGAAGGTAAGTTTACTTCCGATTCCTTTATGAAGCGTAATTGTCATGCTTGAAGGCTTTTCTTTGGGTTTGCCATCTTCAAAAATCTGAGCATTCAAGGTTGTATTTTCTTTAACCTGGATGGGCTTATCAAATATAGGTGAGGTAGAAACCGGAACGCTACCATCGGTAGTGTATCTTATTTCGGGTTTATACTGTTCGCTTACCAGATTAACTGAGAAAACTTGCTTACTGCTATCATAATCAGCTTCAATATCAACCCTGTACGATCCTTTGGAATAATTTATATCCATTAAGTCGAAGACTTTAAATTGGTTTCGCACCCGTTTGTTAAAGTCTTCAAAATCTTTGCGATCTAATTGGGTCCATGCAATTTCGGCCAGGGCAAGCATACGAGGCATAGCCATATACTCAGCATGTTGGCTGGTAGGAATAAATTCGGTCCAGATATTTGCCTGAACACCTAATACATGTTTGGCTTGGCTTTGATTCAAAACCGAGGGGATTGGATCAAAAGAATAGACCTTTTTCAATGGCAAGAAACCACCTATTGCACGTGGTTCAAATTCGGGATCAGCCTGATAGTAATCGAAATAACAATACGATGTGGGGGTCATAATAACATCGTGGCCTTGTTGGGCCGCTTCAATGCCGCCATTAACACCTCTCCACGACATTACGGTGGCTTCGGGTGCCAGTCCACCTTCCAGTATTTCATCCCAACCTATCATACGTTTGCCTTTTGCTATCACCATTTTTTCGACACGTTTTATAAAATAGCTTTGCAATTCAGCTTCATCTTTTAAGTTTTCCCTTTTTATGGCTGCTTGGCACTTATTGCACTTCTTCCAATAGGTCTTATCAGCCTCATCGCCACCAATGTGGATATAATACCCTGGAAATAGGGGAACAATTTCAGTAAGTACGTCATCAATAAAGGTAAAAACATCTTCATTCCCGCCACAAAAAATATCAATATTTGGCCAGTAGGTACCTGGCTGAACATAGAGCTTTTTCCCTTGGCAAGATAAATTTGGGTATGCGGCAAACACTTCGGAGGTGTGTCCGGGCATTTCAATTTCAGGTATTACCATAATGTGGCGTTGTGCTGCATATGCTACAACCTCTTTAACCTCTTCTTGTGTATAAAATCCGCCCACAGTGGCCTTTTCGCCATCTTTTGGTGGCGTTACCTTATCCCAATCCATGTTATTTCTATCAACATGCCAGGCAGCAATATTGGTCAAATCAGGATACTTTTTTATTTCAATTCGCCATCCATTATCGTCGGTCAAGTGCCAATGAAATACGTTGAGCTTGTACATTGCAAGCATATCAATATACTTAAGGATAAAATCTTTGGGGAAGAAATGGCGCGAAACATCGAGGTGCATACCACGGTAGGTGAAACGGGGTTTATCCCATATTTGCAAGGATGGGATTTCCCATTCAACCTGCTTAACTGAATCGGCCATAATTTGTGGTGGAGCCAATTGAAGCAAGCTTTGGATTCCATAAAAAACACCTGCGTCCGTAACGGCATGAATAACAATTTGGCCTTTGTTACAACTCAGTTTATACCCTTCTTTACCAAGAGCGGTGTCGGCATTAAGGGTTGATAACAAAATATAATCACTAAGCTGCTGACTTTCGGTAAATGCCTCTGCTTTAAGGGCAAAGCCCGTTGATTTGTTGATAATACTGGCCAAGTATTCGGCGTGGCTAGCAACTTGAGGGAAAGTTGAGTTATAAATTATCCGTGTGTTTGCGGCAATTTTAAAGCTACCGTTATCGGTAAAATAAAACTTTACAGGACGTGGTATCAGCCGTTTGGCGGCTTCATTTTTTTCGTGTTGGCTACAGGCCGCCAATCCAACAACGAGTGCAAATAGATAAAGAACCTTAAACCTCATAATGTTATAAATTAATGATTGGTATATTGTTATAAAAAGCTATGGTGTAAGTCTAGTTAAATAACCTGGTATTATGAACCATCTCGTCTATCATTTTGAGAAGGTCTTGTTTTCGGTATGGTTTTGCAAGGTAATGCGTACAGCCTTTAGATAAGTATTCTTCACGATGACCTGCTAAGGCATTTGCTGTAAAGGCTGCAATGGGTGTATTTGAGTAACCGGGCAAAAGCCTAATTTGCCGAATAGCCTCAATCCCTCCTATTTCACCTCTCAAGCTGATATCCATTAAAATACAGGAGTAGTGGTATTGTTTGGCAAGTTCAACAGCTTTAACCCCACTATCAACAAAATCGCAATTATATAGTTTTCGCAGTATCATCATGGCTAGATCCATGCTATCCTTGTCATCATCAACCACAAGTATTTTTTGCACTACTTCAGTTAACTTTGGAATAGGTTTAGGTTCTTCCATTAATACGGTCAGGTCTGGCATGCTTGATAATTCCATTGGCAGCCAAAAGGTGAAGCAAGAACCTTGTCCTAGCGTACTCTGTACAGTAATTTCGCCACCCATAACTTGGGCAAAACGAGCGGCAAGGTGCAATCCAAGGCCTGTTCCTTCAAAAGCCCGCGTATGGCCTTCGCTGGCTTGCCTGAATTCTTTGAAAATAATATCTTTATATTTATCAGGGATGCCAATTCCCGTATCCTCAACCGATATGCAGGCATAAGTAGTTTGATCCTTAAGCTTTACACCTCCCCTTACTGTAACCCCGCCAGTTTTTGTAAATTTTAAAGCATTGTTAACTAAGTTGTTAATAATTTTATTAATCAGGTTTTCATCACCTAAAGCCATCAAAGGTTCATTTGATAATATACTATTCAAGTACAAACCTTTTCGAGCCGCCATGGCATTAAACAACATGGTGCTTTCTTGAACAAGCAAATTTAGGTCAATAGTTTTAAGCTTTAACTTATCCGATTGGGCTTCGATAAGCGAAAGGTCGAGAATGGAGTTAAGGGTGTTCATAAGCCGGCTGCCGCTCGAATAGATGATTTCTGCCATGTGCTGTTGGTTCTCATCTTTGGCATCTTCCTTTAATAACTCTGCAAACCCGAGGATACCATTAAGCGGAGTTCGTATCTCATGGCTCATATTGGCTAAGAGACTTGATTTTATTCGGCTGACTTCTTCGGCTTGTTCCTTGGCCAAGATTAATTCGTCAATCATTTTCTTTCTGTCCGTAATATCTTCTTTTATAGCAATGTAATGCGTAATGGCCCCTGTGGAATCGGTAATAGGTGAAATGGAGACATCTTCCCAATAATAGGTATTATCGGCTCTTTTATTATAGAACTCTCCTTTCCAATCGTTGCCACCCCGTATGGTATTCCAAATTTGATTGAAAAGTTCTGGTGATGTTATGCCTGGTTTTAAAATCCGCATCACCTTTCCCATTACCTTATTTTTTGGATGACCGGTAACTTCGGTAAAGCGTGAATTTACGTATTCTATTTTGCCCTCCAAATCGGTAATAACCACAGCGGCAGGGCTTTGTTCGATTCCTTTTGATAATTGACGGATTTTGTCCTCATCTTTGCGGCGTTGAACCATTTTCCATACCGAGTGCATCATTAACTTCAATTGCTGAATATCAACCGGTGCAAAATTGCTTTCGCGGTTTCCAATGGCAATGATAGAAACAACAGCGTCATCAATTAGCAAAGGTATAGCCATCAAGTTTTTTACTTTATCAACTTGAACTGGGATTATGGAATGAACCTCAGGCTGCGAATGGCCTGTGTTTAGCAATAACTCATCCTTGTGCAAAATTGGATAAGCCCATAAGCCAGCTGCTTCCAAAGGATAAGCCAATTGTGATGGATTTTTAGGAAACAACATTGTAGCCGTTCCTGCTATTGCTATGGGAGACAACGTTTTAGCATTAAAATCATAGGATAAAACTAGGCCAAACTCACAGCCAAATAATAGCAGGGCATCATTTAAGGCATAATCAAAAAGTTGTTGAACATTATCAGGTTTGTATTCTGATAATCTGAGCAAACTCTGTAATCGGTATTCGTTTATTTGGATTTGCTGGGCGGCTACTACCCTGTCGGTAATATCGTGTGTAATGCCTTGAATGGCAATTGGCTTACCAGCTTCATCGCGTATAAAGGTCATCGTTTCGCGTACATAAACAATATGGCCATCTTTATGGTAAATTTCGAGGTCCAGGTTCATTGTACGGTTTATATCAATGGTGGGATCACTGTCATGTTCAAGCTCGTGGTTAAAAGCATCGATGGCTATTTGCAACGAACTAGGCGTAAGTATTTCATCTAAAGTTCGTTTCATCTCTACTTCAGGAGCATTTCCGGTTAACCTAACTATTGCTGGGCTTATGTACGAATACTTGAAATCAAGATCCATTATCCAAATAGTGTCACCCGTATTTTCGGCTATCAGCCTATATTTTTCTTCATTTTTGGCCAGAGCTTCCTCATTGTTCTTGCTTTCGGTAATATCACGCCCAAAAACTACCAAACCCTTTCGTGAGTTGTCATCGTTGAAAAGTGGGATCTTTAAAACATCGAAAATATGCATATTTCCCTGAATATCAGGTATAGATTCAATTGTGCGGGAGGGCCTTGCTGCTTGCCAAGCCTGTTCATCCGACTCGCCACAATTCCTAAATGCGTCTTGGTATATTTCGGCAGTGAAATCAGCTAGTTCAAATTCTGTCTTATTATAATAATCTACACCTTGAAGACAATACAAATCAAGAAGGCCATTGTTGGCTTGTATCCATCGTCCTTGGGCATCCTTAAAGCAAATTATATCAGGCGTTGAATTGATGAGCACCTTTAGCTTCTCTTCGCTTTCACGGAGCGCATCAAGCGATTTTTTACGTTCAGTTATATCTTTTGTAACCGATAACAAATGTTGTTTACCCCCTATTTCCAACACTCTGGCTGAGAATAGCCCAATTATCTTCTTATTGTTATTAAGGTTAAAAACAGTCTCAAAATCAGATATGAAGCCTTGTCTACGCAATGTTTCTATTACTTTTTTTCTATCCTCGGGGATTTGCCAAATATTGCGTTCGCCCGATGTAAACCCAATAAGTTGTTCGCGAGAATATCCGGATACTTCTACAAATACGTCGTTAATATCCACATATTCACCAGTTTGTAAATCAGAAATGCTAATTGCATCTGGACTGATACGGAAGGCAGCCCTAAACCGTTCCTCACTTTCAACAAGGGCTTGCATAGCAAGTTTCCTGTCGGTTATATCAAGGCTGAATCCAATAATACCATCAATTTCTCCTTTTCCGTTATACCATGGGATTTTAGTGGTAAGCATATGGCGTTCAGATCCATCAGAATAAATAATACTTTCCTCTTTTTGGATCATGGGCTGACCTGTTTCAATAACTTTACGGTCATCTTCAATAAAACCTTTTGCCAGTTCTGGAGCAAACAATTCATAATCATCATGGCCAATAACTTCTTGCTCAGTTTTTTGCGTGTAGTGTTGGTCGAAGGGGTTCGAAAGCACCTTTCGACTTTGCCTATCCTTAATAAAAACCGAGATTGGTATGTTGTCAATCAGCGATTTTAACAATGCCTTTTCATACTTCAATGCATCCTCAACCTTTTTTTGCTCCGTAAAAATATGTCCAATCCCCACTAAGCCAGTTACTTCATTGGCATCATTAATAAGAGGTAGTTTTGTGGTTCTGAGCCAAACGGGATTGCCTTTCCTATCCTTTATACATTCTTCCCTGTCAATAACAGGAATTCGGTTTATGAGTACTTTCATATCATCCGCGTAGCCAAGTTCCCCACCATTACCTGCAAGCAATTCTAGGTCATCTTTACCAATTACCTCATCTTCTGCATCATACCCCATAACCTGTAAATCTTTTCTGTTGGCTATGATTTTTTTGGCATTCGCGTCTTTTACATAAACAGTGTCAGGTAGGTTATCAATCAAGGTACGCAAAAGCAACTGCTCATTGCGTAATTTTTCTTCGGCTTGTTTCCGCTGTGTAATATCTCTAGTAACACCATGTATTCCAAGCAATTTCCCATTTTCAAGGAAAGGGGTAATTTTCAGTTCTCCGGTTTTAATGCTGCCATCTTTGCATTTATAATCTAGTTCAATCTGAAAGACAATATCTTGACTTTGGCTATCATGTATGCGTTTTGAGGTTTCATCGAGCAACTTACGTGCTTTGATAGCCGATTCGGTCGTAAATCGGTCTTCGATAGTTTGTTTTAGGTATTCTTCGGGGGTATAACCACTAAATTGCTCAACCGAAGGAGATACGTACAAGCTTTGGGCATCGAAGCCCAACAGCCAAATAGTATCGGAGGTTTTCTCGGCTAATAAACGGTACTTTTGTTCGCTGGCACGTAAAGCTACTTCGTGTAATTTCTCATTTGTAATGTCGTTAAGAGCTAGTAAACAATGCCTTGAACCTTGTAAAAAAAGTGGGGTACTGCTAAGCTTTAACCATAGCGGCCCATTAACAAAACTTGTATCATGTTGCACAAAAGTCTCTAGGTTTTCAACCGCTTCTCCTTTTTCAATTGCCAATTTAAGGCTATTCATGATGTTGCAAGTCTCGCAATTTTCGGAATAACCGCATCCAAGCTCTGCGAGCAAACGATTCTTACAACCCAAAAAATCGCCACAGTATTTGCGTTCCAAATCCGCTAAATTGGAGGATAACAACTTTTGAGCGGCCATATTTGCATTTGAGATGTGAAGGTTCTCATCTATCACCAACATGGCAACTGGTGATGAGTGTAAAATTGCCTGAAGGAGGCTGTTTTCTGACTCAAGTTTTACTTCGTGGCGAATAATTGATGATATATCACTAAAAACTGTTTGTACTAATTCCCCATGTGGTGTTTTTATTATAACTGAATCAAGCTTAATTTCAACCTCTTGGCCTCTGCTCAGTAGCATAGTTAGGGTACAGCTTTGAGGCTTGTTTGTAAGTTGGATATCTTTAAGGTGGAATAAAAAGTTGCTTTGGCTCTGTATGGCTACAAACTCTGTAATTAACTTGTTGGTTTGCACATGTCCACCGATTCCAAATAGGGCACTAAAATGTGCATTGCATTTAACCATTTTCCTATCGGGCTGATAGATTGCTAACGCAACTGGTAATTGATCGCAAAAAGCGTTCAAACCACTATCCTGCAAATATATATTGTATGCATTTGAATCTGAAATACCACTTGGGTTAAGGTTATTATCCATAAGCTATGAAATAAGAGCTAGTAGTTACAAAACCCTAGAACTCAGTTATCAACCATTTGAAAGGGAATACATCCCATTTGCAATTGCAACTTGTTATAACTTAATACCTATTTTGATTAGGTCCTTTATAGTTACACAGAAGAATTAAATCTCAAATATACAAAATCTAAGCAAAAGGTGCATGGTTTTAAGAATCTGTAGAAGGAAAAACCTTTGAAAGCTACCTAAAACAGTTCATAACTATCTCATTCATAGTTTCTCTACTGTTTTCCATACTTTGCACCAAGGCAAACTGGGCTTTGGCTCTTTGTACATTATGCTTTGGGAAGGCAATCTTAAAATACTGGTCTCCTTCAAGGTAATCGGTAAGGAACCTTAAACCAATAATAAACGTCAAAACCTGAGACGAAAATGCAAGGTACTCAATTTCTTTAGGTTTCAAAATTGCTGCTGTTTCACTTACAAAACCCTTTACATAAGCCTCAAACAGCTGCAAGTTTATCGAAACCTTTTGGGTGTCGGGTTCATCTTCCTCGGCATTATTGGCGGTAGTTCTGATAGCATCTCCAAAATCGTGCAATAAACAACCCGGCATTAGCGTGTCAAGGTCAATCATGCAAATCCCTTTATCAGCTTTATTAAAGAGGATATTATTGATTTTGGGGTCATTATGCACAACCCTAACAGGCAGGGTTCCATCGTCTATCAAACGGTCTATAAGGCAGTATTCGTAGGCTCGATGGTGTACAAATTCCACCAATTCGGGAATTGACTGAACCCTACCCAGCGAATCGGTTTTTACTACTTCAAAAAAGCGCTTTAACCTTAACCCCATATGATGAAAATTAGGCAGGGTTACGAATAAGGTTGTAGCCTCAAAACCATCAAGTAAACTGTGAAATTGCCCAGTTACCCTACCAGCTTCAAAAGCAAGTTTTGGGTCGCTTATGCGGTCGTAAGAGATGCTGTCAGGAATAAAGCGAAGCAAACGCCAAAAGTTGCCATCAGCATCCGAAACATAGGCTGAACCATTTTTGGCAGTATATAATTCTAGCGAAACCAATTCAGGAGCTTTGGTTTTCAAAGCATTGGTAACTTTAAGGATATTATCCATCAAAGCAGGCACTTGCTTAAAGATATGGCTATTAATGCGTTGCAGTAAACGTTTACTTACGCCATCGTCAACCAAAAAAGTATCGTTAATGTGTCCGGAACCGTAAGGCTGAACCTTACAATGCCCGGACAGATTAAACTGGTTTAAAATAGGCTGAAAATCAACCATTTTTTCTTCCATCATAGCTAATTATGCCCACAGATTGTTGGGGTAAATGCCAACTTTAACGAGTTGTTTAAGATTTTCAACCACGGTAGGTTTATCTTCTTGGTAAGTTACACCAAACCATTTTTCGTTAACAGGCAATACCTTAAAACGAGCTTGCCCCGATTTTATTAATTGGTCAGCAATAGTTGGGATGTAAAACTCCGATTTAAGGTTAAAGCCTTCTTTTTGAATAAATTCCTTAAACGAAGTTTCGATATGTTCAAAAATTTCAGGCCAAAATGCCCAAGTATTCATCGAAACAATGGTGTTAGCGGGAATAAACTCCAAATCGCCGTTTTCATGGCTAAAGGCAACATGGTTATGGGTTTTGTGTATATTTTTGGTTTCAACCACATTAACTAAAAAATCTTGTGCATCAATTTCACAAACGCCCCGTGAAACGCCCCCGAACTCCGAAAGGGTATTGCTAAGGATATAGCCGGCCAGCGCATATTCCCAAATACCTTGGCTGCGAGGTTGGTTTAAAAACTGAGCAATTTTGGTAAAGGCTTCAGAACCATAGAAATCATCGGCATTAATAACAGCAAATGGCTCATTTATAGCATCTTTAGCCATAAGCACCGCATGTGCCGTACCCCAGGGTTTTGTTCGTTCGGTATTATATGTAAGGCCTTCGGGAACGATGTCGGTTTCTTGAAATACATAATCAACCTGTATGCGGTTTCCAAATCTATTTCCAAAAAACTCAACAAACTCTTTCTCAATTTGCTTACGGATAATAAAAACTACTTTCCCGAATCCGGCCCGTATGGCATCGTAAACGGAATAGTCGATGATGGTCTCGCCCGAGGGGCCAACTTTATCGAGCTGCTTTAGGCCGCCATATCGGCTTCCCATGCCCGCAGCTAAAACTAACAATGTAGGTTTCATACTATTATAACATTTGATTAATTGAATTTTTCTACTATCTAAACGACTTTTTTGCGAATCTTGTATCCAAAAGTTGCAAAATATAAGATGAACAGGTAAATAGGCACCATTATCCAAAGGGCTTTTTGATACCCAATTTCAGTAGATAAAGCTATATAGGATGGAGGAATAATAGCTCCACCAGCAATTCCCATGATGAGTAAAGCGGAGGCAATTTTGGTAAACTTACCCAAATCTTGTAATACCAAGGGCCAAATGGCAGGCCACATCAATGCATTGGCTAAGCCAAGAAGTGCAATGAAAAAGACAGGATTAGGTAGTTGTGGGATATTTAATCCCAAGAGGCCAAGCCATCCAAACAGGTTTGTAAAATAAGAACTGTCAGTTGGATTGCTAAAAATAGCACCTAAAGCAAACAATCCTCCCAAAATGGCTGAAATGCGCAACGCATTTGATTGGCTTAAATATTTAGGAATAAACAAGATTCCTAAAATATACCCTAACACCATGAATGCCATGGTATAGCTGGTAAGACTTGAAGCATAACTGAGCTGCAGATCTTTACCAAACTGCGAAATGCTATCGCCGGCCATAACCTCAACGCCAACATAAACAAAAATGGTGATTATGCCCAGCAGCAAATGTGGTATGCGCAGAGACTGAGGAATTTGTTTGATAAAGCCAGCCAAACTCTCGTCTTCATGGTCTTCTACATCAATGGTATCGGGCAAAGGCGAATAGCGAATCATAAGTGCAAGCAGCACCAATACAACAGCCATTATTGCATAAGGTGAAATCAAACGCGAGGCTAGTTGGTTCAAGGCTTCAGCACGCTGAAGGGTATCCATTACCGCAAGATTTTCCTCTTTAAACACATCCATGCCGTGCATTACAAGCGCTGTTAAAATGAGCGGGCTAATGAAGCCGGCCAACTTATTGCAAATTCCCATGATGGAAATGCGTGCTGCTGCGCTTTCGCGTGGGCCAATGATGGTAATATATGGATTTGAGGCGGTTTGCAACAGAGCCAAACCAGTGCCCATTACAAATAAACCTGTCAAAAACACTCCAAACATACGGGTGTATGCCGCCGGAATAAAAATAAGCGCACCCAACGCCATAACTAGCAAACCAAGGCTCATTCCATTTTTATAACCAGTATGTTTTAACACAAACGATGATGGTAACGCCATTACAAAATAAGCTATATAAAATGCTAAGGTCACTAAGCTAGCTTCAAATGGACTTAGCTCGCAGGCTGTTTGCAAAAATGGTATTAACGAACCATTTAACCAGGTTACGAATCCAAAAATAAAAAACAGGGCTCCTATGATGGCGATGGAGACAACATAACCCGAAGACTTTCCTTTGTTTGCTGTATTCAACTTTGCTGACATAATTTGTTAATATATTGGTTTACAATTTGTAATGCATAAATACTTCGATGGCTTGGTATTCGGCCATGCCCAATTTATCGTATAAAACTGCTGTGGCATGGTTTCTATCTTCGGCACGTTGCCAAAACTCACGGCTATCAAAACCGGGGAACAATGGCCTGTCCTTTTGTGATTGGTGTTTAAAAATGGCCCTGCGTTTTATCATAACTTCTTCAGGGCTTAGTGGTACTGCCATATCTACTTGATCGGGGTTCCATTCTTGCCAGGCTCCACGATAGAGCCAAACACGGCAGTCTTTCAACCAAGCATCGTCCTTAAGCTCTTCAAGGGCAAGTAGTATTGCTTCCATGCAAACCCGATGGGTTCCATGCGGGTCAGATAAATCGCCGGCTGCATAAATTTGATGTGGTTGAATTTGCCTTAGCAAATCAATTGTAATGTCGATATCGGCTTGCGAAAGGGGTTTCTTACGTACCTTACCAGTTTCATAGAAAGGAAGATCTAGAAAATGAACGCGTTCTGCCGGAATCCCAACATATCGGCAAGCTGCCAAGGCCTCGCCCCGTCGTATGGATGCCTTCAGTTTTAAAACATCATCAGGATCGGCCTGACCAGGTTTTTTATGTGAGATAAGCTTTGAAATCAATTGATAATTCTGTTGTGGATCAAAGCCTTCAACATTAAATACATCCTTGTACTCATTAACAAAGTCCATAAACCTGAGCACATCATCATCAAAAACGGCAATGCTGCCCGAGGTTTGATAAGCAGTATGTACCTCGTGCTTTTGCTCAACCAAACGAGCTAAGGTACCGCCCATCGAAATTACATCATCATCAGGGTGAGGACTAAACACAATAACACGTTTAGGATAAGGCTTTGCACGCTCTGGCCGTGTTGAATCATCGGCTTTTGGTTTTCCGCCGGGCCAACCGGTTATGGTATGCTGCAAGTCATTAAACACTTTGATGTTAACCTTATTGGATGGTCCATGTTCCGTAATCAAATCGCCCATTCCATAATCCAGATAGTCCCTATCAGTTAGTTTGAGGATTGCTTTTCCGGTTTTGCCACACAACCACACAACGGCTTTGCGAACCATTCGGTCGTTCCAGGTACAAGTACCTACTAACCAAGGAGTTTTAACACGAGTAAGTTCGGCAGAAGCCGCATGGTCTAAAATAATGGTGGTGTTGGGATGATTCTGCAAGTAACTGGTTGGGACCAAATCGCTCATGGGCTCTTCAACAGCCTTGCGAATGATGGCGGCCTTGTTTTCGCCCCAGGCCAGCAGTAATATCCGTTTCGATTTCATGATAGTTCCAACTCCCATCGTAATGGCAGTTTGTGGAACATAGTTTTCGCCGTAAAAATCGCTTGCGGCATCGGTTCGGGTTAAATGATCGAGCGTAATACGCCTTGTGGGTGAATGAATTCCGGAACCTGGTTCATTAAACCCGATATGGCCTGTGCGCCCAATACCAAGGATTTGTATATCGATGCCTCCAACTTCTTCAATTTGCTTATCATATTGCTTACAGAACGGAATAACATCATCGGGTTTAAGCGTTCCGTTTGGAATATGGACATTTTCGGGCTCAATATCAATATGATCGAACAAATGCTCACGCATAAACCGGTTATAGCTTTGCAACGAATCGGGCTCTATGGGATAATACTCATCAAGGTTAAAGGTGCTAACATTTTTAAAACTTAATCCGTCCTCGTTGTGCAAACGAACCAATTCTTCATACACCTTAACTGGGGTTGAACCCGTAGCTAATCCTAAAACGCAGCGCTTGCCCTCACGTTGTTTCTTACGAATTTGGGCTGCAATCTCATGTGCTACATATAACGATGCTTCCTCGGCATCGCCCATAATTACCGTTGGGATTTTTTCATGACGGCTAATCTCTTCAAAGGTTTCTTCTACTAAAGCCTCCGAAGCAAAATTATCAACTTTGTATCTGATTTTTGTAATCATTTGATTTGTAAAGAAAATTGCAAACCCTTAGGTTTACAGTTGGTTATTATTTCGATTTGGCTGACTTCCTACCCGTTTGGATAAGCAGGCTTTCAGGTTTTTCTTTTTTAGCATTAAAAGGTTTCCAATGGAATGAATACTTGTAAGATGCAAAAGGCAACATATACTGTGGATAAGGGTAGGCTCCCCAACTATCATCGCCACCTACGCCCATTTGCTTAAAATCAACATATAAATCGGTAAAACCCGATGGGGTTAAATTAACTGTATGGCGGTTTTGCGACTGTGAATAATCGAGTTGTTTGATATCAAATGGGAGTGCTGAAAACGAGAACTCATCCAAGCCTTCTACAAGCAAACCATTACCTTTATCATCCGTAAGAGCCATCCAGCGTGTTTCTGTTTTATAGCCGTTTTCTTGTGGACGGATGTAGGGTGTATATTGTTGTGCCACAGAAGATGTGTACGAACCGATAAAAGCTGATCCCTTGCGGTCTTGGTAGTTCTCATGCGGGCCACGACCATACCATTCTATGTTCTTCATGGCGCCTGGCAGCCTGAAAAACATGCCTATACGTGGTATTTCGGGCAGTGTACTTGCTAATTCAACAGCTTCTGCATGGCGGTTGGCATCGGAACGGTCAAACACCTTGGTCCCTTGAATTTCATCCATATCAAGCCATTCAATCAAGCCATCGGCATTGGGCAACGGGCAGTTTTTTTCAAGTTCCAATACCTCTTCAAGGTTCAAGGATTTTTGCCAAACCCGCAATAAGTCAATCTTGCCATACAAGTAACGGCCACCATCAGTATATGCACCAATATAGGAGACGTCGGAAAGATCGAACGGAACGGCATGTTTAAATGTAAAAGTCTCTTCCAACTTCCCATCAACAAACAATTTCACATTTTTGGATTGGGCATCGTAAGCAACATAGGCATGGTACCATTTCCCGGTTTCAAATTTATAATTAAAGCCCACATATTCATTGCCATACATAAAAAAGTACAGTTTGCTTTTATGTAATTCGAGATGGAGGCAGTTTTCTTCCCAATTCTCGGTATTCCAAAGCACTGAACGATCGTTAAGGGCATCTAAAATAAATTTGACTTCGATGGTAAATGCTGACGTCATGCCTGAGCCAATGGGTGGCGCCTTAATCATTACAGGATCGTTTTTACTGAAGTTGAACATACCGCCCCATTCGGGTGCAGGTAGCTGATAAGTATGCTCTTTAGGCTTTGTTGGCAAGGGTGCAAATTCATAATCCGTTATCACATCACCTTCACCCGTCATAGTGTATTCAATTGAGAGATTTGCGCCAACCTCCTTTAGAAAATAATGTGCCAAGGCTTTGACGGTGTTTTCATCCACTTGCTTCATGGCAAAGGTATCGGCTAACAGCGTGGTTGACAAATCACGCCATACCGAACAGCGTTTGGGCATTTTATTCCCAAAATCATTGTCGATGGGTGCACGCCAGAACGCAGGTTGAGGCGATTGTACCAAATAGCTTGTTCCTTTATAAGTATAATCAATTGGTTGTCCCGACTTTGGGTCAAAAACAATTTTATAGTCCTTACCTTGAACCATATTGCTACCATTTTCTTGGATAAGCCTTGCTTTTGCCGATGATTTCGCAAGGGTCGTTTTAAGCTCGGGTTTTTGCAAAATCAGTTGTTCCGAAGCAAAAACATGCCCTTCGGTGAAAATACCCATTGTTTTTGAGTTGTACAGATAAACATTGATAAAATACTCCTTCTCAGGGTCTTTGGGGATATTGGCCCAGTTTTGCAAAATGGGGAATTCTTTGCTTTGGCCGGGTTCAACTGTTACGTCGTAAAGAACAGATTCGGCAATTTTGTGGCCGTTTTCGATGGTTTCGATGCGTAAGGCAGTTCCCGCCAAATTCGTAAAACCATAGTTATTAGTGAGTTTTATTACTTGTTTTTGTGCATCGCTCCATGAAAAACGTACATATTGATAAACCTTCTTGACTTCGGCTAACGCTGGATGTGGGGAACGGTCAGGAAACACTAATCCGTTGATCATGAAGTTGCTATCGCTGGGTAAGGTTTTTGGCCCAAAATCGCCACCATACACATAGTATTTTTTTCCATCGTTGGTTTGCCGCAGGAAGCCTTGGTCAACCCAATCCCAGATAAATCCACCTTGCAATTGCGGATTGGCTTCAATCACATCCCAATAATCTTGCAAATTGCCCGTGCTATTGCCCATCGAATGTGCATATTCACACATAATGAGAGGCTTAGGTTGGGGCTTCGACGACCATTTTTTCAAGTAATCAACCGATGGGTACATTGGACAATAAACATCGGTGTTTGCCCCCATGCCTGCACGTTCGTAATGCACAGGCCGTGAAGGGTCGCGATGTCGAATCCATGTTGATGTAGCCTCAAAGTTTACACCATCGCCAGCCTCGTTGCCTAGCGACCAGAAAACAACACAGGGGTGGTTTTTATCGCGCTCAACCATACGAATAGTACGTTCCAAATGAGCCTGTTTCCATGCAGTATCTTTTGCAAGACTACGCTCACCATATCCCATTCCGTGCGATTCGATGTTTGCCTCATCAATCACATAAATGCCATACTCATCGCATAGCTCGTACCACCTCGATACATTGGGATAATGGCAGGTCCTGACAGCATTAATATTGTTGAGTTTCATCAATTCCAGATCGCGCCTCATCATGTTCTCGGTAATCACATGACCCGTGTTGGGGTCGTGCTCGTGGCGGTTAACACCTTTTAAAAGGATAGGTTTGCCATTAAAAAGGAACTTTCCATCTTTTATTTCCGAAGTTCTAAATCCGATTTTGCATGCAACTGATTCTAATTCACGTCTTTTTTCGTCTTTAACCGTTAGCACATAGTTATAGAGGTTTGGAAACTCGGCTGACCATTTTTTTATCGCGGGAAATTGATTTTCAAAAGTTACCGTTTCTTCAGCACTTGGTTTAACCGAAAAGGTTTTCACTTCGCTAAAAAGACTTGTTCCATTGGTAGCATCGGTTATGTTCAACTCCAACAGCAAATTGGCCGCCGCTTTGCCTGAATGGTTGGCTATTCGGATGCTTGAATTAATTTTCCCATCCGTATAGTTATTTATTAAAGTAGCTCCAGCTTCAAAATCCTTGATAAAGGTTGTGGGTGTTGTATAAATGTAAACCCCTCGCTCAATGCCGCTTATCCTCCAAAAATCCTGGCACTCAAGGTATGCACCATCCGTCCAGCGAAACACCTGAAGGGCAACCGAGTTGGGGCCTGGTTTTACAAAATTGGTGATATCGAATTCGGTTGGCAACTTGCTATCTTCGCTATAGCCAAGCATTTTGCCGTTTATCCAAATATAATAAGCCGATTTTACGCCATCAAGTACCATAAATATTTTTTGTCCTGGCCAATGGCTCGGAATGCTGAAGTTACGTTTGTAACAACCCGTAGGGTTATAGTCTTTAGGTACATAGGGTGGGTTTGGCTCACCAAATTCATACGATGTATTCACATAAATGGGCCAACCATATCCTTGTAGTTCCCAAATAGAGGGTACTTGGATGGTTTTCCAAGAGGTGATATCAAAAGCATCCTCGTAAAAACCTGTGGGTGTATCCGCGGGTTTCTCTACCCATTTAAAGCTCCAAATGCCATTAAGTGACTGATAAAATCCATTTTCGGATGGATTTGCCCTTAAAGCAAGCTCTTTGGTAGGATAAGGCAACATATGTGCATGTGCCGGTTGACGGTTTATGCCAGAAACGCGTGGGTTTTCCCAATCGTTGATTTGTTGACTAAAAATAATGCTTGGCAAAAATGCCAGGATAATCATTAGTAAAGTTAATCGTTTCATTGATGCTGGTTTACGAGGTTTACAAATGTTCTAATCCGTTCTGAATCAATGCGCAAATGTTCAAATTCAGGTTGAGCATCCGATCCCATGAAGGCTTTTTCGTTCCGGTACTCCATTTGGCTTGGTATTTTTTTGGTTAAGGCCACATGGTATTCGGGAGCATTGGTAATGGCCATTAAATCAACAATGTTGTCTTCTTTTACCCCAGCCCCTGGCATAATGATGATGCGGCCAGCAGCTTTTTTAACCAAATCGGCAATCAAGAACCTTCCTTCCCACACATTGCGGTGTTGACCACTCGTAAGGATGCGTTTTACGCCTAAATCAATCAATTGCTCTAGGGCCAAAAATGGATCGTTGCACATATCGAAGGCCCGGTGGTTTGTTACTTCCATTTCGCCAGCCAAATCTATAAGTTGCTTAAGC
Organism: uncultured Bacteroidales bacterium; assembly: GCA_964552325.1. GTDB lineage: Bacteria > Bacteroidota > Bacteroidia > Bacteroidales > TTA-H9 > CAZKCK01. Next base: position 28,551 of record CAZKHA010000025.1, read on the forward strand.
CGTTGAATATCCATCGAACCATCCTTGGTCAAGATTCCAAAAACAACGCCATCGGCACCTAAGTTTCGGGCTGCTTTCACATCTTCTTTCATGATTTCAAACTCCACATCCGAGTACAAAAAATCGCCTCCCCGTGGACGGATCATCACCATGGTCTTCAGTCCTTTTATCTTTTTACATTCAATAATGGCACCCTGCGAGGGTGTAGTGCCACCTTCAACCAAGTTGTCGCATAATTCTACGCGTTGGGCACCACCCAAAAACGATTCATAGGCACAAGGTACTGAGCCAATACAAACTTCTGTTATCATTTAAGTTACGTTTTATTTTATTGATTTTGTGTAGATTCAACATCCTTAAACACCCTCGACATCACCAAGGCATGTGCGCCCAAAAGACCTGATTTGTCGTCTAACTGCGAGATACATAACTCGGTTTCGCGTCGTATAAATTCAATGGCGTACCTATTTAAGGCTTGTTGAATGGGATCGGTAATATAGCGCCCTGATCGTGAGATTGTTCCACCAATAATGATGATTTCCGGGTTAAAGATGTGGAGCATATTGGCCAGCCCCTTACCAAGGTTATGCCCAATATTATCGAGCAGTCCTATTGAGAACGAGTCGCCTTTAAGTGCCGCCTGGATAATGATTTCATAAAAAGGACGGCTAGTATCATTTTTTAGGTCGTGCAACATGGTAGCTACGCCCAATTCAATGCCTTCCCAAGCCAAGCGCTCAAGTGCGGGGCCACTTGTAACGGTTTCGAGGCAGCCCTCTTTGCCACAGATACATAGGATGCCTTCCTGCAAAATCCGAATATGGCCAAGCTCACCGGCGTATCCCGTGCTACCTTGATATAGGCGACCATTCAAAATCATTCCCATCCCAACACCAACTCCCACATTCAGGCAAAGCGCGTTTTTCTTTCCTTGAGCCAATCCAAACCTGTATTCGCCCAGGGCCATCAACCGGGCATCATTATCAATAAATACGGGTAGTTTAAGCCTCGCCTCAAACTCATCACGCAAAGGCTTGTCGAGCGATGTAAGATGGGTTTTGTTGACACCTGTTTCTGGGTTTTGCAATCCAGGTACTGCAATGCCTACTCCTAAAAGCTTTTCGCGGGGTATGTTTTGGCTTTCAATAAGTTCATTCACTTTTTTTGACACCTCATCCACAAACCAATTGGCTTTTTCGCCTTGCGATTTTTGAATGGAAATCGGATACCTAACCATATCGCCCACAGGCTGGTTCAAGAGGTTCATAATAGCCATGCGAACCGAATTCTGGCTTATATCAATACCTATGGTATAGCGCGAATTATTGGTTAATCCATATAATGCAGGCTTCCGGCCACCTATTGATGGCCCTGCTCCTTGTTCCGAGATTATGGCTTCCTCGGTCAGTTCCTTAATAATTCGTACTACCGACGGCATGCTGATGCTTAACATCTTACCTAACTCGGGTATCGACATGCTCCCATTGCAATACAAATTGTAAATCAACTTCTTGCGTAAGTTTTTCTTCTTGATGGCTACAACCGATGAGGCTGACTTTTGATCAGTTACCACCCCAAACAAGCCCGTACTGTGTTTCATAGCTCCTGCATTTTGGCTGCTAAATTACAAAACATTCTACCTAACACCATAAATGTTTGTAAATTTTTTTACAAAGCCATGAAACTTTTTTATAAAGCTATCTTTATCCGTTAATTATCAGTACTATATGAACCGTTTGTAATTTAAGGCCGAGTTAAAACCTAATTCTGGCTAAACGGCCAACTAAAACAGAACACTGATTAACAACATAATATTCAATGCAGTAACTATTGAACCAATAGTTATAAGCACCGTTTTAAAGAGGGTGCCATTCGCGTATTTGCCCATAACTTTGCGTGAGGAAGTAAGATAGATTTGGAGGAAAATGGTAATGGGCAACTGAATGCTTAATATCATCTGAGAATAAATAAGGCCATCGAATGCATTGGTTATAAAAAAGATAATGATCAATGCCAATACAATTGAGATGGCAACACCAAGGCGCGAGTGATTGTCCTTTATATCGAATGGCTCACCAAAGAATCCGGCAAATATCGAGCCTGCAGCCATACCGGAAGTTATGGTAGATGAAATACCCGAAAATAGCAAGGCAATGGCAAAAACAAAGGCGGCATGGCTACCCAACAAAGGACTTAAAAGATTCTGGGCCTGTTCAAGTTCCGTAACCTCGGCTCCTACGGTAAAAAATGCTGATGCCGCCAATAGTATCATAGCTGAATTGATGGCCCAACCAATAATCATCGAAAACAAGGTGTCAAAAAACTCATAATCCAACTGACGTTTGATCACTTTTTCATCGCTAAGGTTCCACTGCCGGCTTTGAATAATTTCGGAATGGAGAAAAAGGTTGTGTGGCATCACAACCGCTCCCAAAACACTCATCACCACAATCATTGAACCCGTTGGTATCTCGGGAACCAACCAATGATAAACGGCTTGGCTCCAATCGATATTTACCAACGAGAGCTCATAGATAAATGAAAGGCCTATTACGCTCACAAAGCCAATAATCCATTTCTCGATCATGCGGTAAGAGTTGGTAAACAGCATGATAATAACAAATACAGTTGCTAGTACGGCGCCAATTTTTAAAGGTATGGCAAACAGCATATTCAATGCTATTGCCGCCCCTAAAATCTCTGCCAGCGAAGTGGAAACCGATGCCAACACAGCACTCGAAAGTATTGGAATTGAAAGCTTGCGTGGCAGGTGAATGGTGGCGGCTTCGGATAGGCATAAACCCGTGGCAATACCTAAATGGGCTACGTTGTGCTGCAAAATGATTAACATAATGGTGCTGAGGGTTACCATCCAAAGCAGGGTATAACCATAGGTGCTTCCCGCGGCCAGGTTGCTAGCCCAATTGCCCGGATCGATAAACCCGACCGTAACAATTAAACCAGGGCCAACATATTGCAGTAAGTCCTTGGCGCTGAACCGCGGTTTGTGTTCTTTGCTTTTTAAATCATTTATCCATTCATTTATCCTCATACCTTAAAAACAATCACCAGTCTCCATGGGTTCATTTATTCACAAATTAAGCCTTCTATTTTGCAAGTTGTGCCCGCATCATCCGTGGTTTGCCATGCACATCGTGCCTCAGTTCAATTGATTCAAAGCCTTCTTGGCATAGCAGCGCTTGCGTCTCGTTGGCTAAGGCTTCATTGAGTTCGAGGTAAAGCAAGCCCTTTTCTTTTAGATTTGTACGAGCAAACTTGGCTATATGCTGGTAAAAAAGCAAGGCATCGTTGTCCGGTACAAACAAGGCCAAATGAGGCTCATAATCCAAGACATTGGGTTTCATTTGCGTTTTTTCCAGTTCGCGAACATAGGGTGGGTTTGACACGATAAAATCAAAGGCTTTGACGCAAGGCAATGGCTCGGGGTCCAGAATATCATGTTGAAAGATGTGCACCCCAGCTTGAAGGGCTTGGTTATTTGCTTGCGCCAGGGCAATCGCTTCGGGCGAGATATCGGTAGCGCACATGCTTAGGCCCTTTATTTTTAAGGCCAAACTGATGGCAATACAACCACTCCCGGTGGCAATATCCAAGCCTGAGCGTATGCTTACGTCCGGATGGTCTTCCAGTATCCAAAGCACCAATTCTTCGGTTTCGGGGCGGGGGATGAGCACACCCGGCTTT
>CAZKHA010000026.1:0-30904 GCA_964552325.1 uncultured Bacteroidales bacterium
TAATACAATTTTAAAAGATAGGATTTTCGGAATAGTCTTAAAGTTCGGAAGTTTTAGGGCACAAAAAAAGCCTCATTTCTGAGGCTTCTGCGGACCGGACGGGACTCGAACCCGCGACCTCCGCCGTGACAGGGCGGCATTCTAACCGACTGAACTACCGATCCAGGATTTTCAAGGTCCGTTCGTGTGAAACGGTGTGCAAAAGTACACCTATTTTTTGAATCTGCAAGCCCCTGACGAAAATTTTTTCAAAGAATGCTACCTTTGCCCCCTCTTAAAACCCCAAAAGTTTCTTGGTAATGAAAACCACTGCACCCAAACCTAAACAAAAGAAAAAGTCATCAATTAGCATTAACCGAATTGCCCTGATAGCCGTTATAGCTGTATTAGTTATTGTTACAGTTGGCCGTTTTGTGCTAATTCCTTTTACCAAGCCAAGCAAACCTACGGTTAGCCAAGCAAGTGAACCTGTTTTTCGGAAGGACGGCGAAGTACGTTTTTATGCATTGCCCCAAAAGGAATTGCAACAAAAAATTAGCATCGAATTGGCCGATGAAGAGCCCGAGCGCCAACAAGGCTTAATGTATCGCCGTGCGATGGAAAGCCACCAAGGAATGCTTTTTGTTTTTGAAGATGAGGATTTTAGAGGTTTTTGGATGAAAAACACACCTTTATCGCTCGATATAATCTATGTTGATAGCCAACAACATATAGTTAGTATTTCACATAATACGGCCCCCTTCAGCGAAGAAACCCTGCCTTCGGGAGCCCCCGCAAAATTTGTAGTGGAAGTTAATGCAGGCTTTTGTGAGCAGTATGCTATTGAACCGGGCGATAGCATCGCCTTTCAGCTGTTTTAGCTAATAAGCATAAAATAGGAACTGAAGGTTTGGGCTCTTAAATTCGATTGAACATCAAATTTACTAGAAACCATCGCAATTCAACCTGTCAACCATAACTTAGAATGCAGAATTAAATTGATTGGCAGGTTGAAACTTGAAATCATTTCCAGCATCACCAAATCGTATGGAGGCTGAGTTCCATGATCTTACTGCTTTTCCACCTGCAAAGGCAGGACGCCATTTGATAGCTTCCAAAACCCGGATAGCTTCTTCGGTGCATCCCATTGGCACATGCTCAGTCACAATATAGTTAGTGGTGGCACCGCTTGGTTCGATGATAAATTTTACCCTAACAATGCCCGCAATGCCTTGTTTTCGCGCATATTCAGGATATGCCAAATTTTTTTCGATGTAAGCGGCCAGGTTTTTAGGCCCTCCAAAATCGGGTAAAGCAGCTTTTTCGAGTTCGCGCATCACAAAAACCTTACAGCTGGTATCAACTTCATAATCCGCTGTAAACAGTTCGTATCCACGTCGTTTAACCATCCGAGCATATTTTTTGAGGTTAAAGTCAATTTCAATATCGAGTTCAGAAGGTGTTTTTTGGTTTTTGGTTTGTGCCGGGTTCCATATTACCCTATTTATCAATCGTTTAGCCTCTATAATTAGCGATGAATCGTTCCCATCAATGGTTCGAAGAAAAGTTGCCGTGCCATCAACCTCGATGCGGTATTTAAGCACAATGGTTTGCTCAATACCTTTGGCCTTTGCAAGTGGTGGATAAACCATTTCGTTGGCTATTAATGCCTTAAATTGCTTGCTGCCCGCTGCGGGCCCAGCAGCTAGCTCGGTTTGCGCGTATGTTTTGATACAAAACGCCATATAAAAGGTAAGTAGCAACACCCATAACTTCCAAAAAGGCCGTTTACGGCCTAAGCCATTGCTTTTACGACATTTGCTTGAGTTAGGCTTAACATGGAGTTGAGGGCTATTTGTGGGTTCCATAAAATCGGTTTAATTTTACCAAAATTACATCGTTTCTGGGTAAGTATGATTCATGAATCGACAAAAGGTTAAAAAAACCTGATCAATAGTATTTTTGTACAAATGTTTGTAAACTATGGCACTAATGAAGCGCAAGTCAATTTTAGTTAAACTTCTGGTTTTGTTACTTATAGGAACATCATGTGCACCAAAGGGGTTAAATACCTACCGTAACTTTGCCAATGCTTATGATGTAAATAGAAAGCCCGCTAAGCCATCTGTTACACTGGTGAACATCTCGGTTGATACAGTGATGGTTTATGCAAAATTCTTACGCCGTAATTTGGTGTTTGCAACTAGCCCTGGTAACCCCCCACAAGCATGGATAAAAGCTGCGTTTAGCCTTTTACCCAACATTGAGTCAAAAATGGCCATCGACAGCCTTATCTTTGAAATTGGACCCATAGTAAAAGCCAATCTTCCTGATACTATTGTGCTAAAAGGCAAGCTGTATGCACCTTCCGGCAGCTCTTATAGTGCAATAGTTGAAGTTACTGATGTATTTACCAAACGATCGCAAGTGTTTATCGAATCATTAAACCGCAGTATTTATCCATCGGCCAACGATTTTGTTGTGGCTAGGTCCAACCATACACCTTGTATCGAACCATTTGCTTTAGCCGGAATGCCTTACCGGATAAGTGTGCCTACAAAAGCGGCTACTGTTTGTATTTCAAAGATTCGTAGCCAAAATAGTTTTCCGCAACCGGTTTTTTCAAATCAACCTCCTGATATGGAGCACGAGTTTGCTGATACAAGCTTATTTTTGACGGTTTTCGATGGCTCCTCTGAAGTATTCACTATAGATGTTCCTGGTATTTATAAGGTTACCTTGAAAGAGCATGATTTAGGCGGCATGTATTTTGAGGTTCGCGAAAAAGGTGGTTTTTACCCGTTACGACCCAACGAAATGGCTGAAGGGATGCGTTATATAACCTCCGATGAGGAATTTGCCAAGCTCCTGAATTCGAACGATACAAAAACTGTCATTGATAGCTTTTGGATTGCCACGGCTGGAAATCCTCAACGTGCTATGAGCCTTATTAAGGACTATTTTTCGCGGGTTGATGAATGTAAAACCTTGTTTAGGGGTTCAATTCCGGGTTATCGCACCGATAGGGGCATGGTTTACATAGTTTGGGGAAAGCCAACTTTTGTGTACCGTAGCAACAATACCGAGACATGGATTTATGGTGAAGGTACAGATAATCAGGTGCTAAAGTTTGATTTTAGCATTATCCTAAAGCCAAACGGCGAGCTTGGATACCTGCTAAATCGTTCAATTGTGTATCGTGAAGCATGGTTTACCGCTGTAGAAAGCCTGAGGAGATAGGCTTAGGTTCTGGTTTTTCAATCTGGTAAAAAGTAAGCAAGATCACGCTGCTTTTTGTACTTTTGGCGATTAATTTATCAACATCTTGAAAAACGATCATTTGATATATGGCATAAGGCCTATTATGGAAGCTATTAAAGCTGGCAAGGAAATAGACAAGATCTTTATTCAGAAAGGTTTGGCCGGCGATTTATTCCGCGAACTGCGCATTATGCTATCCGATAGCGGTACTCAGTTTCAATTTGTTCCTCCCGAAAAACTTAACCGTCTGGTACGTGGCAACCATCAGGGGGTAGTAGCTTTTATTAGCCAAGTAATCTACCAAAGCATCGAGGATATTCTTCCGGGCATTTTTGAGAAGGGCAAAGTTCCCTTTTTGATTATGCTTGATAGGGTTACAGATGTTCGGAATATGGGAGCCATAGCACGCACAGCCGAATGCGCCGGAGCAGATGCGTTGATAGTCCCCGAAAAAGAATCAGCACAGTTGAATGCCGATGCCGTAAAAACCTCAGCTGGGGCCTTAAACAGGATACCCGTTTGCCGTAGCAAAAGCCTCAAAAATACGATGGAGTTCTTGAAACAATCGGGTTTGACCGTGGTTGCGGTCAGCGAAAAAGGCGTGCAAGCTCCCACTGAAATTGATATGGCAGTACCCTTGTGTATGTTGATGGGTTCAGAAGAGGATGGCATAGCACCCGCGTTGATGAAGGCCTCCGATGCCCTTTTAAGGATTCCAATGATGGGCGAAATAGGGTCGCTAAACGTTTCGGTGGCGGCCGGAGTTGTAATGTATGAAGTTGTTCGTCAGCGTTTAATGTAAATTTTATGATTAAGGAGTTTATCAATAAGTATCCCTGGCAAGTTTTAACAGGTTTGGTGGTTGCTGTGGCTGCCGTGTTACGTTTGTATGATTTTGATGCATGGTCGTTAAGCAACGATGAGCTCAGCGCCATCAACAGGCTTAGGGTGCAAGGATTTGGACAATTAATTGATGAGGGTGTTAAACCCGATTTTCATCCTGCCGGCGTACAGTTTTTCTTGTATCTATTTACCAAAATTTTTGGTTACCAGCCTTATATGATAAGATTGCCTTTTGTATTGGCTGGGATTGTTTCGGTATGGCTTACCTATTTAATAGGTAAACAATGGTTTAGCAAAACCACGGGTTTGTTGGCCGCCTCGTTTATGGCTTTCTTGCCTTATTTATTGCTGTATAGCCAGCTGGCACGTCCTTATAGTTTTGGCTTGGTGTTTACTTTGGCACTTGCGTGGTACTGGGGCAAATATTTTATTGAAAACGACCATCGGCCAAAGGTTTTGGCAGGTTTTGCCGCATTTTCAGCTTTGTCGCTCTATACGCATTATTTTAGTTTTATGATGACGGGGCTGTTTATTATGGCTGGTTTCCTGTTTGTAAAACGTAAAACATTGTTTCCATATATCGTCTCAATCATAGCCATAGCCCTGCTGTATTTGCCGCATATCGGGGTTTTTATACACCAAATGGCCAAAGGTGGGGTAGGAGGCGAGGGGGGCTGGCTTTCGGCACCTAATTCTGCTTGGATTGGCGATTACTTGTTTTACGCCTTTGGTGCATCGGCCCCAAGCATTTTATTGCTTATCGGATTGGTACTCTTGATGGCGGCTAAGTTCTCGACTGATCTAAAAATTACAAAGAAAAGGATTATGCTGTTGGCGTTTTTTGTTTTGCCTTTTCTTATCGGTTATTTTTATTCTATTTATGTCAATCCCGTTTTACAGTTTTCGGTATTGCTTTTTGCCTTTCCATTTTTGCTCATCGTGTTGTTTTCATTTTGGAACGATGCTAAACTTAAGCTAACCAGCATAATGGTAATACTTGCTTTGGTGGTTGGCTCTTGGGTTGGAATTGATGGCATAGCCGATTATCGCAATGGGCAATTTGCTGATTTTCGACAGGCCTCAGCCAAGATGAAAACTTGGGAACGATTGGCCGGGAATAACGGAATCCAATTTGTTACTGCCATTAACCATCCCTATTATTTGCAGTACTATTTTGAACAGAATCATCAAAAATCACCCAGTTTTTATGTTCTCGAAGACAAACGAAATGAAGAGTTGGCTGAGTTGGCTTCAATCCTTGATACTTCGCGTTCTACCTATTTTGCCTATATCAGGCTAAAGCCTGCTCCAGCTGATATACCCGACGTAATTGCTGGAACCTATCCATATTTGATTGATAAAGTTGATTATTATGGACAGGCTGAGGTGTACCTTTTCTCCAAGGATTCTTCTCAAAAAACGGTTCCTGTAGTTAAACCCGTTACACGGTATTTCTGTGATTTTGAGCAAGCCGATGATTTTTTTGGTGTTAAGGCTGAAAAACTTGACACGGCCCGGGTTGTTTCAGGCTCGCATAGTTTACGGCTTTCACCCAACGACGAGTGGGGTCCAACAATTAAAATTAAAACCGGTGATGCCAACCTGCGTTTTGCCACAACCGCTCGAATTAAAGTTTCTATTTACAGCAATGACGTATTGACTGACAGTCCAATAGTGTTCTCCATAACCGATCGCTTTGGCAAAGATTATATTTGGGATTCAGGTAAAATGGAGTATTTTGTGAAACCAGGGAAATGGTGCACCGCCTTCCTTACAGTCGAAATCCCGCATCCTTCGTCAATAGATGATGAGCTAAAGGTGTTTGTTTGGAACAAGGATAAAAAAGAACTATGGATTGACGATTTTACCATCGAGTTCTACAAAAAGTAAGAAATGTTAAAACGGGGCTCACAGCTTACTACCCCTATGCGGGATATAGCGCAATACGCTATACTGCTATTGCTTTTAATCCCATTGCTTTTTGCCAATATGGGGCCTTCGCACGACTGGGGCGACGATTTTGCTCAATATATACACCAAGGAATTAATATTGCCGAGGGCTTGCCACAAACCCAAACAGGCTATGTTTACAACCCACAAAACCCAATGATGGGGCCTGAAGCTTACCCTATTGGGTTTCCATTGATGCTTTCGGCTGTTTATGCCCTAACCGGAAATTATATAGCAAATTATATAATTTTTATATCGATAGTTTTAATTGTTTATTTGCTAATTCTTTATGTGTACCTAAATAAAGAGTATAAATGGTACCTCGCATTATTTGGCGTATTGCTTATTGCGTATAATCCGGTTATTTTATCGTTTAAGCGCGAGGTTATGGCCGATATCCCTTTTGCATTGTTATTGCTCGCTCTTTTGCTTATAATGCGCTCTCCTTTATTTTGGGTTAATACCTTGTTAGCCGGATTATTAGCCGGTTTATTGCTTTGTACAAAAGGCACCGGATGGCCAATAGTGCTTGCCATTGGCGCTCATTTTACCTATCAAGCTATTAGGCAGAGAACAAAGGGGTTTACACTAATTACATCCTTTAAGCAACCTTTGATTCTATGGTTTCTTGCCATTGGCACCTGGTTTTTAATACAAAAAGTGCTGTTTAAAGTGCCTACCGATTACAGCTCTAATTTTTTGGAGGGTAACTTTATAACATCAATAGTAACAAACCTTGCCTATTATCAACAAGTTGGTATGAATTTTTTGGTAACGGGTTTTGAGTTTACAGGGTTTTTGGGCATTTTTTCGGGGGCTTGTGCTTTGGTATTCATTGTGTTGGGACTGCTTAAACGGATTCAAAACCCACGCTTGGAGGATTGGATCTTTGGTTTTTATATGTTTGTGCTGCTTGTTTACCCTTACCAAGGTTCTGGCTTTAGATTTCTACTACCATTAATTCCAATGTTATTGCTCTACTTAGCCCGAGGTTTTCAAGAAATGATGATTTTCTTGCCTTTTAATCGATCGAAAGTTCTTTTAGTAATAGGGCTTCTAGTTGTTGGTCAGTTTATTCCTAATTTATGGTATAGCGTTCAATCCTATGGTAACAACCTTTTCGGCCCTCAGGATCCATCGGCTTTGCAAGCCTTCAGCTATCTGGAACACAAATTACCAAAGGGTACCACCATTGCATTTGCCAAACCACGTGCACTGGCTCTTTTCAGCCCATTTAAGGGATTTGCTGTGGGTAAGGATCAAAAGATATATGAGCTTGATAAACAGTTCGAAGAGCTTGGTATAAAGTATTATCTTGTGTGCCCGCAGCTTGAAGACACGAATTTGGAACGGTATATTTCCGTTAGGCAAAAAACAGTTATAAAAGTTTGGGAAAACGAAAAGTTTGTCTTGTATCAAAGGCAGTAGCTGTGTCAGTCCTTCATGTAAAAACAGCCAGTCTTTTTAACATCAAAATATCTTTGTGTTGGTAAGCGCTGTAGCCACTGTTGGGTTTTGGCAGCCGAAAGGCCTGATCCAATTAAATATAATTTGGATGGGTAATGAGTGGCTAGCACTTTTTGTGATAGCAGCTTGCGCGAGGCTATTACTACTATATCAGCATTATAACTTTTGTGAGGTTTGAATTTGCTTAACGTATCATCCAAGAACACAATTTTTTGTTGGTTGAACCAAATAAACCGTTTCGATAAAGGTGTTTTTGGGTTCAATACCTCAATATCCAATTTTTCTATGCCAAGCTCCTGTTGCATGCTTTTTATTTTTTCATCCGTTGGTAATGAGTCGGTTATAATTTTCATCTGCTCACCATTAACCAATAATAGACAGTTAATCTTGGGATAATTGCACAACACTATAGCTTGCTGCCTGCTTTTGTAATAGGTTCCTTTTATGTTTGAAGCCACCAGGATACAGGCAATCAGGATAGAGGCAATTAAGAGGTTTTTGCGCTTTGAGTAAAAGAAAACCACCAGCAAAACAATGATTAAACTTATCAGTAGCATCTCAACAAGATCGATATTGATTCCATCTGAAACCGAATTCGGCAGCGATTCAATAGCCTTTATGGCCCAATTCATTCCAAATACCAACCACGAAAGCAGTTTTCCAAAATAAAAGGCAATGCCATGAACGGGTGAAACAACCACAAACGCCATCCCTACTACCATTACCAAAAACGACCAAGGTATTATAACCAAGTTTGTGAGCAGAAAATAATTTGGAAATTGATTGAAATAGAATAAAGTAATTGGTAAAGTGGATAGTTGTGCGGCAATAGAAACAGTTACTAGATCACGGAAATAAATGGCAATTTTGTGTTTTATGGGCACAAGAGAAGATAAACCCGGTTGAATTGCCACAATACCAACCACTGCCAAGTAGGATAATTGGAAGCCGATATCGGCGATAAGCAAGGGGTTTACGATTAAAATAAACAAGGCTGAGGCTGCTAAAGTATTATACATGGGCGTTTTACGATCAAACACAGCGCCAACCGAAACAAAAGTAAACATGGCAGCACTACGTACCGTTGCAGGTGCTAAACCTGTTATAAAGGCATACAACCATATGATGGCAATTAGCAGCAATGCCTTAATAATAGGGCCGTTCTTCCTTTTTGCCAGAAATACCAGCATATATGAAAGCAGCGTATAGATTATGCCTACATGTAAGCCCGATACCGAAAGAATATGCATAGCCCCTGTTCCGGCATAGGCTTTTCGTGTTTCAGGATCAATCAAATCATCATATCCTAATAAAATAGCACTTGCCACATCAAAATCTTCGCCTTCTATTCCATTGCCTTTCATGTTAATCAGTAAGACTTCTCGAAAGTTTTCTGCTGAGGTTTGCAGGCTAAACCTTGTTGGAGCCGAAACCGTTATCCACGAAGAATTTGGAAGGTAGAGCTGATGGAATATCCCTTTACGGGCTAAATACCCTGCATAATCAAATTCGCCTGGATTGCCAGCATTTACAACCTTTGCCGGAAAACCCTTGAAAAGTATGGAGGTTCCTGTTTTAAGTTTTAGTGCCCGGTCATCTTTGGCTAGGTAGGCAATTATTTTTCCTTTTTTTGCCATCCATTTAGTGGTATCTTTTATGGAAATTATTTCAATTACAGCTTTTACTGTTTTGTTTTTTTCAACGGGCTGCTCAACAATCCTTCCCTCAAAGGCTTCAATGTAAGTGCTGTCTTCAAAATGATTGGCTTTAAAGCTCGCAAGTTTAGCTGTGGTTAAATAGAACCCAAAAAACAGCATCGCTGCATAAATCAAAAAACCCGTAATTAGCCTTAATTTGTGTGAAGGTAAGTGCTTCTGGAGGCTTATAAGGACAAGTGTTGAACCAAGTACAACAAAAAAGCATAATGCTGGCAAGCTAATTGGTGCTGAGAGCATAGCCCAAGCTATCCCTATTATGAAGGGAACTAAAAGCCTTATAATTGGATTGGACTGAAACATCTCGCTAATTGAATTGGAGACGTTAAAAGTAATAAAAAAGCCCGCAATATGCGAGCTTGTGGTGAAAGTTTTTTATTTCTTTTTTTGATCGGCTTGTAAGGGGGGAACTGCTGCTTTTTTGGCTTTATCGCCCTCACAATAATATTTATAAGCTTTCTCAGAGGCTATATTTCCCAATCTGATAGACGTTTTCCAATCCTTACATGCCCCATCGGCATCACCGGCCAAGTATTTAGCGTTTCCACGGTTGTTAAAAGCAGGCGCATAGGTACTATCTATTTTTAAGGCTTGCGAAAAATCAACTACTGATTCCTTGTATTTGTTCAACTTGCTTAAGGCTAATCCTCTGTTATAGTAAGCTAACATATTCTTGGGCTCTTTCTTTATAACTCTAGTAAACAGTTCAAAAGCTTCGGGATATTGATCGAGGTATAAATGCGAGTGGCCCTTGTACATCATTGCATAGGTATGGTCGGGGTTACGACGCAGTGCCTCCGAAAAGTCAGCAATCGCGGTTTTATAGCTTTTGGCTTGGTCTTCGGCAAACCCTTTCACAAAGTAGGCATTCGCATCATCTGGGTATTTTTCGATGTATTGGTTAATATATTTGATGCCATCAGCGTAATTCTCGAGTCCAATGAGTGTAGCAGCTCTTGTAAACAGTGTTTTGGAACTTGAATCCGCATCGGGATTGCTTGGCATGAAAGCTTTAGGGTCGGGTTTTGAAGGGTCATGCTGAGGCACTTTTGCCTCAGGGCTTGAACTATCGGTTTTCTTTTCGTTGGATTGTTTGCAAGCTGCACCAAACAGTACAACAGCAGTAAGCAATAGGGCAATAAGTTTTTTCATGCTTTGAATAGAATTAAGGGTGCAAAAGTATCAATCTTTACAATATTTCACTAGTAGTTCGCCGGCCATAGCGTTTCCTCTTTTTTTGGCCTGTTCCAAATCAGCACATCCCTCGCTACTTTGATCGAGCCCAAAACGGCATAGTGCCCTTCCGGTCCATGCATCGGCAGCGCTTGAATCAAGTACAATAAGCTTGGTGTAATCCTGTTGCGCTTCGGTATATTTTCGCAGATTGAACAAAGCTAAAGCTCGGTTCGAAATTGCTTCAAAATATTGGCTATCAATATCTATAGCTTGGTTAAAATCGGTAATAGCTGCAAAGAAATACCCTAATTGGGCCTTGCTAACACCACGGCTCGAATAGTATTCAGCATTGTTGGGCAACAGTTTGATAGCTTTATCAAAGTCGCGTATAGCGCCAAAATGGTCTTTTGCATGATGGTTGATTAGCCCACGCTGGTAATACCCTTTTGCATTCTCTGGGAGATGCCTTAAAAAAGTGTTTAACTGTTGAAGTGCTTTTGGATAGTTTTTTTCTTCAAAATAAACCAAACCCAACGTAAAGCGTGCGTCGGCGTAGAGGCTATCCTCTTCAAGGGCATTTGTTAAATCGGCAATGGATTGGTTTACATTGCCAATAGCTTGGTGAACCAATGCACGTTGAAAGAGCACTTCGGGTTGGTCAGGCTTTAGTCGAAGGGCTTTGTTGAAATCATTCAGGGCTTTTGTGTTTTCGCCCAACGAAAAATAGAGTACTCCGCGGTTGTACCATGCCTCAGGATGTTTGGTATCTAGTAAAACGGCCTTATTGAATGATTCCAGCGCTTGTTCAGGGTAACCAAGTTTTATTTGTTTTATGCCCAATTGAACAAAATCTTCCGCATGTTTTTGACCTAACATATTTAATGTTAGCGCAGTAAAGAAAAGAAATAAATAATTCTTCATGGTTTTTAGTCTGTTGATTTTAAAAACCTATATATCATATGAGCAGCTCGGCCCGAAGCTCCTTCGCCACCCAAGCGTTGGCTTAAATCCTTATAATGTTGTTTTAGGATGGCTGCATAGTCTGGGGTAAGCAGTTTATCCAACTCAATTTTTAAATTGGTAGCATTCATATTGTTTTGTATCAGTTCTTTAACTATTGATTTGCCCATTATTAGATTTGGGAGCCCAATAAATTGGATTTTTATTAGCACCCTGGCAATAAGGTAGCTGATAAAACTACCTTTGTAGCAGATTACTTCAGGCACATTTAGCAATGCGGTTTCAAGTGAAGCTGTGCCCGATGTAACCAAAGCAGCCTCAGCATGTTCAAGTAGTTGGTAAGTGTCTCCTTGAACGAATTTTACATCTGCGTTGTTTGCAATTTTGTGGTAAAAATCTGCTATAACCGATGGAGCCATGCCCACAACAAACTGATAATCGGGGTAATGCTGCAGTACTTTTAGCATTTCAGCCAACATCTTCCGTATTTCCTGTTTACGGCTTCCGGGCAACAGTGCTATGATGGGTTTTTGCCTAAGTTGGTGTTTGGCCAAAAAATCAGCCCTACTTGTGCCATGATGTTGTTTTAATGCATCTAATAACGGATGACCCGCATATTTCACTGCATAACCATATGATTGATAGAAGGAATGCTCAAACGGAAGAATGGTAATCATTAAATCAACCGTTCGTTTTATTAAATGTACCCTCGATTTTTTCCAAGCCCAAACCTGCGGAGAGATGTAATAAATGGTTTTAATACCGGCCTGATGGGCAAATTCGGCCATACGCAGATTAAATCCTGGGTAATCTACCAAAATCAAGGCATCAGCTTTAAAATCAATTAAATCGGATTTGCAGAAACGTAGGTTTTTGAGAATGGTTCTTAGATTGGCTAATACTTCAATAAATCCCATAAAGGCCAAATCGCGGTAATGTTTTACAATTTCTACACCTTGATGGGCCATCAAGTCGCCCCCAAATCCCCTAATTACTGCGGTAGGGTCGTTTTTTTTTAGTTCCTTAATTAAGTTCGAAGCATGTAAATCGCCCGAAGCCTCACCTGCAATAATATAGTAACGCATTAATTATAAAATAGCTTTATAAACAAGAAATACCCCACAATCATAAAAAACGTGAAAGCAAGTATGCTACGACCGGTTTTGTCCATTTTAAGGTTAATAAAATAATAACGCATTAGCAATATGTTGGGGATGATGGCAGCAGCACGTATTTGCCAAGGTTGCAGGTAAGGTTCGATGCCCGTTAGCGCGTTTAAAGCCAAGCCTATAAGATAAAAAAAACCATATCCAAAGCCGAAGCCAAGTACACTTACCAAAATTCCAAAATAGAATGAATCACGTTTGTACATTAAAACAAGTTTTTAAGGTTTTCGATGGTTTCGTGTGCCGTTAAATCATATTTTACCGGGGTAAGGGCAACGTAATTGTTCTGCAAAGCCCAGTTATCGGTATCTGGCAGATTGTCGAAGCCGTTAAAGTTTCCGGTAATCCAAAAATAATCGCGTTGGCGTGGATCCTTGCGTTCGTCATAAATTTCTTCCCATGTGCCATCGCCTTGCCGGCATATTTTTATCCCCTTTATCTCTTCTGCCTTACAGGCAGGTAGGTTTACGTTTAAACAAACTCCTTTAGGTAGTCCATGTTCAAGTACCACCTCGGCTATTTTTTTTACCCAAGGTAGAGATGGTTCAAAATCAGCCATATGCGAGTAGTTATCGAGCGAGAAGCCAATTGACGGTACTTGAATCATGCATCCTTCGAGTACGGCTGCCATAGTACCTGAGTATAAAATATTTATCGAAGTATTTGAGCCATGGTTGATTCCAGAAACCAATAAATCTGGTTTTTTGCGAAGCAATACCTTTTCGCCAAGTTTAACACAGTCAACAGGAGTGCCCGAAACGCTGTATTCTTTATAATCGGGCTCATCTGCAATAAGATGGTAACGCAATGGGTGCATCACAGTTATGGCATGTCCTTGGCCTGATTGAGGCTGATCGGGGGCCACAACGGTTACAGTGCCTAAGGTGCGCATCACTTTTATAAGCGCACGGATTCCTGGGGCAAAAACCCCGTCGTCGTTTATAATTAATATGGTTGGTTTGTTTTGCATAATCATTTTACGTTGGTAACACCACCCGAAATCACATATTTCATTACTTCGGTCGAGGTTGCATCAATGTGTTTAATATTGGAAGACGAAACTATATATAATTCGCCCAACATGGTATAGGATGAAGGGAAATAAACGGCAACTTTTTGTCCTTCAATACCTAGTAAGCTGAGGTCTTTTCCTGTTATAAACCCTATTCGTTCAATAAGTGGGTTTAGGTTTATGGTTACTAAAACGGGCTCCGTAAATTTCTTTTGGTTACCTACAAAAGCTTGCAAGAAATCCTTTATTGATGAATAAATAATCTTTACGAAGGGTGCTCGGCTGATAAGCTTATCAAAGTGTTTCATTATTGGATTGAAAATAAAGGTAGAACCTAAAAATCCAATCGAAGTAATGATAATCAGGAGGGTTAGTGTTCCTAAACCCGGCAACTTGTAACCGATAAGGGTTTCGAGGTGCGTGATGAGTAAACCGTCAATAAATTCAAAAACAATCACTATAGCCCATATTGTGAGCGAAATGGGTGCTATGTACAGCAATCCCTGCATAAAGTATTTAAGCAGTTGTTTGCCTGGATTTATTCGTTTAAAGTGCATAAACCTGTTAAAGATTAGGAGCTGAATGCTCGAGATGCAAAGTTAGCAATAATTGCCAATCCACCCCTTGAAAGAAGTAAGATGTTGTTAAATAAGTTGTTATGTTGTTATTGCTTATCCTGGTATTTTAACTGGTATAAATAAATGGCATCAAGCCTTAGCATCGAATCGAGAGGAATCTTGCGTTTTTTTGCTTTTTCAATTTGGGCTTCCAGCCATTTGGGCGAATTTCGCATGCCCGCTTCAAGCTCCAAGATCTTTTTTATGAAATTCGGGTCGTTGGCAAAAGGGTTCTTTATTGCCTTGATGGCATTTTCAGTAAAGCCCCAAGGAAATTTGTTTAGAGTTGCCTCGGTAGCCATAAGTATTACAACGTCTTGCGATTGCACTATTTTAGCTACATCTATTTGATTTACGGTTGTGGGCTTTACATAATTATCAGGATATACTTCGTAATTATAAAACCAGAACTGCCCTTGATTAAATACTCGGTCAGAAAGCCCTTTGCCAAACATGCCCCAATAATAACTATCTGCCACAACCATCACCTTTGGCTTTGTTTTGCCTTGTTCGTTGTAACGAAAGGCTGGGTATGCCATTGGGAAGTTTTTTATACCAAAAAAAAGATTCATTCCCCCTTCAATGTCTTTGTCCGAATCTCGGAGGTCAGTTGTTACTTCAATACTATCAATCACAATATCAGGAAGATCGATGTTTCGCAACTGTTCGATGTACTTGATTAAGCTATCAGCTACCAGTACCATTCCATAGCTGCTCCAATGGATCCCCGTCTTTGGGTAAAGCAAATACCGTGAAGTATCTTTGGCTTTTAAGAAATAACTATTGAAATCAATTACGTGTAATCCAGCCTCTTTGGTATGTTTTAAGTAAGCTTCATAATTGGTAGGGCCTTTGGTTTGTTTGTATTTATCCGGAAAAAACTGCGGATAGAAACTTCCTTTTCCGGCGGCAAACACCATTATTAAATCCACATTTTTTGATTTTAAGGTGTCAGCAAGGAACTTTAGGTGTTTAACATTGCTTGTAATGGCGCTGTCACCAATATAATCCGTTCCGTAATAGGCTTTTATGTAATTTTCTTCGAACAAATAGTTTTGCTTCCCTACGATTACATTTTTCGCCTTTGGCACTCCAAATATGCTGAATGCTAGTTGATTGTTTAGCCTAACAAAGTAATTTCTAAACCCAAAGTCTTGATTAAAGTAAGTGTCGTAAGCCAGTGCGAAGCTTCCGTCAAACCAAGTTTTCCAAGTAAAGCTGGGCTTATCAACCTTTGTGATAGCCCCATTTAATTGTGCTACTTCCTTAAATGGGAGATTGCGCTGCAAGGCCGGCAACAACAACATGCAGGCAAACATGGCAACCAACCCCGTTTTTATATGTTTTTCAAATTTCATAGGCTAAAAGCGATAATAGATGAAGGGGTTGAAGCCCGAGGAAGTAATAGAAGCCAATGAGAATAAAAACAAGATAACCACTATGAATGAAATGACTAGATGCCGCTTAAGTGGGTAAGGATCAAAATATACCATATCCTGAATTCGTTGTCCTTTTTTGAACGAAGCAAAGAAAGCAAAAAGGATGGCAACAACAAAAATGGTAAAAAATTCTGGGTTATCAGGTATTGAAAAGCTTTTAAAATTAAAGCTGAACATGCTTTTGTAATACAGCATGGCTTGGCCAAAGTCTTCTATCCTAAATATCACCCAGCCGATTACAGCAATAAAGAATGTAAACAAGGTGGCAGGGACTTTCCCAATTTTTTGTAGCAGTTTTAAGAGGAAGAGCCGGTCGAGTATTAAGAAAAGGCCATGGTAGGCTCCCCAAACGATAAAAGACCAAGAAGCCCCATGCCAAAAACCACTAAAAATGAATACAATCCATAGGTTGAAAAAAAGGCGGGCTTTGGTATCTACTTTGTTGCCTCCCAAGGGGATATAAAGGTAATTGCGCATCCAAGCCCCTAAAGTCATATGCCATCGGCGCCAAAACTCGCTGATGCTTTGCGAAATATAAGGGTTGTTGAAGTTCTCGGGGAATTTGAATCCAGTCATTTTGCCAATCCCAATAGCCATATCAGAGTATCCCGAAAAATCGAAATATATCTGGAAGGTGTAAGCTAAAATGCCAATCCAGGCAGTGGTGGCATCAAGTGTTGTGTAATCAAGTGCCATTATGCGATCGGCTTCTGCACCCATTACATTGGCAATCAATACTTTTTTAGCTAATCCAATAACAAAACGGTAAAATCCTGTAAGCTTATTATCGGTTGTTTCGTTGGCAGAACGGTCGCTTATTTGGTCGGCAAGTTCGTGGTAACGTATTATTGGGCCTGCTATCAACTTGGGGAAGAATATGATGTAAACTTGATAATCCCAAAAATTGTCAAGTGGTTTATGCACCCTTCTATAAACATCCAC
This sequence comes from uncultured Bacteroidales bacterium, assembly GCA_964552325.1. GTDB lineage: Bacteria > Bacteroidota > Bacteroidia > Bacteroidales > TTA-H9 > CAZKCK01. Next base: position 16,528 of record CAZKHA010000026.1, read on the forward strand.
CACATAGGTTATGGTTTCGAAGGTGTAAAACGATATGCCAATAGGTAAGATTAGTTTAGTCCATTTAAATTCCTCAACGCCAACAACTGCAAGCATTTCGTTAACGTTCTCTACAAAAAAATTGCTGTACTTAAAATAAACCAACAATCCAATATTCACCGTTACTGAAAGCGTTAGCATTAGCCTCCGTTTAAGTGGCGTTTTTGTGTTCCACATCCACCTAACCAAATGGTAATCAATAAAGGTTGTACCCAGTATTACAAATATAAACTTGGGAGCACCCCAACTATAGAATATAATGCTGGAAATGAGTATAACAATGTTCTTGTATTTTTTATCCACTGCAAAATAGGCGAGCAGGAACAGCGGTAAAAAACCAATTAGAAAGACAGCACTGCTAAAGACCATGAAAGAGGTTTTAAGACAGCAAAGTAACAATTTTTTTATTTAGCTGACAAACTTGTTGATTATCAATAACCAACATTTATTAGCGGTAGATTTACGATGAATTGGCTTCCTTTACCAAGTGTACTCTCAACGGTTATTGTACCATGGTTTTTTCGTGCAAACTCAGCGCAAAGTATTAAACCTAAGCCAGTTCCTGTTTCATTCGCCGTTCCATTGGTCTTTATCTTTTCGCCTACTTTAAACAATTTTGGCAGAACGTCGTAACTAATGCCTACACCGGTATCGGTTACTTTAAGGGCAATTGTATGGTTGGCTTTATCAATAGCTGCCGAAATTGTAACAGAACCTCCAGTGGCAGTGTATTTTATTGCATTCGAAACTAAATTTCTGATTATGGTTTTAACCATGTTTTGATCAGCCCATGCCGTTGCATCTTCAGGTATATTATTGGTAAGCGTTATGCCTTTTAACATCGATTGTTGTTTAGCCATGGTTGTGGCTGCCTCTGCAGTATAATATAGGTTGAAATTTTCGGGCACAAATTCCATTGAATTGGCCTGCGATCTTGACCAATCCAGTAAGTTAAGCAACAGTTTATAAGTGTTTTCGGCCCCTTCCTTTATATTTTCTATGTAGCTTTTTTTGCTCGCATCATCCAATTCATCAAAGTTTGAACTAAGTAAATCGCTAAATCCTAGTATCACATTGAATGGGCTGCGCAAATCATGTGCAATTATAGAGAAAAACTTGTCTTTAGTATCATTAAGTTCCGTTAACTTTTGCTTATTGGCCAGTAAAATGTTTTCTTTCTTCAGTTCCTCTGTTATATCGCGTATAACCAACATTCCCAAGAACACATTCTTCGGCTCATCTTTTACAGGTTGTATTATTATTTCATAATCAGTATTATATACAGTGGTTTTAAACTCGAATGTTTCACCAACAAAGCATTTTTGCATCATTTCTTCTAAATTGGTTTTCAGGTTTGGTGAGATGCAACCTGCTGCTGGCTTACCTTCTTCAATTGGCGAGTGCAGTTTTAGCTGTTGAATGACCGGCCCATCGGCCAATACTATATTTAAAGCTTTGTCGAACAAAACAATACCTATAGAAGGAAGTTGGCGTGCAAGCGAGCGGTATAGTGTATCTTGCCTAGTAAGCGATTTTTCTGTTTCTTTCAATAGGGTAATATCTTCTTTTATAGCCAAATAATGGGTGATAAATCCATTCGAATCAACAACAGGCGAAATGATGGCATTTTCCCAGAATAGACTGCCATCTTTTTTCTTGTTACAAAACTCGCCTTTCCAAGTTTTACCCTTATTAATCGTTTCCCAAAAATTTTGGTAAAAGTTTGGCTCATGATATCCTGAATGCATTAGTTCGCCTGGTGAGTTTCCTAAGGCTTCTTCCAACGTATAGCCTGTAGTTTTTATAAAGGCAGGATTGGCGTAGGTGATTTTTCCTAAATTATTGGTAATTAATATTGTACTTGGTGTTTGCGTAATGGCAGTCCAAAGAACTTTGTTTTCTTCTATCGTTTTTGATATGGTGGTAATATCGCGGATAGCCGCAACACGCATTGAACGGCCTCTAAATTTGATTGGTTTGCTTAGTATTTCAACTTGCTTTATGGTTCCATCCTCTAAAACCATGTTTGTAGTATAATCCACAAAATTGGTTTTAAACGCAACGGTTTGAAATTTTTTAACTTGTTCGCTATCAAAGTATTTAAAAATGTCAGTACCTATCAGTTCATCAACACTTTTACCAAATAGTAGCGCAGCACGCTCGTTAAGGTCGGCTATTTTGCCATTTGAATGGATGATAATCCCTTCGAAGGTAGAGTTACTTAAATCTTTAAATCGTTTTTGGCTCTTTTTATTCACGCGTAGCATATAAATCATAAATAACAGGATAGCCACGAAAGCCATTACCGAAATACCAAGAATCTGTTTGTTTTTAGTTGATATCTGTTGAAGATGGGCCTTCTGGCGTAAATCCTCGTTACTGGATACTGCTAGGCTGATTTCTTGAAATTTGTTGTTATTGAATGAGTTAAGGAGTGAATCGGCTATTAATGCATATTTTTTTTGATACCCAAATGCCTCTCCAATCATACCATTTATTACATGCAGTTTTACCAATTCACCATACACTTCTTTTATTCGATCAGCTGATTGCGATTGATAAGCGTAATCAAGGCTTTTTTTAAGTTCAATTTCAGCATCAGCTAGTTTGCCCATTAGCATTAAAACTTTGCCCATTTTAAGGCTAGTGTTGGCTAATAGAAAAGCATCCTGTTCGCTTGTAAAAACCAGCATGCTTTTAGATAGCAGGTCTAGGGCTTCTTTGAATTTTTTCTGCGCACTGTAATTATCTGCCATCGAGCTATATATCTTGCCCAAAAGGAGATTTTCAGTGGATGTTGTTTTTTTAACCTTTGCAAGATGATCGATAGCTTTTTTAAAAAAGCCAAGCCCTTCATCAAATTGTTTTAGTTGGGTAAATACAATACCTAGGTAGGTTTCGGAGTGCGCCAGCTCAAAAGCTTGGTTTCGTTTTTGGCGAATGGTATAGGCTATGTTAAAGCTTGACAAGGCTGAATCAAGCTGATTCATCGAAAGGCTTATTAAACCCAGGTTATTTAAAATAACCGATTGCCCAAAAACATCCCCTTCGCGTTGAAAAGTTACCATGGCTTGATTGTACATCCGCCTTGCTGTTATAAAATTGTTTTGTGCAAAATACACATTGCCCATGTTGCACAAACTATAGGCTGCGGCATTGTGGTTTAAGTATTTGCTATGCAAGCTGTAACACGAAAAGTAGTTTTTTAGGGCAAGGTAGCTAAGCCCTCTATGATTATAGTTGTCGCCTAATAAGTTATAAACTTCGGCCAATTTTTTTGTGTTGTTGCTGCCAATGCAGAGGGCTTCAAGTTTTTTTAGGTAAATCTCACAAGTTATCGGTTCGCTTACTTTGGTTAATTCAATAATCTTGTAAAGCTCTTTTGCAAGTATTGAATCAGGCGATTTAGTCCCAACAAGCGTTAAATAATTGGTTATGCTTTGATTAAGAAGCGAATCGTACTTAGTAGCGTTCAAATTGCCCCATGAACCAATCAAGAAGGCACATAGTAAAAGAAGAGAACTATTTCTCATTCCATTTTTATGAGCAAACTTGATGGTATATAACATATTAGGGGTTGATATAGAATAACATTTTTTGAATACGATGCGTGCCTAAAGCAAAAGTTGGGTTAAGAGTCGTTGTTATACTTTTAACCTAAGCCATTATACTTAAACGCTGCAAAAAGGTTTCAGCAAATAAAAAAGCCTCTCCCTAATAAGGAAGAGGCATCTCGGCAATTTGCGTAAAATTTTTAAAGAAGGTGAATGCTTTGAACCACTTCAAAACCTTTGTTTATGGCATCAATATTCATGGGGATGAGTTTATGATGCCTTGTTGGGAGTGATTTTTTTAAGCCTTTCTCCACATTTTCGAGTTTTACGATGGGTTTAATTTTTAAGAATGCGCCCATTACAATCATATTGAAGGTTTTAGCGGAGTCCATTTTTGCGGCTTCCTCGGCAGCTTCAACCTTATAAATGTTGATGTCAGTGCGGGTTGGGTGATGTGTGATGCCGTTTGGGTCGTAAAGCAATGTGCCACCGGGTTTAACGCTTTTCTCAAATTTATCCATCGATTGTTGGTTCAGGATAATAGCGGTGTCGAATTGATTAAGTACCGGAGAGCTAATCCGTTCATCGCTTAAGATAACAGCCACATTGGCAGTGCCTCCACGCATTTCAGGGCCGTATGATGGCATCCAGCTAACTTCTTGGTCTTGCATCATTCCTGAGTAGGCCAATATTTTGCCCATTGAGAGCACACCTTGGCCCCCAAATCCTGCTATGATAATTTCTTCAGTCATTTTCAGATCGTGTTTAATGCGTTATCCTTTATTTACCATTTCGCCATTTACCTTTATGTCACCAAGCGGATAGAATGGGAACATGTGATCCACCATCCACTCATTGGCTTTTACGGGTGATAGTTTCCATCCTGAGTTACAGTTAGAAACGATTTCTACAAAGGTAACCCCTTTGTCGAGTTTCTGGTTTTCGAAGGCTTGCCGGATAGCTTTTTTAGCTTTACGAACATTGCCCGGTGTATGAACCGAATGCCTTGAAACTGAATACGTGCCAGGTAGTTGTGCCACCAGTTCAGTCATACGCAAGGGATTTCCCATCAGTTTAAGGTCGCGGCCATAGGGTGAGGTAGAGGTTGGCATCCCTTGAAGCGTAGTAGGTGCCATCTGTCCACCAGTCATCCCATAAATGCCATTATTAATGAAGAAAATTGCAAAGTTTTCTCCACGGTTACATGCATGTATGGTTTCGGCAGTGCCTATGGCGGCTAAATCGCCATCACCTTGGTAGGTAAAAACATATTTATTGGGATAAACACGTTTTACACCTGTGGCCACGGCAGGGGCACGACCATGTGCAGCTTGCTGCATATCAATATCAAAATAATTATAGGCTAATACTGAGCAACCAACCGGCGCAATACCAATGGTTTCGTGCTGTATGCCCATTTCTTCAATTACTTCTGCAATAATACGGTGAGCCGTACCATGACCGCATCCGGGGCAGTAGTGCATCACATTGTCAGTTAGCACACTGGTCTTTTTATAGACTGTAAATTCGGGGGTGCGGATTTCGGGGATATCAAAATTTTCTGCCATAATTATCCTCCAATTAATATGTTTTCAAGGGCTTTTTCTACTTCTGAGGGTGATGGAATGATGCCACCATATCGGCCAAAATGCTCAACTTTTACTTTGCCATTAACGGCCAAGCGAACATCTTCAACCATTTGACCAGCATTCATCTCAACAGTTAAAATCCCTTTGACCTTATCGGCAAGTTTATTAATAGCCTCAGAAGGGAAGGGGAAGAGTGTTATTGGCCTTAAGATGCCAACTTTTATGCCTTTTTCACGGGCAAGCTGCATGGCTTTTTGGCTGATACGGGCTGATGATCCAAAGGCAACAATAAGGTATTCAGCATCTTCGCAACCAAAGGTTTCGTAACGGGTTTCCTCTTCCTGCATCCTTTTATATTTGGCTTGCAGTTTATGGTTGTGTATTTCTTGTTTGGATGAATCGAGCTCAAGGCTTGTGATTATACTGCGATGCTTGTTAGGTGATTTGCCAGTGGTAGCCCAAGCATAGGTTTCCTTAATATATTGGTCGTCCATCCTTGGCTTTTGTTCCTCAAGCTCCACTTTTTCCATCATTTGGCCAATAACGCCATCTGACAGGATTAGTACAGGGCTGAGGTATTTAAACGCGAGTTCGAAACCCAGTACCATAAAATCGGCCATTTCTTGTACCGAAGCTGGAGCTAATACCAAAAGACGGTAATCGCCATGCCCGCCACCTTTGGTTGACTGAAAATAATCGGATTGTGAGGGTTGAATGGTTCCAAGGCCTGGGCCTCCGCGAACCACGTTAACAATAACGCAAGGTAGTTCGGCACCAGCAATGTACGAGATGCCTTCTTGTTTTAGGCTGATACCAGGACTGCTTGAAGATGTGAACACTTTTTTGCCACATGCTGCTGCGCCATAAACCATGTTAATGGCGGCTACTTCGCTTTCAGCCTGAAGCACAACCATCCCAGTGCGTTCATGGGGTTTCTCGGCCATCAAGTATTCTAGCACTTCGCTCTGTGGGGTAATTGGATAGCCAAAATAAGCATCGGCACCGGCACGTATGGCGGCTTCCGCAATCGCCTCATTGCCTTTCATTAATTTAAGTTCTTTCATGCCTTATGAATGTTTTTACGGTTTCTGATAATTTACACTTTAGCCCGGTAAACTGTAATTACGCCATCGGGGCAAACAACGGCACAATTGGAACAACCGATACACTCGGCATTTACTTTGATGGCAAATTTGTATCCCTTGCCATTTACTTCATCTGACATAGCCAGAACATCGTTCGGACAAGCTGTGGTGCATACTTCGCATCCTTTGCAGCGTTCGATGTCAATTTCTACATCGCCTTTGACCTTCGCCATAATGATTGATTTTAATGTGATAAGTTGAGATTCGGGATGACGAAATTACAGAATAAAATCGACACCCCATAAAATCGCTCCCACCATTCTACCCAATCCTTCTTTAATTTAGATTCGGTTCAGATTAAAATAGAACAGTTAGTATATTTAAAACTTGTGCTTTAGACTCGAGACGATAGAACCTAACTTTTATACTATCACCTACTAAACAATTTTTTTTGATGATGTTAAAGAGAATTCAGACCCAAAATAATGCAGACTTCCCTTAAAAGCCAATATTCTGAAAGATAGCTTGGTGATGCTGATAACGCTGATTCTTGCCCAAACAAAAAGCTTCACCTTGCCAATAAATGACTTGCAAGACTCCTATATTCGATAAGGTTCTCAGCTATTGGTTAATGCGGTTTTAAAATCGGCTCCGCTAGGGCTTTGGAAGGTCTTGAGTTCAAAAAACGGTGTGCTTGCAATAATGTGATCAAAAATATCGGCTTGGATGTTTTCGTACTTTTCCCAATCAGTGGTTGAAGTAAAGCAATAGATTTGAATGGGTAAGCCTTTTTCGGTAGGAGCAAGATGGCGAACTAAGTAGGTCATATCCTTCTTGATATCTGGATTATTCTTTAGATAGGCATTTAAATACGCCCTGAATATTCCCAGGTTTGTTTGCCGCTTACCATTTACTATAATATTCTCATCAACATGGTTTTGTGTATTGTAACGTTCAATCTCGGCTTGTGTTTCTCTTACATAATCGGTTATATAGTTCACATTTTCAAAGGCCTTAAGCATCTCTGGGGTGCAGAATTTTACACTGTTCACATCAATATAAATTGATCTAGTAATGCGCCTGCCACCCGATTCTTCCATGCCTCTCCAGTTTTTAACACTATCGCTAACCAAGGTATAGGCAGGTAGGGTAGAGGTGGTGCGGTCAAAATTCTGGACTTTAACAGTGGTGAGCGAGATTTCGCTAATCGTACCATCAATATCGTGTTTTGGCAATGAAATCCAATCACCAATTTTAACCATATTATTGGCAGTAAGCTGAATGCCAGCTACAAATCCGAGTATGCTATCCTTAAACACCAACAATAATACGGCTGACATAGCTCCAAGCCCGCCTAAAAGTACCCCAGGCGTTTGCTCGAGTAGAATGGAGATGATGATGATGGCACAAATGGCATAAACAATTATTTTGCCTACTTGTATAAATCCTTTAAGGGGTCGGTTTCTCGCGTTTTCGCTTGTAAGGTAGTAATCATGAGCAGCTTCTAAAAAGGCATCGGACGAAATAGCAACAATAAATACCATGTAAACCGACATGGAACGCTGCACAAAAAAGATTAGGTTGTGTAAATCGCTTACGGTAATAGGAGTAAGCTTATAGAGGATAATGGCAGGGGCAAAATAACAAAGCCGCTTAAAAAACTTGCGTTCAAGCAAGAAATCGTCAAACTGCGATTTTGAGTTGGCAACCAAGCGCTTCAATAAGCGGTAAAGTATCTTTTTAACAATGTAATACGATACAAAAGCGAGAAAAAGAATGATAAAAAACCAAAGATAATCGGCTACCAGCTCAGCAAAGAATGAGTTCCATCCATGGTCAGCAAGCCATTCGCGGGTTTGCATACTCAGGTTTTTTAAAAGTTCAGTCATAGGGTTTGGCTTTCAAATTAGGTGCAAAAGTAACTATTACTGGTTTTTGCTCCATACAAATTTAAGTGAAAATAAGCTATCGTCTTCAAATAAGTCTAGGCCTTTTGAAAGCGGTTTCTGTTGAAGGCCTGCTAAGCTATCATGCGGGGCGGCTTTTTGTAAACAATACAAAACCAGTTCGGTACAAAATAATTTGGTAGTATCCTTTAAGTTAAAGTCCATATCGAAAGCAGTGTTAGCGGCGGCAAGGCGTTTAGCAGTGGTAGCAATGAGTTGCCTTTGATGGTAGTTGCCTGGTAAGGGGCTGTAAATAAATAATTTGCCCGGTCTCGCCTCTGAAATAAAAGTAGCAAGCGATTCTTCTATTACACCTTCTTTAGTTGATAATTGTTTTGAAATACTGTGTATAACCCTTAGTTGTGCATCCCTTTTTACAACAATACCCACATGTGATAGTTGATGTTTGCCCCCATAATTCTTTGCAATAAAGGTGCTTACCAACCCATAACCTCTTCTCAGGATGAAATCGCCTTCCTGAAACTGGCTTGTATCGATAAGCGGTTTTTGGGGGTCTGGGTTTTCTTGATGGCAAGCTGAAAGCTTAAATAGAAGGATGCCAAAAAAGACTAAAAGTACATTCTTGGCATGCAATTTTACGATTAACGGCTTGCTTAGGCTTATGTTTATAAGAGTTCTAATGCTCAACATAATCAATTAGTTGGTGTGCAAATTCCTTTGTACAAGCCATTGATGACTATTTTTTTTCCATATGTACTTTCCATCGCTTTTTTATACGAACCATGGTTATATAATCAATTTCGTCTTGAAAGCTTACCTTGCACACAGCCGTATCTCCATTGATATCAGTACTAAGAATACGCACTTCGCCTTCAGGTTTTTTAAGTGTGTCCATACCTCTTGTAAGGCCTTCAAGCACATTCAGGTAGGCTTTTGTTTCGAGGGTTCCCAGATCGGCAGCGGCCATAAAATCCCGTTCATTAACCAATTCAACAAAGCGCTTGGCCACATTGGCAGGCCTGTTTAAGGGATGGCATGCTGCCAGGACAAACAGCATGATTAAAAACGATAAACTAACTGAGCGTGTATTCATAAAACAGTTCTGTAAGGTGTACAAAGGTAAGTTAATCAACAAAATTTTGATTGGATTTGTGCCACAAAAAATTGCTTATTAAGATTAATCGTTCTAATTTTGTAGCATTCATCAAACGTGAACCTTCCGTTCAAAATTTTCGATATTTACCAATAATCACCTAAAAACCAACATCATGAAGAAGCATAATTTTAATGCCGGCCCTTCAATCCTGCCGCGAATTGCTATTGAAAACACTGCAAAGGCTATCTTAGACCTTAACGGGATAGGCCTTTCATTGCTCGAAATCTCACATCGTAGTAAAGATTTTGAAGCTGTTATGGATCAAACAGTTGCCTTGTTTAAGGAAGCCTTGAACATTCCCGAGAATTACAAAGTTCTTTTCTTAGGCGGTGGCGCAAGCTTACAGTTTTGTATGATTCCTTTCAACCTCTTAAACAAAAAAGCTGGTTATCTCGATACCGGCGTTTGGGCCAAAAAAGCCTTAAAAGAAGCAAAACTGTTTGGTGAAGTAATTAATGTAGCTTCCTCAGCCGATAAAAACTACAACTTCATCCCCACAGGCTATACCATTCCAGCTGATGCCGATTATTTCCATATTACAACCAACAATACCATTTATGGTACCGAAATTCATACGGATATTGATAGCCCAGTGCCACTTGTAGCCGATATGTCATCCGATATCTTAAGCCGCCCTATCGATGTTTCAAAATATGCAATGATCTATGGCGGTGCGCAAAAAAACCTCGGCCCTGCCGGTGTTACATTTGTTATTCTGCGTGAAGACATTCTTGGTAAAGTAGAACGCGCCATTCCTACCATGCTCGACTATCGTACCCATATTAAAGAAGGTTCAATGTTCAATACACCTCCCGTTCTTCCAATATTTACCGTAATGGAAACATTGAAGTGGATTAAAGAATTGGGTGGAGTAGCTAAAATTCAGGAAATGAACAAGGTTAAAGCTGGCCTTTTGTACGATGCAATTGATAACAGCAAAATGTTTATGGGCACATGCGAAAAAGATAGTCGTTCGCTCATGAATATCTGCTTTGTAATGAAGCCTGAGTTTCAAGATAAAGAGGATGCGTTTATGGAGTTTTCTAAAAAACGTGGCATGATTGGCATTAAAGGCCATAGGTCGGTTGGTGGATTCAGGGCTTCTACCTACAATGCTTTGCCAATTGAAAGCGTTCAAGCTTTGGTTGACTGCATGAATGATTTTGAGAAAGAAAATTGCTAAGCATAATTGCCCAACTTGAAGTTGTACATGTTTCAGCTTCTGTTTGGCCATTCAAAAAAAAGCCCTCATCAGTTAGGTGAGGGCTTTTTTTTTACTCATAATTTCGTTCCATGGTAACTTTGCCATTCTCGTCCCACATAAACCATTTGCCGGTTTTTTGGCCATTGGTGTAATGCATCTCATAGCGAAGCTGTCCTTTTGTATCCCAAATTTTCCAGGTGCCATCTTTCTTATCGTCTTTATACCAGGCTTCTGCTATTTTTACCCCATCTTCGTTCCAGGTAATCCATTCTCCGTGTTTCAGGCCTTCCCTAAAAGAACGCTGTTCTTGCTGATTGCCATTTTCAAAGAAAAGTGTGGTTAACCCCTCTTCTTTGCCATTTACAATAGATTGAACCATTTTTTTTGTGCCACTTGCATATAACTCGGTATTTGTCCCGGTATATAACATGCCATCTTTGTAATATTTCCCGTTAGTTAACTCAAGTTTTTGGGCTTGAAGTCCAAACATCCAAAGCAGGCCGATGGCCATTAGTGTAATTCGATACATCATAACTGTAAGTATTTGTCGTTGCAAAATTAATTCATTTAAAACGTGTATGTTAATCCTAAAGTATAATATGCCCCAGGGCTAAGGCTATAGGTAATTTGTTCGCGTTGAAAATCAGTGCCATCCTTTGTAAAATCTACAAATTGTTTCTCTACAATTGATTGGTTAAGAAGGTCTTGTACACCCAGTTTTACGTTAAGGTGCGTGCCAAAACTTTTTTGTATGCTAAGGTCTATTTGGTGGCGTGGCATTTCGTAAATATCTGGAGCATCGAGGCCAACAACCACAATACGCTTTCCAATGATATTGTATAATGCGCTAATGCTAAGCCCATTAGTTTGATTGGCATAGTAAATTCCTGCATTTACGATATACGGAGATTGTCCCATCATGCTGCGGGTGGCATTGCGTGCGTAATGCAAGGCTGTATCTATTTCGATCTCACTTTTTATTATTGAAGCGTTTAGCACTACCGAAAAGTTTTTTAACCAAGCCATTGCATTCGATTTTTCAGCTAGGCTGGCAAATGATTTTTTAACCTCTATCTCCATTCCTGCGCTATAGGCACCTTTAGCATTTTCAAAGGTATAATCCTTGCCCGAGCCCGAGTTAACCTCTATGGTTTCAACCGGTGAGTTGAATTTCTTATAGAACACACCAAAAGTTAAGTTCTCGTTGGGTGATGGATAAACCTCAAACCTTAAATCGGCATTGTGAATGAGTGTATTCTTAAGCTCGGGGTTGCCACGAATTACTTTTTTTAATTCAAAGTCATAGAAGGCAAACGGTGCTATTTCCCTGAATTCGGGGCGGTTAACGGTCATTCCCCAAGATGCCCGCAGCAGGCTTTTTTCGGTGAAGTTATAGGTGAAATTGGCCGAAGGAAACACACGGGCTTCATCAATTTTTACGTTTACGGGCACACTTCCGTTATCACTTGAATAACTATCGAGTGTTTGTTTGTTTTGCTCGAAACGTATGCCAGTGTATAGATTCAGCTTTTTTGTAAAAGGCAGTTTTGCAGCTATATATGCAGCTAAAAGATCATTTCCTGCTTCGTACGAATCGGAGTTATTGGTGGTTTCATCAATTTTTATACCTGTGGTATTATTTATATTCGAACTGTTAAAAATTGAATCAATTGGTTGGTAAGGCAATTCCCAGTCAAACTGCATGATGTTGGCAATAATATACCCAATGTTTCGGGCATTGAAGTTGCGTCGCTTTTGTTCGGCGTATAAACCTGCTTTTAGGGTAGTTGTAAACTCTCCAATAACCAATTGATGTTCGATGTTTGTTCCGGCAATGGCAATGTTTTCGGTCATGTTTTGGTAAACCCTTCCCGAAAGTTCGGGTGTGGCGGCAAAGGAGAAGTTAACGCCATATTCCCCATAATGTGGGTTATCCGGATCTTCTTCGTTTAGTGTTGACGACAAACGCTTGGTGTCGGGTTCATCGCGGTCAGCATAGCTAAAACCTAGCGTCCAATCAAGTTTAGTTCTTTGATTGTTAAAGTCGTGGCTGCCACCTAATTGCCCAGAGTAGGTATTACGCGTTTGAAATTTGAGTTCGCGGGCTTGAATGGTCAGTCCTCCATAATTATCGCGGCCATTCCGATCGGTATAGGTTGAGGTTCCAAAATGGTTGAACAAGTTACGGAATTCAATTTTTTGGTTGTTGCCGAAGTTTAAAACCCAGTTATGCAATAAACCAATACGTACGCCGGTCTTATAGCGCTCATCCCTAAAAGTATAGCTTGTATCAGGCTTATCTTTCAGTTCATTATAGGCCTGAAACTCGCTTCGCGTTATTTGGTCAATATCGCTTGTATAACTGTAGTTTACCGATGAAATATTTCCAATGGAGACTTTGCCAGCCCTAAAGCGTTGGTTCAGACTAACTATAAAGCGTTGGTCGGGTAGGGCAGTGGTTAGTTCTGGCGACCAGATAGTGTTGAAACTTCGTCCAATAGCGGTGAGTTCATCGGCATCTTCAACTTTATTTAAATGACTTGGAAAGCCTTCGGGTAGATTCAGCGTTCCATCGTTCATGCCCAACCAGGTGTATTTTGAGGGTTTATAAAGTTTGTAGTCTTCAAACGTGCTTCCTGAACGATAAGATGCTGAGTAACCAACTGATACACTGTTATCATCATTTAGCGAACGTGTGCTTATTTTTATGGCCGCCCCAGAGAAATCGGCTGGCAATTCGGGCGCAGGGGTTTTAAAAACCAGGATATTTTCGAGCAACGAACTGGGAATCACATCAAATGAAAACGCGCGGACGTCGGCTTCCGAGCTTGGAGTGGCTGCATTGTTGAGCCATACTGTATTATAACGTTGGCTAAGGCCTCGCACCATCACAAAACGGTCGTCCATAATGGTGATGCCCGGAATGCGTTTTACTACTTCCGAAGCATCACGGTCTTGGGTGCGTGTTATGCTTTCGCGCGATACACCCGTTATGGCCACATCGGCCTTTTTAATAGATGTAAGCAACGATACCTCGGTGCCTGTGCGCTTGGTGGCGGTAATTACGACCCCTTGAAGTGAAGCAACGTTTTCTTCGATTTCGATGTTCAGGTTTGTAGCGTTTCCTTTGGTAACCTTTACGTTTTCAATAACTTTTGTCTTGTACGAAATAAACGAAACCACTAGGTTATAAGTTCCAGCAGCCACGTTTTCCACTTTGTACTTGCCATCCAAATCAGTTGAGGCACCAATAGTAGTCCCCTGAAGCACAACATTTGCACCCACAATGGTTTCGTGAGTCTTGGCATCGGTAACAATGCCCTGTATTAGGGCAGATTGGGCCTGGAGCTGGTCCAGGCAAACAGACCAAAACAAGAGCAAAATCAGGCTTTTGTAAATTAATTTTTGTATCACGAACAGGTTTTTTTGAGTTGCGGCAAAAGTACCCGTACGGTGTTAAGAAATGGTTACAGACTTATTACAAATCAAGCTCAATGCAATGTCTTTTTCTTACAACTTATTGTTAATTGGTGGCTTATGTAGTAAGCGAGAAGGGGTGAACAGGGTACAAGGTAAAGCTTGCCCAACCGAAGAATGAGGGTGGGGGTGCAAGGTGAATGGTACAGGGTACAAGGTGAAGGGCACAAGGTATAAGGTATCCAACACCAAATGAAAGGGCTGAAAGGGGGGGGAGGAGCTAGGGGATTGGGAAGTAGGCAGCAATCAAGTAGTTAGTAGTTAATCCCATTTTCTGGTTATGAATTAACGCTAAATCGTAACCTTCCCCTGCTGTAAATCAATAAGCAATTGTTTAACCGAACCAAGGCCAATGCATTCGGGGTC